>CAVOFA010000152.1:0-5650 GCA_963694865.1 Gammaproteobacteria bacterium | reverse complement strand
TTAAGCAATAGCGCAAATGCTGAGCTATCTTAAGAAAACCTTAAGAAAGTTTTGTTAATTTAGAAATGTTTACAACACGCTGGACACCGGTGAGCATGCGGTCTATAGGTCGAAATACGAATAGGTCGATATACGAAGATTTCAGTCCCCCAGACTCTGGAGATAAATAGGATGAAGAAAATAATAGCGGTATTTCTACTGGGCTTATTCATGAGCGCCTGTTCACAACTGGGGGTTGAAGCCTGGGAGCGTGGCATCCTGGCGCAAGATGAGATGCAAATCATCAGCGACCCTCTGGAAGCCAGCTTCGATGACCATATCTATTTTAGTAAAGAAGCCTCCAGTGCCGGATCCAGTTTTGGTGGCGGAGGTTGCGGATGCAACTGAAAAAATCCGCGGGCAAGATTAGCGGATTACTTGCGACCGCAACCTGTAGCCTCCTGAATCAAGCCGCCCTCGCGCAGTCTGTACCGGGCTGGACTATTGAATCTGCGGTGCTGGCTTACGATGAGAAGGACAGAGTTAGGGCAATAGAGCCGGTGGTCAGCGTGACCCGAAGCTTTCTTCGGATTCCTTGAGCGGTGCGTCGCCTAACGGTGCAACAATTACCGATCGTGTACAGACCTTCGCCCGGCCTTCAGGCAGAAGCACCTATGACATTGCCGCCGGCGACCAGCCTCTGGATGATACCTTCAAGGACAGCCGCTCTGCGGTCAGCGTGCAATACCAGTTTCCTCTCGACAGGCTGACGCGCATATCTGCAGGTCTGGCCTACTCCGATGAATACGATTACACGTCCATGGGGTTCAACGCCTCTGTGGCCAGAGATTTCAACAACAAGAATACTACGGTTTCCTTCGGTCTGGCCTTCGTCAGCGACAGCATCGATCCGGAGGGTGACATACCCATACCGTTTGCAGCAACGTCGTTGTTGGAAGGGGCACAACCGCGCTTGGATACGAATGACGACAAGACGGTTACCGATATTTTGCTAGGTGTGACCCAGGTCATTAATCGCAAGACACTTATGCAGCTCAACTATTCCTTCAGCAGTTCCGATGGCTATCTCACCGAGCCCTACAAGATACTGTCGCAGGTAGACGGCGTTAGCGGTGAGACACTGTCGTATCTGCATGAAAGTCGGCCCGATACCAGGGACAAACACAGCGTCTATTGGAAAACCAAATACGGCCTGGGAAACGGCAACGTGATTGATTTTTCCTATCGCTACTTGTGGGACGACTGGGATATAGCATCTCACACCGCCGATTTTCGATACCGCATGGACCTCAGCGATAAATTCTATGTAGAACCACATCTGCGCTACTACACGCAGCAAGAAGCAGACTTTTATACTCACAGCCTGGTGTCTGGTCAGGTGCTGCCCGCTGCTGCCAGTGCCGATCCAAGGCTTGGCGCGTTTGATGGTATTACTTACGGCGCCAAGTTTGGCTATAGATTGAATGCGCGCAGCGAGATTAGCCTGCGCCTGGAATTGTACGATCAGACCGGTGATACTGTAGGCAATCCCATCGGGATTCAGAACAATTTTGATCTTTTTCCCGACCTGGAGGCGACGATAGTACAGTTTAGTTATTCCTACAGTTTTTAGGACACGCCTGATGCCCGCGATCAATCGGCCGACCCAGTTGGAGCGAAAGGGGGAGGTGTGGCTTGGTCAGTTCGATGCGATGGCCAGCGGTTGTGAGTTACTGATGGCCATCGATGATGAGCTGCTGGCTCAGGAGCTGTTGCAGCTCTCCGCCAGCGAGGCCTGGCGCATCGAAGAAAAATACAGTCGTTATCGCGACGACAACGTCGTTGCCCGCATCAACAGCTGCGCCGGCAATTCACTAAGACTCGATGCAGAAACGAGTCAACTGCTCGACTTTGCCTATCAGTGCTATGAGCTCACCGACGGATTGTTTGACATAACATCGGGTGTCTTGCGCCAAGCCTGGAGTTTTAATCCCGACAGCCCCCCACCCTTGCAGGAGACTATCGATGCGTTATTACCGTTCATTGGCTTAGAAAAAGCCCAGTGGCATTCACCAGAATTCACGCTACCCGCCGGTATGCAAATAGACCTGGGTGGAATCGGCAAAGAGTACGCCGTAGACCGTACCCTGGAGCTGCTACTAAGAAAATCTGATGCTGCCATGCTGGTCAATTTTGGTGGCGACATGGTATGTAATCGCAGCCCCAATGCGGATATACCCTGGAGGATTGGTATTGATAAAAACGATCAGAGCAATCGCGTGGACGAATTATTGGAGCTGAGAAGCGGGGCGCTGGCAACCAGTGGCAGCACCCAACGCTATCTGATTGCCGCTGGTAAACGCTACGGCCATGTGTTGAATCCGACCACAGGTTGGCCTATAAAAGAACTACCATTAACCGTCACAGTTGCCGCCGCTAATTGTACCCAGGCCGGTATGCTGGCAACCTTTGCCATGCTGCAGGGCAGCGGGGCGGAAGCGTTTCTGGAAGAGCAGGACGTGCAATTCTGGATTGTGCGCTGATGCCAGCTTACAGCCGATCTTAATTAATGGCTAAGGCTAAGCGCCAATCAGTTTATTGTATGCTTCCCAGCCAGCACAAGAGCGGGCAACATCTTCGCCCTGCGGAATTGCCAGGCCGAGTGTTAACTGCGTGCCAGTTGCCAGCGTATCCAGCTGCCAACGCACCGGGCGTTGCGGTTCGTCACCACTACTCCAGGAATACTGCAGTAACCCTGGTGCTTCATATTCGCTGACGATGCTGTCGATAACGATACCGCTGTCGGTAAAATTTAGTCTGGCCACGCCGCCTTTTTTCAACTCAATTTCACCGGGTGCAAGCCAGTTTATAAACTGGCCAGGTTCTGTCAGCATGGCCCAGACACTCTCCTGCAGCTTCCCCAAACATTTCCCCCGTATTAGCAGAGCAAGATAAAAATATAGCTGGTAAAAGCATGCTTAAACAGTGTTTGCCTATTTCTTTATTCATATATCTTTACTCTTTTTTATTTGCTTGAAGATTTAAAAGTGCGCATCACCGCGCGCCCATAAGAACTGCCTCCAAATCCAAGCAGCAGTAAGATGAAGAACGTAGAGATGAGTAGTTTCATAAGGTTGTTCTCAGAAATACCTAACCGTTCGAACACAATAGTACGTTTATGGGTGCAATGGAACCATTCTGCCTTATCGGGGTGTACCCCTAGGGTGGAGTGCTGGCTGGGCGGTTACTGGGAAACAAGGGCAGCCCTATTTAACCCCCCGGGGGTCTGTTTTGATTTTGCGGGATTGTCACTGTAGCTGCTTAGACTTGCGAAGAGCTGTTTTAGAAAAAAAAGGGGGCTTCTTTATAGACGGGGGCGGCCTATCGTGATCGCAGTATTGTCACTGTAGGCGCAGCCTCACGAGAAAGGCTAACGTCTGCTTAGGGGTGGGAAGCGGACCTCTACTAATTGCCAGAATTAAGAGCTACGAAGGGCAGCTCTCGGCCAATAGCGAACATTAATACAACTGTGTCCCCATAGGGCTTTCATGATCCAGCAAGGAAGTGAAAGAGAGCCTAACAACCCGTAGCAACTCTTCTCTCTAAGGCAATGACTTCACCCTTTGCGGCGGCTAGTTCACCAGATACATCAGCACCAAATATTGAGCCAACGGGTAAGAGCAGCAGGACAACGCCAACAGTGTCCCCCAAAGAAGCATTGTTTTGTTTTCTTGTTAGTGCGTTTTCTGTTTGTCTCGCAGTTACCAAAAGCGATCTGGCATTGTCACAAGACACGTTTTCATAGTCTGAAGAAGCAACAGCCACAGGAGCTATGCTACTTGCTCGCGAGGCGCACGCCCCAAGAGCTAGAGGTGCTAAAGCGAATAGCAATATCAAATTTATTCTTTTCATGAGAAATCCTTTGTTATAAAGCCCTAGAAAAAGCACGGACTGTGGGTATCGTACTCTTATTTGGAGCTGATGCACACTGCTGAAAAGGCACTAGGCTGGCCTGTGTAGTTGATGAGGACGGTGAAGTATTGATAAGGCGCTGGAGATTGTTAAGGATGCGGCACTGCAACTATGTCTACCAAGCGTCACCCTAACGCCAAGTCTTGACAAACACCCCAATCCAGTGTAAGCTCACTACAGCTTCATTGCGCTGTTCTTGAGCAACCCCTACCTGCCCCTATACTTTTACCCTTAAAACGCCTCACAGGCCTCTGAGGACCTCCTACGGCCTTGGGGACTGCGGAGCCTATAGCGCCTACTTATCGGGGTGTACCCCTAGGATGAGGTGCTGACTGGGCGGTTACTTGGGAAATAGGGGGGAGTGCAGCTATCTAGGACTGAAGAGCCAATAGATACGCTTTGGACGGTTAACGTTGTCGATACCTCAACCGCCGGAACCTCCACAAACACTGCTTGGTCTGCCCTATACTCGGCTGCCTTTAAGCCTGTGAAGGCCACGAAGACGCCTATAAGAACTCCGAAGATAATGCTGGGAACATCAGGAGTCCAAGCAGTACTGTTGGCTTCAGAAGCCACTGAATTCGGGGTGTTTCTATAACTAGCGAAATCTTGCATTGTAGGGTTACCTTTCTTCTGGCCAATCGTTAGGCATTATTCTCGTTTTCTTTCGGCGCTTAGTTTCTGTTCCAATCTACGTTTGTATTCTTCTTTTCTGTATCCTTCCGCTTCATCCCTTCTCTTTTGGTCTTCCATCCGTTTCTGTATTTCCTGATATATAGTGAAGTTCACCAGACCTTCCTCTGTTAGCTTTGCTTTTAATGCCTGTCTAGTTTGAAATGCTACCAATCACTTCCGCACCAGCAATGGAGACCTCTTCATCTTGGGCTGCTCTAACGCCGCTGGTTGAAATGGCTCCGATTCGTTGGCCGGTGCGGTAAACAGGAACTCCACCTGCGAATGTGACTCCACCCTCGATTTCTTCCATATCGCCAGCTTCCACTCTACGGCCATACTCGCCGGAGGTGAGACCAGTTTCGTTGACGACCAATGCCTTGGCAGTCGCGAAGTTAAAAGTACGACCACCAGCTCCATCGATACGTCGGAGCATCACCGGATTGTTGTTCTGATCTGTGATCAGTATCGTTACGTTCCACCCCTGCTCTCGTGCATAGCCCTCGGCGGCATCCATAGCCCTTGTGGCCAGATCGTAAGTCATCAGGCTTTCTTCATTTTGGGCCAATGTTGTCGCTGTTGGTAAAAGAAGTAGAACTGAAATTACATAACTGTAAAATTTACTCTTCATTAGTTACTGCCTCATTTTTTAGAGTTAATGAAATAAACGTATTAAAGGAAACCGGCTTTCATGGTTGCTTGTGCCATTTTCGTATGATTGGACGAGATTGGCGGCACTTCCAGATTATCAAGACTGCTCCTCGACTCTTATTTCGTCCATATCACTTGACAAACCTTCAAATTATTGCTATGCTCAGCAGAGCTTTTTCAAAGCCTTCTGAGGCTGTCTAGCAGGGTATGTATTCCCTCCTCTTAGACTAGAAGGATTCTTGGAGGTCTGATATAAGATTAACCCGGCATTGTAAAACTCTAATTCGGTTATTAGCGCCTATGAAACTTATTCTTAATATTGTCTCATTTTTAGCTATACCACTTTTCAGTATTATGATAACGAATTGGTATATCG
>CAVOFA010000151.1:0-5705 GCA_963694865.1 Gammaproteobacteria bacterium | reverse complement strand
GATGTCGTCACTCACCTGATTCTCGAAGAATTCGAATTGGGATTAATCGAAGGTGAGAGTATTCGAAAGATCAGGCTGTCTCGAGATGGGGACTTGTTGCTACTGTTTCTCGAGAACGAAATTCACGACCCCAGTAGCAAATTCTATTGGATGTCTTTGCCGAATATAACGGGGACGCCGCTATAACTAAGGCATCACTGCATTGTTCAGAGGTGCCCTGGGTTATTGTAGAGGCAGCTCCTCTTCTCCGTCAGGAAAAACCGTTGCACCGGGCAGTCGTTTTTTTTCCGTAGCCCATTCACCAAAATCAATCAATTTGCAGCGCTCGCTGCAGAATGGCCGATGCAGGTTGGTTTCAAGCCACTGCACCGGTTTCTGACAGGTGGGGCAATTCACGGTCTTGGTTCGCTTATTATCCACAGGACTCCTTTGCAACTCGCAAATAATTCTGGTGCAGGTGCTGAACCTGAGTCTCGATTTGCTCCAGACCAAGTTCATTATCTAGAATATCGTTGGCTCTTTGCAAGCGATCCTGGCGGCTTATTTGGGATGCGATGATAGCTTTGATTGTGTTGGCATCACTTTGATCACGCTTCAGTGTTCGCGCCAACTGCGTCTCTACACGTACGTCTACTACCAGAATTCGATTCACCATTTCGTGCTGGGGGGTTTCTAACAGCAACGGTGAAACCAACAGGCAATAAGGTGATGCACAGGTCGATATGCGGGACTTCATGAGGTCAGAGACCACGGGATGTAGCAGGTTTTCCAGCCAGGATTTTTCGGCTGCATCTGAAAAAATTATTTCTCGGAGTAACTGCCGATGCAGTGACCCATCTGCCAGCAGAATGCGAGCGCCAAAATGTTCAGCGATCCGGGGTAAGGCAGCGGATCCAGGCTCAACTACTTCTCGCGCCAACAAATCGGCGTCGACTAATTGAATACCCTGATCGGCAAAAAAATCAGCGACAGTAGATTTGCCGCTGCCGATACCGCCAGTGAGGCCAACAACGTATCTGCAGTTCATTGTCGGTGAACTGTTTGCCAATTTGTTATTAGCGTCATGAGGCGAAGGTGGTGACATAGAATGCATTGATTTGAGGCCCCCAAATCAACATAAGAAATCCAGCGCCAGCGAGAAATGGTCCGAAGGGCATGGGAATGGACCGGTCTCTACCCATCGCCACAATCACGAAGATACCGAACACAGCCCCGACCAGGGATGAAAGAATAATAATGGGAAGCAATGCCGGCCAACCCATCCAGGCGCCCAGGGCCGCCAGTAGTTTGAAGTCGCCGTAACCCATGCCCTCCTTACCAGTGGCAAGTTTGAATACCCAATACACGCTCCACAGAGATAAATACCCGGCGATGGCGCCTATAACAGCTTGCTGCAGGCTCACCCCGAAGCCCAGGTCTATGGCGTTGACGGTTAGGCCCAACCACAATAACGGCATGGTGATATTGTCGGGTAAGAGTTGGTGGTCAAAATCGATGAGCGTCAGTACCAGCAGACACCAGGTACAGATCAAGATAGGCAGAGTCAGCCAGGTAGCGCCGAATGTAAGTGCCACCAGGACAGATAGCACCGCAGTTGCTAACTCCACCGCGGGATAACGCAGAGATATTTTAGCTTTGCAGCTGGCGCACTTGCCGCCGAGAAACAGATAGCTCAACACCGGGATATTTTCCCAGGGCTTGATCTTGTGATTGCAGTGCGGGCAGTGTGAGTCGGGTTTTTGCAGGTTAAAAACGGCGAACTTTGCCGGCGATTCGTCACTGTCGTCTTTAGTGGTATTTTCTATTTCCAGGTATTCGCAGCATTGTTGCTTCCACTCTCGCTGCAACATGATCGGCAGGCGGTAGACAACCACATTGAGAAAGCTGCCAACTATTAGCCCAAATACAACGCAAACTAAAATCAGCGCGATTAGATTGGCAGAGAGAAGTTGAATTATTGCCATGCAGAAGCACGTTTCAGGTCGCGCAAAGATATTGATTCATTAATCAGGGGCACCCGGGATTACATAACCGCGCCGAGTTGAAAGATGGGCAGATACATCGCAATCATTAGACCACCGACGAGAACACCCAGAACCGCCATAATTAGAGGTTCCATGAGAGCGGTTAAACCATCGACGGCATTGTCCACTTCGGCTTCAAAGAACACGGCGCATTTATCCAACATGGAATCCAGAGCGCCAGACTCTTCGCCAATGGCGACCATCTGCACAATCATGGTGGGAAACAGTGTGGTGTTTTTGATAGCAAAATTCAGTTGTTGCCCGGTGGTAACATCATCTTTGATTCTTCTGGTGGCGGTGGAGTAAACGATGTTACCGGTGGCACCTGCTACAGATTCCACGGCATCCACCAGCGGTACACCCGCAGAAAAGGTGGTTGAAAGAGTCCTGGTAAATCTGGCGTAACAGGAACTGTTGAGGATAGGGCCAACGATAGGCAGTTTTAATGATAATCTGTCGACGAAATTGGCAAACCTTTTCGACTTTAGCTTGGCTTCCTTAAAGGCATAGACAGCCGCAACCAGTAATATTATGGCTTTCCACCAGTGGGCAATGGCAAGGTCAGAAAGATTGAGTACCAGCAGGGTAAATGCGGGAAGTTCGGCGCCGAAACTGGAAAAAGTCACGGCAAATTGCGGTACAACTTTAACCAGAAGTATGCCGGTTACGACCAGTGCTACGCAGACCACACCGATAGGATAGTTCATCGCTTTCTTGATCTTTGCCTTGAGGGCTTCGGACTTCTCTTTATACATGGCCAATCGGTCCAGCATTGTTTCCAATGCACCAGATTGCTCACCAGCTTCTACCAGATTGCAGAACAGATCATCGAAATAACGCGGGTGTTTACGAATACAATCCGCGAAATTATTACCCGCTGCAATGTCATCCTTAACCTCTGCCACCAGCAACCGCATGGATGGGTTTTCGAGACTTTCACCCACTATCTCGAAGGATTGCACCAGGGGGATGCCGGATTTCATCATCGTCGCCAATTGGCGGGTAAACACGGCGATATCCATCGGTTTGATTTTTTGTTTTCTCGGCGCGAATAAGTCCTTGGACTTGCGTTTAACCTTGGTCGGTTTAATACCCTGCTTTCGCAGTTGAGCTTTAACCAGTGCCTGACTGCTGCCCTGTATTTCACCTTTGGTCTTATTGCCGGTTTTATCCGTACCTTGCCAGAGATAAATATTTTGTACTGCTTCAGTTGCCATAGCGCACCTCAGCGAATGTATTTACAGAATTTCGTATAGAGGAGATTATAACACGTCACCTCTATGAATGTATTAAGTCAGCCGGTTTGCTTCCTCCAGACTGATCTGTCCCTGGGCCACTTTTAACAACGCAGATTGCCTCAGGTCGTGTATGCCCTCAGTTTTCAGTTGCTCTGCCATCTGCAGGGAATTGCCACCTGTCATAATAAGCCAGGATAACTCACTAGATACAGGAACCAGTTCATAGATTCCAACTCTGCCCTTGTAGCCCTTATTGCAGTGATCACAGCCATTGGCCTTGAATAATTTCAAATTTTTAAGCTGAACCGGAGTAAATCCTTCCGCTATGAGTAGTTTTTTGGGAAGTTCTACACTTTCTTTACAGTGGTTGCACAACCGCCTGGCCAGTCGTTGCGCGATAATTAATACCAGAGTAGTGGCAAGATTGTAGGCAGGGATTCCCATACTACTCAATCGGGTCAGGATTTCAGAAGCATTATTGGTATGTAGAGTTGTTAGCACCAGGTGTCCTGTTTGCGCTGCTTTGACTGCTATTTCGGCGGTCTCCAGATCCCGTATCTCGCCTACCATAATTACATCCGGGTCTTGGCGTAAAAAGGCACGAAGTGATGAGGCAAATCCAAGCCCTAGTTTCTCGTTTACCGACACCTGGTTTATGCCTTCCAGATTGATTTCCACCGGCTCTTCTACGGTAGAAATATTTCGAGTTGGAGAATTTAAAATATTCAGTCCAGTGTACAGAGAAATGGTCTTGCCGCTGCCAGTAGGACCGGTAACCAGGATCAGTCCCTGGGTCAAATTCAATGCCTGTAGATACTGTTGCTTCTGATTTTCTTCGAAGCCGAGTGCATCTATGCCGATGCGAGCATTGCGGGGATCCAGTAGTCTCAATACAATTTTTTCACCCCATAAGGTCGGCAGGGTATTCACTCGCAGTTCCACATTGCGCGTATTCGATAGCCGTATTTTGACTCGACCATCTTGCGGGATGCGCTTTTCTGAAATATCCAGCAGCGCCATGATTTTGATGCGAGAGGCTATGCGATTCGCCAGGTGAATTGGAGGACAGCTAACGACCTGTAAAATGCCATCGATTCGAAACCGCACCCGGTAGGTTTTTTCATAACATTCGATGTGAATGTCCGATGCTTCTGCCCGGATGGCATCCAGCAGTAGCTTGTTTACGAATCTGACAATAGGGGCTTCATCGACGGCAGCAAGAGGCTCATCGATTAATTCATCTTTAGTGGTTGCAATATTAAATCCGTCACTTTGCAGATCATCGAGGCTGGCAGTAACAAGCTGAGCACTTTCCTGGTGCTGTAGGAACTCAGCAATTGTGGTAGACAATCCGCTGGCAGCAACCACTACTAATTCAATGTTGATACCAGTATGAAATTTGATCTCTTCGATCGCTGCCAATTTGCTGGGGTCGGAGATGGCTACATAAAGCTGATTGCCGCGACGGCACAGAGGCAAAAGCTGATGCCGTTTAATGAGTTGAAGATCCACAAGTTGGTCCGGGCAATGTTGCAGATCAAAGGCAGAGAGATCGAATAAGGGGGCGCCAAATTCTTGCGCCGCTACCACAGCGATGGCTCTCTCGGGCAGGAGTTTTTGCTTAAGCAGGTGCGTAAGCAAAGAAATATTGTGCTCTGCCGCTACACTGAGTGCGGCTATAGCTTGCGGTTTTTCCAGTAGCTTATCCGCAACCAGTCGACCGGCTATGCCACTAATATTTGCTGTCATTTCCCGTGTCTGCCGTAAGCAAGAGATGATACTTATGTGATTCCCATGATTATAGATTATGATTGCCAAATGGCTTTAGACCACTGCAAATTAAGCACTATTGGGAGTGAGAAGCGATGAGTCGATGGCAGGCCAGTGCTATCCATTTTTCCATTAGTCTGGCTGTATTTTTAGTCTTGCTGGCCATTATTCTATTGCTCTGGTACCCCGGGATCCTCTTTAGCATAGACGGGGGTTGGACTGGTTTACGTATCGTTTTGGGGGTAGACCTGGTGCTGGGGCCTTTGCTCACGCTAGTAGTCTTCAAGCTGGGTAAACCTGGATTGAAATTTGATTTGAGCTGTATCGTCTTTGCCCAGGTCGTCTGCATGGTGGGGGGAATGTGGATAGTTTACCAGGAGCGACCTATTGCGGTGGTGCTCTCATACGATACTTTTTACAGCCTGGCAGTCCAGGATTTTGAGGACCTCGGCAAGGATTCCTCGATTTTGGACAGTTTTTCAGGGGGCTACCCCAAAATGATCTATATCGAACTACCCGAGAATGATATTCAGGCCGATATTGCTAATCTGCGCAGCCAATTCATCGGTGACCCTCTCTATCTGCAAACGGAGAACTACAGGACATTCCCGCAAAGTATAGAGCAGATAAAAACCGTATTCAGACGTGAAGAGTCGGTTCGAAGCAATGTTGA
>CAVOFA010000150.1:0-5730 GCA_963694865.1 Gammaproteobacteria bacterium | reverse complement strand
CAGTAAAATTCAGGCTGTGTCTGCTATTGGAAACCCGCAGCGCTTTTACCAATCTCTGGACAAGCTTCCCTATCAGCTGGAAAAAATCAGTTTTCCCGATCATCATTTATTTCGTGCCAGCGATTTCGAAGACAGGGGTATTGATATGCAGCAACCGGTCGTAATGACGGAAAAAGATGCGGTAAAATGCAAGCAGTTCGCAACCCCGAATTTTTGGTATCTGGCGGTGGATGTGCAACTACCACAAGATTTTCTGGACAGTCTTTGGACTCGGCTAAGTAGCTTGCGAGCACCTTAAAGTCTGTCATTCATGCGTTGTCAAGGGGTGCTTCTTATGCTGGATCAAAAACTATTGAGTATTCTGGTTTGTCCCGTTTGCAAGGGGGAGCTGCGCTACGATAAAAAAGCAGCTGAGCTGCTGTGTCTTACTGACGCTCTGGCATTTCCTGTCAGAGATGATGTGCCGGTGATGCTGAGCAATGAAGCCCGCAAACTCTCATCGGCTGAGCGAGACACGCAGCGGTGACTTTCTCCGTCGTCATTCCTGCTCGATATGCGGCTAAGCGTTTGCCAGGCAAGCCGCTGCTGGATATTGCCGGCAAACCGATGCTCCAGCACACCTTCGAGCGGGCGCAGGCCAGTGCTGCCGATGCGGTCTATATCGCCACCGATGATGAACGCATTAAATCTGTGGCAGAAGCTTTCGGCGCCAAGGTTTGTATGACTTCTGCCGAGCATCGCTCAGGTACCGACAGGCTGCAGGAAGTGGCGCAGCAGCTAGCCTTCTCGGACGCGCATATAATAGTGAATGTGCAGGCCGATGAGCCGCTAATTCCCCCGGCAGCGATCAATCAGGTGGCGGACAACCTGGCAGCTAATACTGACGCCGGCATCGCCACACTGTGCGAAACGATCTCTTCTCAGGAAGACATTGACGATCCCAACGCGGTTAAAGTCGTCATCGACAATTCAGGTATGGCCTTGTATTTCAGTCGTGCTGCCATTCCCTGGCAGGGAATGGCAGCAGCCAGAAATTGTTTACGCCACATAGGCATCTACGCCTATCGGGTGTCGACGCTGAATCAGTTTGTGCAATGGCCGGCTTCCGAGTTAGAGATACAGGAAAAACTGGAACAGCTGCGTGCGCTCGGCAACGGCGTCAAAATTCAGGTCGCACTCTGTGCGCACCCGGTACCTGCTGGTGTCGACACCGAGCGTGATCTGGAAGTTGTGCGCAGCCTCTTGGCCGCTGGCTAGCTCATGGTTTCTACAGCGGTCCTGCGGGCTTTGATATAGTGCTGGACCTGCTAAAAGACGCCAGCGATGGCTTGCTCCAACATATCCGCGAGCGGCATTTTTCGATATGAGCAACACCGATTTAATACAGCAGCGGGTGCAGTTAGCCCCCTATAACAGCTTCGGGGTGGAAGCCATAGCGGACTATTTTGCCAGCATTCGCAGTGTTGAGGATTTGCGTGAGGCACTGGACTTTGCCGACCGCAACGGCCAGTCCGTACAAATACTAGGCGGCGGTAGTAATGTGCTGTTTATCAATGATTATCCGGGTCTGGTTTGTCGCATGGAACTGCGCGGTATCAGCCGACGGGCTGAGCCTGGAATGGTGCAGGCCGGTTGTGGTGAGAACTGGCATGGCTTTGTGACATACTGCTTGAAAAATTCTCTGCATGGCTATGAAAATCTTGCACTTATTCCTGGCACCGTCGGTGCAGCACCGATTCAGAATATAGGTGCCTACGGGGTTGAACTGCAGCAGTTCTTTGTCGAACTGGAAGCGCTGGACCGCGACAGTGGTGCGCTGCGTAAATTCTCCAGGGACGAATGTGAATTTGCTTATCGCGACAGCCTCTTCAAGCAACAGGCCAGTCGCCGTTACGTAGTACTCTCGGTCAGCTTTCAATTGTCGGCACATGCACCAGCAAATACTGACTACCAGGCACTGAGGGAAAGCTTGCCCGCCGGCAATGCCAGTCCGCAGCAGATCTATGACACGGTGTGCCAGATACGGCGGGCAAAGCTGCCTGATCCCGCTGAATTAGGCAATGCCGGTAGCTTCTTCAAGAACCCCATCGTTTCGCAGGAGAAATACGAGGTGCTGCAAAGTGAGCACGGACAGGTTCCCGTCTATACGACAGAAGAGGAGGGCTTTGTAAAGATTCCTGCTGCCTGGTTACTGGACGTGGCGGGATGGAAGGGCAGGAGTCGTGGTCATGCTGCGGTTCACAATGAGCACGCATTGGTACTGGTTAACCCGGGGCATGCTTGTGGCGAAGACATTTTGCTACTCGCCCAGGAGATGAGCAGCTCAATACTGAGCCGTTTCGGCATTGGTCTGGTACCGGAAGTGCAGATCATCTAGCGGCTCCAATTCCTTGGCAATCCCTTAGTAATTTCACTGTAAGTTTACTGCAAGTTCAAGAAAGTGTGACCTGGTTATCACTTTGCCCATAGTAATTTGATTAACTGTGAACCCCATGCTAACTATGCTACGAACGCTGTGGCTTGAGCTTCACTCCAACCAAAACAATAAGATTTGCTACGTGAATTTATTACCGCCAAACCCTATTTCTATATTGCTTGTCGATGACCACGAATTGGTGCGTTGCGGCATCGCGCGGTTGCTGGATGACCAGCCCGATATGGCAGTGGTGGGCGAACTTGGTAGCGGCGAGGAAGCGCTGCAATTTATCTCCCATACCCGTCCGAACATAATCATCATGGATGCCGGTATGCCTGGAATCGGCGGCATAGAAACCACTCGTACCATTCTTGAGAAAATTCCGGGCGCACGGGTGATCGCGATGTCCTCGGTCGCCTCCGGTGTAATCCCTGCGCAAATGCTCCGCGCGGGAGCTCATGCCTTTATTACCAAGCGAGCAGCCGTCGATGAGATGCTAAAGGCTGTGCGCCTGGTAAACAGCGGGCGGCGTTACGTCACACCGCAAGTGGCAACGCGGATGGGGCTGGATCCATTCAATCAGCGCGGTGATTTCATATTCGACAAACTCTCACGCCGTGAGATACAGATTGCACAGATGCTAACCGACAGTAAGAAAGTAAGCGAAATATCTGATTTACTTAAACTTAATCCAAAAACCGTCTATAGCTATCGCTATCGGATTTTCGAAAAGCTTGGCATTCGCAGCGATGTTGAGTTAACCATCCTCGCCGTGAAACACGGCCTTACTGACAATCGTGGCGAACTCGAGCAATTGTCGGCACTGCAGAATAGCCTCGCTGACGTGGTTTAAGTCTTAAGTCACTTCCAAATCGCGCTAAAACCCCCTACAGTTTACCGCTCTCCTTCACAGCTGATGTAGTCGACGCAGTATTATGCCAAAGCAGGCCGCAGTGCAGTTTGATCACAAGCACTATCTGACGACATTGACGGCAAAGCCTGGTGTCTATCGGATGCTCGACGCCGACGCCAAAGTCATCTACGTCGGCAAGGCTCGCAATCTTAATAACCGTGTAAGTAGCTATTTCCGTGCTTCTGGCCTGGCTTCGAAGACCATGGCAATGGTTGAAAAAATTGCCAACATCGAGGTTACGATAACCAGTAGCGACACCGAGGCGCTGCTGCTGGAGCAGAGCCTGATAAAGAGCCAGCGTCCCGCCTATAACATCCAGTTGCGAGACGATAAGTCCTATCCCTATATCCTTCTCAGCAAGGCCGACAAGTATCCCCGACTGGGGTTCTACCGTGGCAGTCGCAAGGGTAGCGGACGCTTCTTTGGTCCATATCCCAGCGCCCACGCGACCCGTGAGACTCTTCAGGTATTGCAGAAGGTTTTCAAGGTAAGACAATGTGAGGACAGCTATTTTAAGAATCGGTCACGTCCTTGCTTGCAGTACCAGATAGATCGCTGCACGGCACCCTGCGTGGGCCTGATCGAAGCGCAGGACTATGCCGCAGACGTGCGCTATTCGACGCTGTTCCTGCAGGGCAAGAGTGACCTGTTAATTCGGGAGTTAAGTGCCAGCATGGAGCGTAGCGCCGAGATCGAAAACTTTGAGCGGGCGGCGGTAATCCGTGATCAGGTCGTCGCCCTGCGCCACATCCGGGAACAGCAATTCGTCGCCAACCAGGGCGGGGACGCGGATGTGTTAGTGGCTGAGCTACAGCAGCCCTATGTCTGTGTACACGCGATTTACGTTCGCGCCGGTCGTGTTATTGGCAGTAAGAGCTTCTTTCCTCGATTTCGGCTGGCGGCAGACGCCAATGAGGTGTTGGCAGCATTTATTTCCCAGGCCTACCTGAGCGCGGACAAGGCCGCCAGCATTCCCGCCGAGATTATCGTGCCGGCAGCGCTGGAGGGTGGTCAGGAACTGGCTGCAGCGCTTTCATACGTCGCTAAACGCAAGGTTAAACTCTCCATGCGAGTGCGAGCCCATCGCGCCAGATGGGTGCAGATGGCCCGTACGAATGCCCGGGAATCCTTGCAGGGGCATGTCAGCAATAAACAGAATATAGTTAAGCGTTTTCAGGCCTTGCAGGATGTTCTTAATCTGGAATCAGCGCCGTCAAGAATCGAATGCTTCGATATTAGTCATACGTCAGGTGAAAAGACTGTTGCCTCCTGCGTGGTGTTCGACGAGGGCGGTGCCGTCAAGAGCGATTACAGACGCTTTAATATAGACGGCATCAAGGCTGGCGACGATTACGCTGCCATGGAGCAGGTATTGGATCGACGCTTCACCAGACTCATGAAGGAAGCGGCGAAGATACCAGATATCCTCCTCATCGACGGCGGCAAGGGTCAGCTCACCCAGGCTCATGGCATACTTGAGAAGTTCCAGCTGCCAGAGATTCAGCTACTGGGCATCGCCAAAGGCATCAGCCGGCGTGCCGGCCAGGAAACCTTATTCCTGCGTAATGGCGATCGTAATATGGAGTTGGCTTTAGCGACAGCTTCTCCAGCCCTGCATTTGCTGCAGCAGGTCAGGGATGAGGCCCATCGCTTTGCTATTACCGGCCACAGGCAGCGGCTAGGCAAGGCGCGGACACAATCGCCGCTAGAGCAGATACCAGGGCTGGGGCCGAAGCGGCGTCGTGAGCTATTACGCTATTTTGGGGGCCAACAGGAAATAAGAAAGGCAAGTGAGCAAGAAATTGCTAAAGTCACTGGTATTAGTAAGAAATTGGCCGAAAACATATATGCGCATCTGCACAACTAGCAGGCGGTTAGTGAACACTTCTGGATCCCGCTAATATTCCGGAGTAGATTGCTATTAACTTCTATTTTGGAGTATAACTGTCTGATATAGCACATATTTAATACTCCGAAGGACTTTATGAACTGGGCAAACCTGGCCACATATTCGCGTATAGTAATGATCCCAATAGTCATCGCCTGCTACTACTCCGGGGCTGAATTTGCACACTTGTTGGCCGCTATTGTGTTCGCAGTGGCCAGTCTGACCGACTGGCTCGATGGCTATCTGGCTAGAAAGCTGAATCAGACGTCCAAATTTGGCGCCTTCCTGGATCCGGTCGCCGACAAGTTACTAGTCTCGGTGGTTTTAATCATGCTGGTGGCTGCCTACGAGGCTTTAATGGTCGCGGCCGCTATAATTATTACCCGCGAGTTGTTGATCTCAGCCCTGCGGGAATGGATGGCGCTTAGAGATCTTAGAAACAAGGTTGCCGTCATGTTTTCAGGCAAACTCAAGACCACCGTACAGATGGTAGCCATCATCATCCTCTTACTT
>CAVOFA010000149.1:0-5751 GCA_963694865.1 Gammaproteobacteria bacterium | reverse complement strand
GTGGAGTGGCAATCCCGACCCCAAGCGGACATTTAGAGATTTGTATATCTAATGCCACTGCTGCACAAAAGGGCGAATTTTTGTCTAAAGATGGTTTGACGACGTACAGTTTGCATGACATCATGGACCTGGAAAGCAGAGGAATTCCCGCAGGTTTTATCGCCTCCTGCGAATTTGTCGAAGCCGCCAACGCGCAAGGCAAATCACTGGGCATACACCCAGCCAGTGTGTTTGTATCTCACCCAATTCAAGGCCAGACCTATGCGCAAATGGTGCAACTAGCTCAGAACTCGATTGATGCAGTGGCGGCGCTAATATACGAACAAGCGATCAGTTACAGTAAGGGTTAGGAAAGGTGCTTTATTATGCAAGGCGACTGGTCTTGACGTAGATAAGGAGGGTCGTTAAGCTATTAAACGTCTAGTGACCACTGACAGTTGGGCTAATACAGTTTATAACGGCTATTCCTTGGTTCGAAACTCTACTGCAATAGTTCTCTAAGTACGCGCAGGCTATATGTCCTGCCTCTACCCCCGGAGCACTTCATGGCGATGATTTTTCGGCCCTCATTGAAGCTTGTTGGTTTCCTCCACGCAGTGCTTGCTGTTTTGCTGCACAGCGATCTCTCCGTTGCACAGGCAGGAAATTCCTCTGCAGCTACCGAGTTTAACCGCGACATCCTGCCAATTTTTGCTACTACCTGTATCCAATGTCATGGGCCAAACGAAGTTCGGCGTATGGCCAACCTGCGGCTGGACACTCAAGACTTTCTCTCTGAGATCGTAGTAGCTGGCGATGCCGAAGCCAGTACTCTGTATCAAAGGCTGACACATGTTGACAGCATCCAGCGCATGCCACCCTCGTCATCGGGGCTGACAATGACGGATGAACAAATCGGCCGGGTGCGGCAGTGGATCGACAGCGGTGCCGAATGGGGCGCCGAACTTAGCGATCAGGAGAGCTCAGCGGTTCAGGTCGTCGAGCGCAGCGTCGATTTTAACCGGGAAGTTCGCCCCGTACTGTCACGCAACTGCTTCGCCTGTCATGGGCCTAACGAAGGCCGCCAGGTGGGGCTGCGGCTCGATTCCCTGGAGGGGATGGTGGAAGCCAGGGAGGGATTCGGTGGACCGGTAATAGTGCCAGGCAACGCAGAAGAAAGTCTGCTGTTTCAGAGAATCTCCACCCAGGACGAAGCTTTGCGCATGCCCTATGGTCGTGGAGAGCTGAGCCGCGATGAAATCGAAACAATTCGACTTTGGATAGATCAGGGCGCCAATTGGGAGAATTACTGGGCGTTCGTTGCACCAGTGCAACCGGACCTGCCGTCAGTCACCGACTCGGAATGGTCCCACAACCCCATCGACAACTTTGTTCTGACAAGGCTTGAGCAGGAAGGTCTCAACCCCTCATCTGAAACAGACCGCGCCACGCTGATTCGCCGCGTGAGTCTGGATCTTACCGGAATGCCGCCAAGCCTGGAGGAAGTCGACGCCTTCCTCAATGACTCATCCCCCGACGCCTACGAAACGGTGGTCGAGCGCTTGCTGCAATCACCGCGCTACGGTGAACGCATGGCGGTGGCCTGGCTGGACGCAGCCCGTTACGCGGATACCAATGGTTACCAGACCGATGGTGAGCGCTCCATGTGGCGCTGGCGGGATTGGGTGATTAATGCCTATAACGACAACATGCCCTTCGATCAATTTACTATCGAACAACTCGCCGGCGACATGCTGCCCAATGCCACACTGGAACAGCGCATCGCCACGGCCTTTAATCGCAACCACAGCCTGAATGCCGAGGGAGGGATCGATCCAGATGAATTCCTGATCGAGTACGCTGTCGATCGCGTGGCCACCACATCGGCGATTTGGATGGGCCTGACTCTGGGCTGTGCGCGCTGCCACGATCACAAGTTCGATCCTATCCGCCAGACCGAATTCTATGAAGCTACCGCCCTCTTCAACAATATTCCGGAACGGGGCAAGGGTTTCAAATACGTCAACGCACCACCATTAATTACTGCTCCCACGACCAGCCAACAGGCTGAGATCGGCGAGATCGATCAACAGCTTGATGCCGCGCGCCAGGTATTCGCCGATCTTGAACAGCAAATAGCTGCTGCGCAACAGATCTGGGAAGAATCTTTAGGGGCGACCACGGATATCGACGCCGATGTGGACTGGAATATAAGCGATCAGTTGCTAGTACACCACGCGTTGGATGGCGATATCGCAGGAGTACATGCCGGGCAGGTGGTGAATGGGACGCTGGAGAATGGTCTGCCTCATTTCGTCAATGGCAGGTTAGGTTCCGCAGCCAGTTTCGATGGCGAACGATTCATCAGTGCAGGCAGCAGTCCCAATCTGGACTATGTGGATGAATTTAGTTTGGCAGCTTGGATATATCCGACTGCCGATAACGGCGTGATCTTCTCGCGAGCGCGGGAGGGGGATCAGGGCGAAGTAGGCTGGGGACTCTATATTGAAGAGGGAAAAGTACGCCTGAGTTTAGCCACTCGCGTCCTCGATGATGGCGTCGCCGCCGAGACAGTGAACAGCCTGCAACTGAATAGATGGCAACATGTGCTGGCCACCTATGATGGGACTATGACCACCGGCGGGATGAAGATCTATATAGATGGCAACCCTTTGCAACTCAATCCCTTGCTGGACCTGGTCGGCAATCGTCTGCCCCAGCGCGAACCCTTTAGAATCGGTGCCAGTGGTTCTTCCAAAGCGAAATTCCAGGGACATATCGACGATGTTCGCATCTACGGAAAAGTTCTGACCCCTGCTGAGGCGGCAGTGCTGGCAACAACCGAGACAATCAGTGAAATAGCAGCACTGGCTGCAGAGCAAAGAACCACCGCCCAAGCGGACAAATTACGGCTTAGTTTTCTGAACCAGTATGCGCCGCCGGATATCGGCCAGGCTTTTAATCAACTGCAAACGCTGGAGCGACAGCGCAAAGAATTGTGGGATAGCTACCCGACGGTCATGGTTATGGAAGAGATGCAGCCACGGCGGGAAACCTTCCGGCTCAACCGTGGCGCCTATGACAATCCTGCCGAACCGGTGTTTCCGGATGTGCCCTCGGTGCTGCCGCCCCTGCCCGAAGGCCAGGAAAAGAATCGCCTGACCTTCGCTCGTTGGCTGGTAGATCCAGTCAATCCACTGACGGCACGAGTTACGGTTAACCGCTACTGGCAGATGTATTTTGGCACCGGCCTGGTCAAGTCCACCGACAATTTCGGTTCCCAGGGCGAATTCCCGAGCCACCCTGAGCTACTGGATTGGTTGGCGACAAACTTCATAGCTTCTGGTTGGGATGTAAAAGAGATGCAACGCCTGATTGTTACCAGTGCTACCTATAGGCAGTCATCGTCGGTATCTCCTCAACTGCTGGAACGTGATCCAGAGAATCGTCTGCTAGCACGCGCCACCCGTGTTCGCCTGTCCGCACAGGTGATTCGAGATCAGGCGCTGGCGATATCCGGATTACTCACCGAACGCATCGGTGGTCCGTCGGTGGGTCCTTATCAACCCGATGGCCTGTGGGATGATATCGTGGAGCGGGGTCAGGAATATCGCCTCTCGCAAGGTGAAGATCTGTACCGCCGCAGCTTATATAGTTTTTGGAAGCGAACCCGGCCGCCACCCGCGATGATCACCTTCGACTCGTCGACACGGGAAGTTCATAGTCTGCTTGTCAGCCGAACCAACACGCCATTGCAGGCATTGAATTTAATGAACGATGTGACCTATGCAGAGGCCGCACGGGCGATAGCGCAGAACACGATGCTGGCAGGCTTGAACGTAGAACAAACCGTCTCAACGATGTATCGCATGGCAACGGCACGAGAGCCGGAGTCCGCAGTTCGCTCGGTTTTAGTCGAAGCCTTCAACGGTCATTTCGAGCGCTATAAGTCAGACCGTGCAGGAGCCTTACAACTGGTAAGTGCTGGCGAGTCAGCACGGGACCAAACCCTCGACATCACCGAGCTGGCCGCCTACCAGATGGTCGCGAGCATGATCCTCAATCTCGATGGGACCATCACTAAAGACTGAGAAGCGAAGACTAAAAGCCAAATACAAAAACCAGGCATAAGAGAGTAAGGACCGAATCGATGAATCCATTAATTGATCGCAAGCAGCTGTTCACACGTCGCAATTTTCTTAATCTGGCTAGTTCCTCTGTGGGCGCGGCGGCGCTGACCACTCTGTTTAATCAAGATCTTAACGCGCAGAATCCTGCCGCTTCTCAGCTGTTGTCAGGGTTGCCCGGGCTGCCGCACTTCGCACCCAAGGCCAAGCGGGTCATCTATTTATTTCAGTCCGGCGCGCCGTCACAGCACGAGCTGTTTGATTACAAACCGAATCTCGCGAAACTGGTCGGCACCGATCTACCTCCTTCAGTTCGCGGCGACCAGCGGGTAACAACCATGACCGCCGGTCAGGAGAGATTCCCCATAGTTCCCTCGGTGTACAACTTCTCCCAACACGGTCAGTCCGGCGCCTGGATAAGCGATCTGATGCCCTACACCGCCGCCATTGCTGATGACTTATGTTTCATCAAGTCTATGCACACCGAAGCGATCAACCATGACCCAGGCATCACCTTTTTTCAGACCGGCGCGCAGTTGGCCGGGCGGCCCAGCATCGGTGCCTGGCTGGACTATGGCTTGGGCAGCATGAATCAGGATTTGCCAACCTTCGTTGCCATGGTCTCTGTCGGCTCTGGCAACGGTGGCCAGCCTTTGTATGATCGCCTCTGGGGTAGCGGATTTCTGCCTACCAAGCACCAGGGCATCAAGTTTCTCTCCAGTGGCGATCCGGTGCTT
This sequence comes from Gammaproteobacteria bacterium, assembly GCA_963694865.1. Classification (GTDB taxonomy): domain Bacteria; phylum Pseudomonadota; class Gammaproteobacteria; order Pseudomonadales; family Pseudohongiellaceae; genus UBA9145. The sequence goes on along the minus strand of CAVOFA010000149.1, from coordinate 908 downwards.
TTCCTATCAAATCCTCCAGGAGTGGACGCCGGCACAAGGCGTCGATTCCTCGACGATCTGGCAAGATTGAACCAGCTGACCCGCCACGAGTTCGGCGACCCGGAGACCAGCACCCGTATTACCCAGTACGAAATGGCCTATCGCATGCAGACCTCGGTGCCCGAACTCAGCGATCTATCTGATGAACCGGATAGCACCTTCGAACGTTATGGCCCCGATTCCAGAAGGGCAGGCTCGTTCGCTCGCAATTGTCTGCTGGCCAGAAGGCTGGCAGAACGTGATGTACGCTTTATTCAGCTGTTCCATAGGGGTTGGGATCAACACACCAGGCTCCCCAGCGGCATCGCCAACCAGTCACGGGACGTGGACCAACCCCAGGCAGCATTGGTGCAGGACTTGAAGGAACGCGGTCTACTCGACGACACACTGGTGGTCTGGGGCGGCGAATTCGGTCGCAGTGTCTACTGCCAGGGTAAATTCACCGAGGAGGTGTATGGACGGGATCATCATCCTCGTTGTTTTACAGTTTGGATGGCCGGAGGCGGTGTACAGCCAGGCATGAGCTACGGCGAAACCGACGAGTTTTCATACAACATCACCAAGGATCCGGTGGACGTGCACGACCTGCACGCGACCATTTTTCATCTGTTAGGCATAGACCACACCAAGCTGACTTTTCCCTATCAGGGTCGAGACTTCCGACTAACAGATGTACAAGGGAAAGTCGTGGAAGGTATACTGGCTTGAATCAATCTAACAGTCCACTAGCTTAACTAAACATCTCGCTATGAACGGTTGCATGCTGTACGTCGTCAAACCATCTTGGACAAAGTTAGCTCTGATCTAAGAGGCACATTAGCCCATCCGGGTTAATAACTTAGTCTGTTTATCGTAGTGCATTTTCCGGC
>CAVOFA010000148.1:0-5755 GCA_963694865.1 Gammaproteobacteria bacterium | reverse complement strand
ATATCTGTGGAGAAGAAACCTCGATGCTGGAAAGCCTCGAAGGTAGACGGGGTGAAGTAAGACCGAAGCCACCCTTGCCCGCGATAGCAGGGCTGTTTGCTCAGCCTACGGTTGTAAACAATGTCATCTCCCTGGCCACGGTGCCGATCATCCTGACACAGGGAGCCGAGTACTACGAAAATTATGGGGCTGGCCGTTGCCGCGGCACGCTGCCGTTTCAACTTGCCGGCAATATAAAATATACTGGCCTGGTTGAGTTGGCGTTTGGCTCCAGCTTAAACACCCTGCTGAATGATTTTGGCGGTGGCACCCGCAGCGGCAAGCCGATGCGGGCAGTGCAAGTAGGTGGACCCCTGGGAGCCTACCTACCGGAGAGTCAATGGGATACGCCGCTGGACTACGAGGCCTTTATTGCAATTGATGCGGTGCTTGGTCACGGCGGTGTCATCGCCTTCGATGACTCGGTGGATATGAGCGAGCAGGCGCGATTCTCCATGGAATTTTGCGTGATCGAGTCCTGCGGCAAATGCACACCCTGCCGCATCGGTTCCGTACGTGGAGTCGAGCTTCTCGATAAAATTCGCGCCGGCACGGAGCTTGCCGACAATTTCAATTTGCTAGAAGACCTTTGCTACACCATGGAAAACGCATCGCTGTGCGCAATGGGGGGGATGACCCCGATACCGGTGCGTAGTGCCTTACAACATTTTGCCGAAGACTTCGAAGCGTCCAGCAGACAAGGGAATCTCTGATTAATGAATCAATATCTCTGGCCTTCCGAGCCACCTACAAAGTTATGGCAAGCCTGACGATGACAAGAGCCTGATATGTTGCATTTTTTCGATCCTGATAAAGACTATGGTACACCGGCCGTCCAGACCGCAGCGATGGTCAGCCTGGTTATAGACGGCAAGCAGGTGGAAGTGCCCGCAGGGACATCGATCATGCGCGCGGCCATGCAACTGGGCATCAATATTCCGAAGCTGTGCGCGACCGATTCCCTGCAAGCATTTGGCTCCTGCCGGCTCTGTGTGGTGAAGATAGAAAACCGCAAGGGCGTTGCTGCTGCCTGTACTACGCCGGCGCAAGAGGGACTAGTGGTTCTCACGCAAACCGAAAAAGTTAAGCAACTCCGCCGCCAGGTAATGGAGTTGTATATTTCCGATCATCCGCTGGACTGCGTGGCCTGCCCTGCCAACGGAGATTGTGAATTACAGGATACTGCCGACGCGCTGGGGGTTGACGAAAGCCGTTATGGATTCGAAGGCGAAAATCACTGCGATGTGGATAAAGACAGCAGTCATGCCTATTTCAGCTTCGATGCCAGTAAATGCATCGTCTGTTCGCGTTGCGTTCGTGCCTGTGACGAAATACAGGGCACTTATGCCCTCACTGTCGACGGCAGAGGGTTCGCATCCAAAGTGGTAGCGGGCCAGGATGAGAAATTCATGGACTCCGAATGTGTGGCTTGTGGTGCCTGTGTGCAAGCCTGTCCAACCGCGGCGTTGCTGGAGAACAGCGTGATCGATCAGGGCGTGCCTGATCGCAGCGTGGTGACAACCTGCGCCTACTGTGGTGTCGGTTGTGCGTTTAAGGCAGAGCTTAAAGGCGACAAGCTAGTGCGCATGGTTCCTTACAAAGGTGGCGAGGCGAACCGAGGACATTCCTGTGTCAAAGGTCGCTTCGCCTTTGCTTACGCCACCCACAAAGACCGTGTGATCACGCCAATGATTCGATCCAGTATCGAGCAGCCCTGGCAACAAGTGTCCTGGGACGAGGCGGTTACTTTTGCCGCGGGGCGACTTCGAGCCATTCAACAGCAATACGGTAAGGACAGTGTTGGCGGTATTACTTCTTCGCGCTGTAGCAATGAAGAAACGTACCTGGTGCAAAAGTTGGTGCGAGCGGCTTTTGGCAATAACAATGTAGACACCTGCGCCCGCGTCTGTCATTCGCCTACGGGGTATGGACTAAAAACCACCCTGGGTGAATCGGCGGGAACCCAGACCTTCGATTCGGTGGAGCAAGCGGATGTAATTATGGTGATCGGTGCCAACCCCACCGATGCGCACCCGGTATTTGCTTCGCGGCTGAAAAAACGTCTGCGACAGGGAGCAAAGCTTATAGTTGCTGACCCCCGGCGCATCGATTTAGTGCTCAGTCCACATGTGGCCGCCGCTCATCACCTGGATTTGCTGCCGGGCACCAATGTGGCGCTGATTAATGCCATCGCCCATGTGATCGTGACAGAAGGCCTGGAGGCTAAGGCATTTATTGACCAGCGCTGTGAGCAAGCGGCATTTGCACGCTGGCGGACCTTCATCTCCGAGCAACGCAATTCGCCGGATGCTATGGCGGTAGTCACGGGTATTGCGGCAGACGAGATACGCGCTGCAGCGAGACTCTTTGCCAGTGCGAATAATGCTGCTATCTACTACGGCCTCGGTGTCACCGAACACAGTCAGGGCTCCACTATGGTAATGGGCATCGCCAACCTGGCTATGCTAACAGGCAATATAGGCCGGGAAGGTGTCGGCGTAAATCCTCTACGCGGTCAAAATAATGTGCAGGGGGCCTGTGATATGGGTTCCTTTCCCCATGAACTTTCCGGCTACCGGCATGTCGCCGACGACCTTGTGCGAAGACCGTTTGAACAAGCCTGGGGAGTGAAGATTGACAATGAACCCGGCCTGAGAATTCCGAACATGTTTGATGCTGCCATCTCCGGCAGCTTCAAGGGGCTATATTGTCAGGGCGAGGATATCGCTCAGTCAGATCCCGATACTCAACACGTGGAAGCGGCCTTACGCAGCCTGGAGTGTTTGATCGTGCAAGATATTTTCCTCAATGAAACCGCGAAATTTGCCCACGTATTCCTGCCCGGCGCTGCGTTTTTGGAGAAGGACGGCACGTTTACCAATGCCGAACGCAGGATATCTCCCGTGCGCAAGGTCATGGAACCATTAAGTGGCAAGGCTGACTGGGAAGCCACTATGGCTCTGTCAAACGCGCTGGGCTATGTTATGGAATATAATCATCCCTCTGAAATCATGGCTGAGATTGCCGCCCTGACGCCAACGTTTAGCGCTGTTAGCTATCAGAAACTGGAGGAGGCAGGTTCATTACAGTGGCCCTGCACGGAGGCGGCCCCGATGGGGACGCCGATTATGCATATCGAGGAGTTTGTGCGTGGCAAGGGTTTTTTTGCCGTCACAGAATACCTGGCCACCGATGAGAAAGTGAATAAGCGGTTCCCTCTACTACTTACTACCGGGCGAATATTGTCCCAATACAACGTCGGCTCGCAAACCCGCCGCACCGAAAATATGCATTGGCATAACGAAGATGTGCTGGAGATTCACCCTCACGATGCACAAGACCGGGGCATTAACGATGGTGAGCTAGTGCAGCTGCGAAGCCGCGCGGGAGACACGGTGCTGCGCGCAGACGTCACCGATCGAGTGCAAGCCGGTGTTGTCTATACCACCTTTCATCATCCGCAAACCGGCACCAATGTGATCACTACTGACAACTCCGATTGGGCTACTAACTGCCCCGAATACAAAGTGACCGCCGTGCAGGTGAAGCCAGCGACCGCGGTTTCAGATTGGCAAAGGCGCCGGGATTTGTTTTCAGAACGACAAATTGCACTCATGGACGAGGCCGGCTCGTGATGAGGAAAGTCGTCGATAAGAAACCGGCGCAGAGTAGTGCTGCCAGCGAGGTCACCGCAACGGCGGTGGTCAACAGAGCTGTAGAAGTTTGGCCGGCCAGCGAGAATGCCAGCTGCAGCGATGCTATCGCCACGGAAACTGCCGTTGCTCTGGTTTATAACGGTGTGTCTCACGCAGTTATGATGGCGACTCCGTTACACCTAGAAGCCTTCGCCCGCGGTTTTAGTTTGACAGAAGGCATTGTTGAGAGGCTTGAGGATATTTACGAAATTCGTGTCGAGGAGGGTGAATTGGGCATCGAAGTGGCGCTGACTATATCTAGCCAGTGTTTCGTGAAATTGAAAGATCGGCGGCGTAACCTGTCGGGTCGTACCGGTTGTGGACTCTGTGGAGCTGAGTCGTTGCAACAAGTGCGCTTGCCGGTAGTTCCTGTGACGGCCGATTTTTCCATATCCCATACCGCGGTTGACACGGCAACCAGGGCTCTCAGTAGCCATCAACCCTTGCAATCACTAACCGGAGCATTACACGCCGCCGCCTGGTGTGATGTGGACGGAAACCTGTTGCAAGTTTGTGAAGATGTGGGCCGACACAATGCCCTGGATAAATTGATAGGCATGCTCTGGCACCAACAATTGGGGCCAATGCAAGCACCGCTGGCTCCAGCGGGTTGCTTGTTGATTTCCAGTCGCGCCAGCCACGAAATTCTACAAAAGTCGGCGCTGGGAAATATTGCCGTGGTGGTGGCGATCTCCGCCCCCACTTCTCTGGCTATCGACATTGCCAGGCAGGCAGATATTACCCTGATCGGTTTCTCTCGAGAGAATCGCCACATTGTCTATAGCAATTCCAGGCGGCTGGTGGCTTAGTGATGTCAGCCACGGAACTGCAGCATTTAGTGAAGATGATTAACCAGATCTCGGCCAATATCGCGACAATCGCCAGTGCTGAAAACGACGAGCTTGCGCTGCAGGTGGCAGACCATCTGCAGCGATTCTGGGCACGATCGATGAAGCAAAAAATCATCAGTTATGCAGACAATGATGGCGCAGGTCTGAGCATCGTCTCGAAGCAAGCAGTAGTCCGGCTGCAAGCTGACTTCTGATTAGTTTGCAAGCAGGCAGAACTATTGCCCTAGTCGGTTAATCCTGACACTTCCATGCGCTCGCTGCTGGCTACCGTCACGCTAGTACCATCGAGTGTTATAAAAGAGCGATCCTGTAGCTGGTACTTGTAGACATCATAAATCACCGGCACAGCCTGATTATCGCGGTATAAGCTGATAGTCAGTATGTTGTGATCATCCTGCCAGCGGAAATAATACATCGTAGCTCCCAGGCCCACCATGAGGATCAAAAATGTATAGGCGGCGAAGCGCATGTCGGAGGACAGAGTGTCATCTTGCTGTTTACTGACAGCAGCGCTGGAATTATTGCTGCTGCCAGCGGCAGGGCGACTGGAATCGGAGCCTGTGACAGGAGGTGGGGTCAGCTTGCGTTGCCTGAGTACCAGGAATGCGGCGATTATGACCGCCAGTGTGAGGAGGAATTTACTCAGCATGGGAGGAACTGTTCCTGCATTAGATGCCCGGTGTTGATGATAGCAGTGCGCTTGGGAGCATAGCCAGAGATGGTGTCGACTTATACCGGGGCTGCTGGGGCGAGTTATAGCAAACACAAGCAATCGAGCTATGTGCCTGGGCCGGCGGTCCGGTGCAGAATTTGAGACTCAGACTGCGCAATGCGATAATGCAGGACTCTTTTGTGGCGAAATGCCAACACCCAAGCCGTTGAGAACGACTTTACTTTCTGTGGAAAGAGTTCCAGCCATAACCGGTCTGTTAGGCAGTTATCAGTTTTCCATATCATCAAGTGGGCAGTCAATAGTGAGTGATTTATTCACAGATAAGCCAGCCAAGCCAGGTCAGCTCTATGTGCCGCCTGGAATGCCGCCGCTGGATCTTAGCAGGCGCTCTACATCATTTTTTAAATTTTTGCCGGTGTGTTTGATGTATCTACCGGTAGTGGTGCAATGGTTGTTGCTGTCCATAAGACATCGCGGTCTGACTCTGCCCCTGATTG
>CAVOFA010000147.1:0-5787 GCA_963694865.1 Gammaproteobacteria bacterium | reverse complement strand
TGTCTTCTCGGCACTTCTTTTCTTTCTCATCATCGTTTTCCTCTCGGGTTGACGATGAGCTAAAAGTACCTCTTAAGCAATGGGCCAATTATGTCCAACTAGGGCTGACGGGGTACACCCGTCTAGGGCGTTTAGCGCCATACGTAGAAACAAAATGGCTGGAACAGCAATTAATAGGATGTGTCTGGTGGAGCCAGCATAAACAAAATATCCACCGAGCAAAGACAGCAGCAGAGCTGTGATTGTTACTTGATTGGCCGTGACATTATTAGTGGCAAGATGGCGGCAAAATGAGCGCAGCGTATCCTGAAATCGCGATTTTAAATCATAAATTGTCATTAGTTCGGAAGCATTTGCGTATCTAATTCCAGCAAAAAAATATGCAATTAGTCTGCTATTAAGTCAGGCGAGTTTCGCCAATAATTCCTTTTCTTCAACTGGCTCTACTGAAGACGAATGTTGATACATACCAATGCTAACGACTCTATCATAGATGGAGTATAAGAAGAACAATGCCTATGTTAATTTGAATCCATGCCTTCATCTGGCGAAAACTATCGTGCAGCGAACACTGAATAACTTTTGAAATCCAGAAAGCGCTCTAAAAACTCCACGACATTGACTGAGCTAACCAGTTATCCATCCCCCAATCAGCCATTTTTGAATTGTTTGTGCTTCCCAGCCACAGCTTTCCCTTTCATCCAATTCAAAAGCTGTAACTCAGACCCATGGTCGCGCCCCAGTCGGGGGCTGCACTACTGCTACCACGGCGGATACCCAGGTCCCAACTCAGTCCCGGTAGCGATGAAGATTCCCAGATAACACCAAGCAAACCGGAGTTCTCGGCGGCTTCACTTCTCAAACTCTCGCCATTGAACTCTGCCACCAGTCTCAGGTTTGCGGTCAGCGGATGTTCCAGGATCACGCCCCACAAGGCGAAGGCGTCATGGTCAATGCGATCAACACCGCCACCCAGGTTCAGGTGCCAGGTAAAGCCAGCGCCGGTGCCACTGACAATGCCGAAGGCTTCGAAGCCCGTCTGATCTTCCGCATCGATAGCGGAAGGCAGCAGCAACCCCGCCTCAACAGCGAAACTTACTCCTTCGCTCCCCTGCAGAACACCCTGCCTGAATACTTTTTTGAGAAACAGTCCGGGGTCGACTAGCTGAGAGTTGCCCCCGGGTTCATGCTCTACATCGAACTCAGCGACCAGTTCCAGGGTGTCTGTGAGGCCGTAGTTGAACACCAACTGCGGGGTGACGTAGCTGTTCTCACCCGCGGCGCGCTGCCAGTTAAAATAACCGAACTCGATTGCAATCTCTTCGTCATCGCTAACGTCGGCGTCGGTGGAGACAAAGGGACGAGAGGCCCAGGCGCTACTGAGAAAAAGAGCCAGAAAACACAGTAGTAACACGGCGCAAGGCTGTCGACGGCAACGACTTGTGCTGCTTGGCGTTCGGCGTGGATTTTCCATGCATGCGTTTACCCTGTTGTTCCTGTCTCGAGTCTGGCGCTGTTATTTAAACGGCAACTCGTCTACCTCGTGGCAGGTGCCACAGGAGTTGGTATACGGTATTGGCATCGCCCGCCCCGGCTCCACGCCCCGTACCATTACATTGGTCTTCAGTGGCACATCGAATACGTGGGAGCGCATCGGGCCCTCCCAGTAGGCGTTGCTTGCTTCTTCGGCAGCGTCGGCATAAGGCGGGGTTCGAATCATCCGGCCGAAACTGCCGGCGATACCACCTGTATTTGCGGTGGGTGCCATGTGACAATCTATGCAGCGAGTGAGATGGCCCTTCATAGTGGCTCCCAGCTTGGTCTGCATATGATCGTTAATGTCTACCTCGTGACACCTCTGACACAAGGGGGAATTGGGGTCATTCTGATCGTGAATGAGCCAGCGGAAATTTGCTGTGCCACCGTGCAGGTCGTGGCAGTCTGAACAGGTAACCAACAGGCGATCGTTCCTGTGCATCTTCGACTTTATAAAATCCGAATACTGTTGATGCGGTTTGCTGGAGTGAATATCGTCGGGCCAGATGTTGTATTCCGTCTCGGCGCCGCGCATGGTCGGGCCCTTCTTCACTGGATCCGTAAACTTGGTGATTAATTCATGCCGGCTTATGCCTGGTCGCGCCAACTCGCCCTCTGCACTGAGCGCCTGGGTATAGCCGAAGATCTCACCGCCATAGCCCTGGCGTCGATCATGACATCTGCCGCAGACCACGCTGGAGCGCTCCGCCGATAACAGTTTGGGGTTGACGATGAAGCGACTGCGGCCGGCATTGGCTACGTGTTCCGAACCGGGACCGTGGCAGTTCTCACAGCCGATATTTATCTCGTCCATCTCCGGATCATCGTCGATATTGATGGCACCACCTACATCGTTAACGGCTCGCGCCAGGAGCTGACCACTGGCCTCGTCTTCATAGCGCTCCCAACCGGTAAAATGACAGCTGGCACACATGGTCTGGATGGTATTCTGGTTTACCGGTGGCGCCACGATGACGTCGTCTTCGGTTCCGTAATTAGCGTCAGCGCCGGCATTCCACCACAGGTAAAACTTGTAGTCATGCCACACGCGCCGTTGCCGGTTTAGCCTGCTGTCACTGCCAGTGAGGTTATAGCGCAGCAGGGTGTACCAACCCGGTCTATCACCAAGGCTAGGCGGTGCAGATACTATGTAACGCTGGTCGTGAACTGCGCCGCCATACAACAGCTTTACTTCCAGATGGGCTGGACTGTTAGGATCATCGGGATTGAGGCGGTTGGCCATGGTGATGAAATACTTGGCTATGGCATCAGCTTCTGTGGTCGCTTGTCGCCACAGATAAACGTCGGTAAACACCTTTGCGATCGGTAAGCGGGCATCACCGGCCAGGCGCAACTTAAATTTGTCATTGCCCCTGCTTGCATCGTAATCGCCCAGTTCGAGATGGGTCCCGGCACGGAAGTCGTCGGTCTCAATATAGGATTCGAGTGCGTTGAAGAAGTCCGGGAATCTGGAATGATCCTGCATCGGACCCGGAGAACCGGGCACAGTCCAGGCGATTTTGTGGCCGGTCTGCTGCCAATGACTCTTGTCATCATGGCAGGCAAGACAGGTCGAACTGCCGACCGCGACGGCACTTGGCGAAGGGCTGCTGGAGACTTCGATAGTCATGGCCTCGCTGCGCAGCTGCAATGCAGAATATGCTTCTCGACTCTTGTCCCCGCCGGGCAGGTGTTCGCTGTCATCGGCCGCTGGCGTCACGTGCACAAAGAAGTTGCCAGCTGGCACCCGCTCTACGCTGAAATTGCCTGCAAAGTCCGTCGTCGCCTGGGGAAATTCGCTGCCATGCAAGCGGATACTGTCTTCCAGCGGCTCGTCGTAGGCCTCCGCCGGATAGGGCGCGGCGTAGATAGCACTGGCAGTCATCTTCGAGCTTGTGTCTATGGCTGTTGTCGGCACCAGGTAGACGGTCGCGCCGCTAACGGCATGGCCGGGCTCGGTGTCTTCACCACCAACGAGTGTGGCACCGGCGGCGCTTAGCACCTTGCCCGAGAAAGCAGAGCCGATAGTTGCGCTGGCAGCACTGGAACTGGTGCTGACATTGGAGTCGGTAAAGAGAAAAACCACTACAGCAATGCCAACAATCAGACTCACTATCAGGCCAGGGAGTTTACTTTTCATGTATTAGCTCCAATCAACTATCAAATGGCGGTGCGAGTGGAATAAAGTCGCGGCAACAGTTTACTCAATTAGTTCTAAAATAGGTAAACTGTTCTATAAATTTCTGCTCTGAAACCCTGACCTTAAGACCAAAACAAGAGCGACTGCGGTCAGTTGATGAGATTTCACGCAAACTGAAAGGCGCGCAATTTAGCAGTAACACAACTTCGTTCTTTGGGCCATTTCATGAAGAAATCTTCAACAACTATTTCTACATAGACAGAGGGCAAAGTATAGCTATTAAAAATTTCCGGGAGCGCGCCTGGCGTTGCTCAATTGCTCGAATCTGGCACCGATATCGATGAGGTCCTGCTCGCGGAAAGGCGGAGCGAAGAGAGTCAAGCCGATAGGTCGTCCATCTCCCTCATAGCCCATGGGGATGGTGAGGGCAGGGTAATTCGCCAGCGCAGCGATACCGGCGTGACGGTTGTTCACGGACAGCAATACATCGAGGTTTGATTCACTAAACAATTGATCCAGTTGCGCCCTGGCATCAGACTGCATTTCTTCCCGCATAATTTCTAATTCAGCAGCAGATAAATCCAGCTCAGCCATCATGTCCACTAAACCCTGTCCATAGTTCGCGCGTACATCCATATCCTCCAGGTTGAAGGCCTGCAAATCTGAAATAGACGCGATCCCAACTGCAGGGGAGGCGAATCTATCGAGATAAAGCGCCAGGTCTCTCACCATTTCTGCACCCAGTAATTGCGTAAAGCGCTGATCCCGAGCCGGTGAAAATTCAAGCCGGATTGTGCTTGCCCCATTGTTGGACAGCAAGCCAACGGCAGCCATGTAATAACTGTTGTTAGCTAGCGCTTGCACCACACCCAGGCGCTTGCCTGCCAAGTCTGGCGTCCGATACTGCAAAGAGAAGTCGTCGCTGATCAGGGGCATGGCCATGTCGCTGCGGTCATAGCCAGCCATGGCATTAAACAGCGCCACTGCATCGGCGACGCTGCGAGTGATGGGCCCGGCAGTATCCAGCGAAGCAGATATAGGCACAATACCCATGCGACTGAGATTGCCCGTGGTGGGTTTCAATCCCACCAGAGAATTGGCGCTGGCCGGCGACAGGATCGACCCGGAAGTCTCGGAGCCTACGGACACTACAGCATAATTGGCCGCCGTGGCCGCGGCGCTGCCGGCGCTGGAGCCACCGGTCCCCCACTGGAATCGTCCGTAAGGGTTCAGGGTCTGCCCTCCCATGGCACTGTAGCCGGAGGGGCAGTCGTTGCAGAAGAAATAAGCCCACTCGCTGAGATTGGCCTTGCCGAGTATTATCGCGCCCTGCTGCTCTAATTGTTCGGTGATAAATGCATTATCGGTCTCATTGTTCTGCAGCGCCACGGCACCCGCAGTTGTTGGCAGCCCGGCAAATCCGATATTGTCTTTCAGTAGCACCGGCATGCCATAAATCGAGCTGTCATTGATGTCGGCTCTTTGCCCGCGCAATTCATCCAGTGTACGGGCACGGGATATGGCCTCGGGGTTGAGGGCAATGATGGCGTTAATAGAGCGCCCATTATCTGATTCAAATTCGCGAATCCGATAAATATAGAAGGTGGCCAGCGCCTCGTAACTTAGCCTGCCTTCTGCCACAGCCAGTTGCAGAGCACTTATACTTTGCTCCAGGATCAGCGGTTTTAGCGCCTCGTAGTCGGCTGGGGTGAATTGATTCAAGTCTACAGCGAAGGCTTGCCAGAGTTCATTCTTGTCCAGCACCTTTGAATTAAGTAGCTGAAAATGCATTCTCGGATTTTCATGCTCGGCCAGAATGGCAAGGTCGGCGCTTTCATCATAGGGGCGCCATTGCCCACTCGCTTGCTGCAGAGGAATGGAAAGCAAAAACAAAACTGACAGGGAAAAATTAGAACAGGAACGAGTCATTGGCTCATCACTCTTGGCAATAGAATTTTCATAGCTGAAGACCGGTAATAGGCTGAACTCTACGCGAGTGTACCCCGTCAGCCCTAGTTGGACATAATTGGCCCATTGCTTAAGAGGTACTTTTAGCTCATCGTCAACCCGAGAGGAAAACGATGATGAGAAAGAAAAGAAGTGCCGAGAAG
>CAVOFA010000146.1:0-5803 GCA_963694865.1 Gammaproteobacteria bacterium | reverse complement strand
TATTAACCGGGGCGCCAATGTGGGTGACGTGTCGCACCTGTCGGGTACGGTGGGCGCGGCAATGGAAGCGCTGTATCTGGGCGTACCGGCCATCGCTATATCGCAGGAAAGAGAGGGCGTTAACACCGAGGCCTCGGCGAAATTTGCGGCGCAACTGGTTGCAAGATATCAGCGACAGGGCGCACCCGTTGGCGTAATGGTCTCGGTCAACATCCCGGCTGGCGAGTTAAAGGGAGTCGCGGTCAGACCCATGGGGGATTCCTATTTACAAACCGGCGCCTATGAACTGGTGGAGGAGTCCGGCAATCGACAGACCTATGAAAGCGAGCGCATTCGGGTGCTGTCGAGCGACGAGAGTACGGATACTTATGCCTTCCAGCAGGGTTATATCACACTGACTCCGCTCAAGTTTGACTGGACTGCGCATGAGTATATCGATGAAGTGAAGTCTTGGGATCTTCAGTTGATCGACTGATTTAGGTCAAATGTCACTTGATAATAGCTGCTCAATGCAGAGCTGTATTACCTAGAAATGGAGGCTGAGATGTCCCTAATAAATTCTAAAATCGTTGTAGGTAGTTGATGCGTGTATCGGGGCTTGGGAAGAGGTGTTGTTTTTCGTTCCGGTGGGCCATCCCTGGGCGCTAGTCACTACAAAACAACACCTCTTCCCAATCCCCTGTCAATTTCAGTGCCCAATTCAACTACGAATCAGGGTTCTTAGTCTTGTTAGAGTTTGAGCATATCGTGCAGGTAAATGATTTCGATAACGCCAGCTTGTTGGTGTTGACCCGCAGTCAGCTAAGGAGATTAATAGGGACGGAGGCGATTTTCTTTTGCCGCTTTTGATTCCCACCGCCAATTTGGTTTATGCTCGGACTCCCTGTTATCTTGATGGGGACCAGACACGAGGACCCAGGCCATGAAAACAGTAATAATGCTAGCCGCTGTCCCATTACTGATATTTACTATCTTCAACGCATCCGCGGATCGTCAGGCAAGCGATGACGAGAGTTTTATCGATGACCCGAGGGTGCAGCACCGAAGTTACACCTTCTCGCCGACCGGAGAAACGGTACCTTTCGCCCTGTTTGTTCCTTCTACTTACGAGGCGAGCAGCGAGGCTCCCTTAATCGTTTCCCTGCACGGTCTCGGCAGGAGTTACGACTGGTTAATGGGTTATCACGGCTTGCTCGATCAGGCCGAAGCCAATGGCTACATCGTCGTGACTCCGCTCGGCTATACCCGTCGTGGCTGGTTCGGTTCAAGGCCTACAGAAGCCTCGAAAGACGCCAATTACAGTGAGCAGGATGTCATGCAGGTGCTCAAATTGGTCCGCGATGAATTCAATATTGACAGCAATCGACTCTATCTTTGGGGCCATTCCATGGGCGGTGCGGGCACCTACCACATTGCCGCAAAACACCCGGATCTTTTTGCCGCGCTGGGAGTAGCAGCGCCTGCTCCACAACGTGACGCGCCGATTGCCGCAATTTTAGAGAAGATAAAGCATCTGCCCATCTTGGTACTGCAGGGCGATGAAGATGGCTTGGTGACACTGACACGACAATGGGTGGCGAAGATGCGCGAGCTGGGAATGCAGCATGTATACGCGGAAATTCCAGGCGGAGATCATTCCCTGGTAATTTCCCAAAATAGCGAACACATGGAAAAGTTCATAGATTTTTTTAATATCGTGAGAAAGAAATACTGACTCCACTAGTGCGATGAGAAACCAACAGGAATTCGATAGAAATGCTCAAAACTTTTAAATGTCTGCTTGGCGGCGCCGCGGTGCTCACTACAGCTACTACGATGGCGGCAGACGCCGAGGCTTTTGACGCCGAGGCCAAATACCAGGCTACCTGTTTCGCCTGTCACGGTACCGGGGCGGCCCACTCGCCCGAGGTAGGTGATGTCATAGAATGGGAGATCAGGCTCGAGAAGGGGCTGGATACCCTGCTCCAAAGCACCATCAATGGGCTCAACGGCATCATGCCACGGCGTGGTCTGTGTGCCGATTGCAGCGACGAAGACCTCAGAGCAATTGTCGAATACATGCTGGAGAGCAGCAAATAATTCCACTACCTTAATTTAAAATACGCCACACGCGGAGCGAAACAATGTCGATCTATAAAACCAAAAACATGAAGACGCTGACCCTGGTCCCGAGCTTGCTGCTGCTTTTGTTTGCCTGCTCACCGGCAACTGACACCACTACCATCGACGTGGCGACCAGCAGTGCTATTACCGGGGGCGAGGTAGTGGAAACGCTGGCGGCCAGCGCCTTGCCTCGAGAGTCTTCTGTGCGCAATCTGGACTGGCCCCTGCACAATCTGGATCTGTTGGGGTCACGCTTCTCTTCAGGCGATCAAATTACACCGGACAATGTCGCCTCACTAACACCCAAATGGCTGTTTCAGCATGGGGTTATCGATGGTGTCAGCAATCAAACCACGCCGATCATCGTCGATGAAATTATGTACGTCACCGACTCACGCGGCAGTGTTTACGCCCTCGATGCCGTAGAGGGGCATCTGTTGTGGACTTACGATGTCACCCGGCTGCTGGGTGGAGGCCGGCGGGAGGGTTATGTATTCAGGCATCGGGGCGTGGCTTACGACGATGGCGTCGTTTACTCGGCGGCAGGATCCTTTATGTTTGCCCTCGACGCCATTACCGGTGAGCCACTGGAAGGCTTCGGCGATAACGGTCAGGCACCGGTGATTCTGGACGTACTGCATATCAAGAATCCTGAAATTGAAACAGCTATTTCCGCCGGTTACTGGTTCACTACCGCTCCCCAGGTGTACAACGGCGTGATCTATGTCGGCACTACTCGCTCCGAGAGTCATATTGCCGGGGGCTACGTGCTCGCTATCGATTCCAAAACCGGTGAGGTGCTGTGGAATTTCAACACCGTGCCCCAGGACGAAACCGATCAGGGCTGGGATATTGCCGGCCCCACCTGGGTAGGTAACGAACGCAACGGTGGTGGCATCTGGGAGACACCCTCCATCGACCCGGAGCTGGGCATGGTGTATTTCGCGGTGGGTAATCCCTTTGGCGACAGCACTGAACGTGATGGCATGAACCTGTTTTCCGATTCATTGATCGCCCTGACGCTGGATGAAGGCAGACTCGAATGGTATTACCAACAGGTGCATCACGATGTCTGGGACTACGATTCCGGCAATCAGCCTATCCTGTTTGACATGGAAGTGGACGGACAACCGGTGAAGGCCATGGCGCAGGCCAGCAAGAACAGCTGGTTGTACATACTCAATCGCGAAACCGGTGAGCCGGTGCACCCAATCATCGAGACCCCGGTCTCCACAGTTACCGATATAGAAGGCGAAGTGCCCTATCCGACTCAGCCCATTCCTCATAAGGCCAATGGTGAGCTTATGGAGCCAGTCTCGCCTGTTTACCCCACGGATATTCCTGCACAGCACATGGAAGCCAATAACCTGGTCGAACAATTTACGCCTATTGGTCCCAACCAGATCTTTGCACCGGGTTATGGTGGCGGTTCCAGCTATTCTCCAATTTCCCACAGCCCACTGACGGGGCTGTTATACGTTGCCGCCATCGACCAGCCCTTCAATTCGGGACGTGATCCCAAGGGCTATTTCTCAGCCTATGATCCTACTACCGGTGAGTTAATCTGGCGCCAAATCTTCGAGGGCTATGGACAGGCTGGCTCTGTTGTCACTGCCGGCGGTATCGTCTTCGTCGGCGCGGGCAGCAACACCGCCGGCTATTTTTATGCCTATGACGCGGCTACCGGCGAAGAATTGTGGAAATTTAATACCGGTGCCGGCGTTTTTGCATCACCCTCGATCTATGTTATCGATGGCCAGGAATATGTCACCGTTGCCTCCGGTGGCGGTTCGAGGGGACGCCGGGGTGGCGACCTGATACTGACTTTTGCCTTGCCAGAGAGAAACTAGCAGGTTGTTGAAAAGCTCTCAGGCGAGTGCGAGACAAGGCAAAATATGGCGAAAAAGCGGAGTTTACACGCCGTAAATGAGCATTTTGAGCCAGGTTTTAACGCTGTATCGTGCCGGCTGAGAGTTTTTCAATAGCCTGCTAGGGGAGCGCTGATTAATGTCAGCCTGTCAGTCAAAAAATTGAATTAGGGATTTAGCGCTTAGCAACCAGGTCGGCGGTTTCGATTCTCATGGAAAATAATTTTCTCGTTTTGATTTTCGCAAAACTGGGTACACCATTCCTTGGTGGTACTATCGTCGCGTGCCTGTTAACCATGCGCTTCGAATGGATTCACGCCAGCTTGATGGCAATTGGATTTATCGCACTGTGCATCGATGTCTCTATCACGATGAAACTACGCCGCGAAAATTAGACAGCAATGCATCAATGCTCTATTTTTATAAGCTGGTGATAACCACTCGGAAGCCAATAGTGGTGTTGCGCACGCCCGGATCCACGCCGCCGCGCACGGCGCTTCGTACATTATTTAGCGCATCGGCATAGGAGCCTCCACGCATTACCCACAGCGCATCGGCGGCGAGATTGTCGCTGTCATCGTCGGCATCGTAGGGGTAGTCCTGCATGGGACTGCGTGTGAGTTCCCAGACGTTGCCACTCATGTCAGACAGTCCGTAAGCACAGGCTTCGCAGTCCACAGACCCCACCGCAACCACCGCTGAACTATCGAAATTTGCCAGCCCGGTTCTGGGTTGAGAGCCCCATGGAAATACTCTGCCGTCGCTGCTTCTGGCAGCCTTTTCCCATTCCGCCTCGGAGGGCAGGGTAAGCCTGGCGCCAGAGCGGAGTAGTTGCTGCAGAGCGGGGGGGGTCTGCGATGATTGCTGCAGCTGTTGTTGCAGCCAGCGAGTGTAAGCCAAAGCCTCTGGCCAGGTGACGCTGGCTACCGGTAAGTCGCCCGCTGCGTTGCTCGTTGTTACTTCGTGCTGCAACTTGGTGGCCGCGGCGAAGGCCCTGAACTGAGCATTGGTTACCTCATAACGACTGATATAAAAAGTGGGTAGTTCTACCGATCCTTGTCGTCTCGTTGCCGACCAGCGCTCATTCTCATAGGCCATTCTGTCCAGCGCCGGATTGCTGCCCATGGAAAAGCTGCCCGCCGGAATTTCTACAAAACCCAACATATCGTCAGCGGGTAACATCCAGGCGTCGCTGCGAAATCCGCTCAATGATTGGGCGGCGGCTGGCGCTGGAACTGTATTTGAATTTTCGGCCTCCTGAGCAAGATTCCAGGCAGCGAAAATAATCGCCACCGACATTATGACGATGCCAACTAATCTGCCTGGCACCTCTGCCTCAGACACCGCTGCCGGACTGTCCGCCTTGTGTGCTGGCTTATTGCTCATAGCCGACCCTCGCTGGCTTCACAGGCGAATGACCAGTCATGTTCGCAGGCTCTGGCGTAGAGATCCGGCAAGGATGCCTGCATCAGGTTTTGTCCGCCCTGCCTTAGCAGCAACCTCAGGTCTAATTCATGGGGTCGGTCTCTGTTAAGCACTTCTGAATCGATAAGATTCAAACAGCCGGCCTGAAACTTTAGCTCGCAGGCGCGACTGAAATAGGCCAGTGCAAGCTCGGCGTCAGTCTCCACTATCAAGCCTTGCCGGTAATTTGCCCCCAGCTCATTACATGCCCAGGCGGCATTGTCGCCACAGTAGGTCGATTGCAGTTGCAGCAGTCTGCCACAGGCATTGGGCAGATCGCTGGCGCAGGCTTGTTGCCAGAAGGGCAGGCTATCGCCGCTGTGCTTACCGTCGGTTTTTCCCAACATCGACATCGTCGCAAAAAACAG
>CAVOFA010000145.1:0-5837 GCA_963694865.1 Gammaproteobacteria bacterium | reverse complement strand
TCTATCTCGCTATCTTGCTGTGCAGCATCGAGACTGGACTCGAGAAACTCCAATTCCGACTCGGCCAGACGACCGTGTACTTCTTCTTCGATACTGGTATCCAGCAACAGGATTAACCAGTTAGAGAGTTTTATAGATTTTTCACCGACGTCTGTCCCCTGTGCCACTCTATCCATTTCCCTGGCGCTATCGTGATTTCCTGGAATCCAGCGCAGCGGCGCATCGATAACTTTTACGCTGCGCAAAAAATTATTGTAAGCCTCGGCGGAGGCATCCTGGGCAATGTCTCCTGTAGCCAGTAGCAAATCGACTCCGCTCTCCATTTTCTGCACTAACTCGATCACACGATCCAGGCTATCCTGAGTGTTCATTTGCAACAGCGTGCCAGCCGCATTGTCATAAAGATGAGGATCGGTAATCTGAACAATGTTAATCGATTTTTGTGTAGTCAATTGTGCCATGACTGTTTTGCAGAGATTATTTAGGAAGTCTTTAATTAGATACTAAGTATACTATCTGGCACCTTTGCGCTTCGTCCTGCTTTTAAACACAGCGTTAACCACTCACCTAAAAATGCATTAACCTGCATCTTTTCATCCGCATGATACATCTGCGGATTAGGCCGTGAATATCTGGGCTTCAAATTTCGATGCCCCTGGTAAGACACAACTTCTGCAGTGCAGGCATCGTGATACACCCGCACTAGCATTGATGGATTCGTCATCCATTGTTTTAACTCTGGCCGCTGTGTGATCTTTAGCGTGGTCGTATATTTGAACGCTTCGATAATTTCTACTTCAACGGTGACTTTGTTAGTCGTATTTTCTATGTCGGCAATTACAAATTCCGATGTGAGTCCCTCAAGTATTTTTTCTGGCTCATCCGCGTGTATCAAGCTGCCATTACTTAACTCTTCGAGGGAACTCTGCAGCATTGCATGCTTGAGAAATGATCTGTCTCTGTATGCGTGCAGATAGGGCAATAATTTAAGCAAGCGAATGAAATTAGCATCACACTCTGCCATCTGTTTGATCAAATCAATACTGTAACTACTTCTGGACATTTGCTAACACGGGCTCCTCACAGCCGCTACCACCCATCCAAGGGATGATCTGGCTGATAACACTGTTATCGGCTTTTCTGTGTATCTCTGAGCTAACAGTATCCGGCTACTAAACAGCAAGCAATCGAAGGGCTGTCATCACTGTCACTCGGCGGCTGTTCTCGCAGCCTTTCTCAATTGTAACCATTTGGCACTATATTGCGAGCTTCTCGTTCATTCTCATTCATTCGAACCCGCGGAGAATGTCTGGCGCCAGCGCCGTATCAATTCTTCTTTGTTTAATTGCAACCATTGTCATGGCGTTGTTGATCAGGCCGGCGTTAACTGCTGCGATCGCGTCATTCAGCGGCAAACTCACGACCTGTATATCTTCGTGCTCTTGAGCCAGGCCAAATACACCGCCTGCAGCAGACGCGTCGACCTGGCCACAAAACAAGCTGATTTTTCCGTTACTGGTGCCGGGGCTGTTATAGTAACTGCTGATCTCCGTCAGATTTTCAGGACTGCAGTTAGACTCTTCCTGCGCTTCTCGGCTCGCAACCTCTATCAATTCTTCGCCTTCACCCACCATCCCAGCCACCAGCTCCAACAGCCACGGGCTCTGGGCCTCATCAAGCACGCCCACTCTGAACTGGCGCACCAGCACAACTTCTTCCCGCACAGGGTCATAGAGCAAGACACCAACGGCCTGGCCTTTGATAAGCACTTCTCTTTCTATGACTTCGCTCCAGCCTCCATTAAACAATTGATGCCGAAGTTGTAAACGCTCGAGTTGCAGAAAACCGCGATGGCAGACTTCACGGCTAAGCACCTCAGTATCTGCGATACCAAATTCAGACTGCAGTTTGTTCATAGTTAGGGCACCTCTGAATAATGATCAGCCTTGCTGCTGGCGCGAATCCGCCAGTCGGGTGAGCAGGCTAATCACCTGATCTCTAATCTGACTACATACGCTATCGAAGCAAGCTGCAATTTCATCTTCACTGCCTTCGGCACTGGCTGGATCAGTAAACGGCAAGTGCAGCTTCTGCGTCGCTGCCGGCAGCACTGGACAACGCGAATCCGCATGGGAGCACACCGTGACGATCAGATCACTGTGTTGCAGCATCTTGTCTGTAAGCAAATCTGAGGAGTGTCTGGAGATGTCGATGCCATGCTTTTGCATGGTGGCAACGGCGATGGGATTAAGGCCATGACTCTCAATCCCTGCCGAAAAAACCTGAATTTTAAGCCCGGGCGCGTAACGCGGTGCAAGCTCTCGGGTCCAGGCTTCGGCCATCTGTGAGCGACAGGAATTGCCGGTGCAGAGAAAGAGAAGCTTCATCCAAACCCGGTTCGGTCGCGGCCTAATCCCGGCTTGTTACTTCCAGTAGGTGGTAGCCAAACTGTGTCTTTACCGGGCCCTGTACAGTGTTCACATCGGCGCTAAAGACAACCGCATCGAATTCCTTCGCCATCATGCCCGGCCCAAACTGTCCAAGGTCGCCGCCCTGTGCCTTCGATGGACAATTAGAGTGTTCCCGCGCAACTTCCCCAAAATCTTCACCCTCATCGATCCTGTCCTTAAGTTGAATACACTCTGCTTCGGTATCTACTAATATATGCCGCGCGCTGGCTGTGGTCATCGCTGTGATCCTATTCTTTTATTCATTTTGAGTGGCTCACATTATGCCCGATTCATTGGGAAGCGCACACAAATATTCATTCTTACGCTATAATCCGGGCACTATAGGCCTGCCTGGCTAATACCTCTCCGCTGTATCTCCACCAAAAACCATGCCTGAAGCTGATTGTTTTAACCTAACAGGCGCTGATACAAATTTTTAAAAAGCAAGGAAACTTCGATTAATTATGCCGTTCCCCGAGCCCGTCGCAAGAAAACACATACACACACGCGCCATCGATTATCGCGGTTTTGAACGTGATGATGGCATGTGGGATATAGAAGCCCATATGACCGACACCAAGACCTATGGCTTCAGAAATAACTGGCGCGGCGAGATAGAAGCGGGCGAACCTCTGCACGAGATGCTGCTGCGGGTGACTATCGATGATGGCTTTGTGATTCGCGATGTCGTCGCCGTCACCGACCACAGCCCCTTCCAGATGTGCCCCAATATTACGCCCAATTACAGCTCGCTCATTGGCATCAAGATGGGGCTAGGCTGGCGCAAGGCAATTAGAATGAAGGTGGGGGGAGTGCATGGCTGTACACATCTGACCGAGCTGCTGTTTCCAATGGCGACGGTGGCGATGCAGACGATCTGGCCGCTACTGCGTCACCGCAAAAATCGACCAGACTCCGAAGTAGTAAAGACCAAATCGCGACCCGTGGTGCTCGATACTTGCCACGCCTGGTCTACCGAATCTATCGTCGTTAAAGAGAATGCGCCCGACTACTACACCGGCAAGGAGTAAGACCCCGCATTTAACGATAAAACAGCGGTATAACCACCGAAATCGTCACTCCCTCACGGTCTTTGCGATTCTCCGCCCGGATCTGCCCGCCGTGAAATTCAGTGATCAGGCGGGCAATGTGCAGGCCAATCCCTAAATGTGGCTGTTTCTGCTTCTCCTGCGGCCGCACCGAGATCATGGCATCGAACACCCTGTCTTTCATTGCTGCCGGCAGCGAAGGTCCGGCATTGGACACCTTGATAACCACGTGGTCTCTTAGGGTGTGGCAATAAATGGTGATCTGCTGATCGGGATAGGAAAATTCGACGGCGTTGGCAATGAGCTTATCCAGCAGCTGCGCAATATACTCCGGCACGCCGTTGGCAAAAATGGGACTTTTTTCCATATCCAGATCGAAGCGGGAATCCGGGTAGGCTAATTTGTAGCCCTCCACACAGCCGTGAATAACGACATTCAGGTCGATTTTCTCCTTTTCTTCGTTCTGCAGCATCTGCTCCAGCCGCGTCGCCTCACTCATATTGGTGAGGATTAGATTGAGGCGCTTGATTCCTTCTTCCGCTCGCTCTATATACACCGCTGACTCCTTGTCGCCCACGATGAGCCCCAGATTCTCCAGCGATGACCTCACCACCGTAACCGGTGTGCGCAGCTCGTGAGAGAGTCTGGTCGACATATTCTCCAGGTAGCTTGTATGCTGGGTTAGCCGTTCCACGATATTGGAGAAAGAGCGGGAAAGATCTCCTATCTCATCAGAACTCTTCGATGCCACGATCGTATTCTGGACGCGGCCAGTGTCATCGATAATACCCTCCGCCTGATTTCTTAAGCCGCGTATCCGACTGGAGATACGAGAGGCCGAGAAGAATAATCCCAGGGTGACCAGCAGCATCACCGCGAGAATGGTGTTGAACAGGGTCTCCATGGCCTGGTTTCGAAACGTGCGCAGGCCATTCATGTTCTGGTCCACCACCACCGCGCCTATCACTTCACCGTTAGCGAGTATTGGGTGCGCGGCTTCCAGCAGCCGCGTCTGGGTGTCGGCGAGGGTACGAAATTGCGTAAACGCCGTACCCTGCAAGGCCGAATCGATATGTGCGCCGGCTCGGCTTACATCGGAATACAGATCATCGATAAAGTCGTTACTGGGCTTGGTCAGGACCTGATAATACAGTGGGTCCAGTATCTTGTTCTGAATATAGAGCCAGTACTTGTTGCTCTTACTGTCTTCTATGCGCGAAGAAACGCTGAGGCCAGTCGCCGATTGGATATCACCGACCGTCAACAGTACCCTGCCACTGCGGTCGACCACCTGAATCCGTGAGTTATTGTGCCCCATGCCGGCGACAATTCTGTCGATTTCCGGGGTCGGCAGTTGTAGTAACCCCAAGTGCTCAGCGCCGATGACCTTGTGAGTGGCGACCACCGTGCTGATTTCACGGGATACCGGATCATCAACATCGAAGATCGCGAAGCCCAGGCGATCCCCTAGCATTTCCATAGGAATCTGCAATTCGATCTCGTAGCCACCAGTGGTTTCATACCACTGGCCGCTGATTCTTTCCTCATGGACAGGCTCCGAATAGTCCGCAGCCACTTTGAAGGGATAGAGAAATTCCGGCTCATGGGGCGCTATAACATAGCGATTTACACTATTGCCTTCTTTGGATAGCATGGATATCTGCAAAAAATCACTACGATGCACACTCAGTGCATCACGGCTGCGGTAGACAATGCTGTCGTCTTTGACTTTAAAGTAGGCATAGAGAGAGCCATTGTGCTCCCCCACCATGTTTTTGAAACTTAGCGAGTCATCGTTGCGGTAGGACCGGAGCGGATTCAACATCGTGCGCAGATAATCGTCTTTGCCGTAGTCGACTTCGTATTGCTGATATTCGCTCCAGTCAACTAAATTACCATCATCCAGAGACAGGGCTGAATAAACCGGGTACACGTAGAGGTCTTCTTTGCGACGGGCCGGGCTATAGCTGCCCTCGTCGAATAACTCCGGGCGTTCGTTAAGCGCGGTTGCCAATGCCTGCGCCGTGCCCAGAACAATCTGCTCCTGGCCACGGCGCAGGTAGTCTTCCATCTCGATAATAAACTGATAACCCAGCCACGGAATAACCAGCAGGAAGCTGGAAAGAAAAACCAACTTGAAGCGAATTCCAAAAGGGTTTTTGAATGTAAGATTCATTTTCTTTAGTTTAGTAGCCTAGTGACTGTTAGCAGGCACAATATTCCAGCGATAACCCATGCCGTATACAGTCTCAATACAATCGAATGCCGCATCGAAGTGTATAAATTTTTTCCGAATACGCTTGATGTGTGAGGTGATGGTGCTGCCATCGACAAATAT
>CAVOFA010000144.1:0-5901 GCA_963694865.1 Gammaproteobacteria bacterium | reverse complement strand
GTCTTCATCGGTAACATTTTCCAGACGGGCATAGACGCTGAAGCTGTCACTGAAGCGGTAACTGGCGCTGATATCCAGCACCTCGAAGTCATCCAGATCAACCGGGCTACCGAAAACCTCATCAGATGCATCACGGGATATTCGATAAAATCCATTGATATTCAATCGATCATTCAATGCTGAATACGCCAGCCCAATATTCATCAATCCTTCCGGCCGCCGACGTCGCTGCAGGCCATTAGGCCGTTCGGTATCATTATAAGTATAGTTAGAAGTCAGTCGCAGGCTGTCGAGCAACTGCAGGTCAGCGGTAATTTCCACACCTTTCGAGGTGCTGCTGCCAGTATCCTGCAGATAGCCGCTGAAGCCAGCCAGGTCGAAAAATATAGCATCCTCCACCTCCTGATCGAAATACACAGCTTCCAGATGCACGCGATTTCCCAACACATACTCGACGCCAAACTCATAGCCCTCACTCTCTTCCTGACTCAGTGTCAGCAACGCCGCTGGAGCAAATGCGGATGGACCGCCATTATAGGAAATTTCGAAAGGACTGGGTGCCCGAAACCCGGTTCCCACACTGCTCTTGAATTTCAAGCTGCCGCTGTTGGGCATGTCCACTACATAGGCAACGCTAATACGATGACTGGTATTGGTGCCGAAATCGTCGTTGTCATCGTGGCGAATTCCTGCCGTAATGAAAAAATTATCAGAAAAATCACTGAGGTATTCAAGATAATAGCCGTCGTTATCACGACTAACACCATTACTGCTGGCTTCCTCATGATCGATACCGAGCACCAGGTCAAAGCCAGGCAGATTGGTGGCACTACCTAAATATTCCCAGCGCTCCAATTCCCCCCTGGCGACAAATGAAGACACGCCCAGGGCAAAGTTTTCTCGATCAGTTTCGGTATTGGCGAATGACAGTGAATGACTAAAATTATCTGAGCTGTACTCCAATGCCACTCGAGACGCGCTCAATTCGTAGTCGCCGGCACAATCATGCACAGTGGTGCCGGAAAAGCAGCCGTCGAATTGAGAGTCACCATCAACTTCCCGCCGTACCAATTCCAAGCGCAGATTTTCCGTGAGGGCAAAGCCGAGCCGGGCATGCACAGTAGTATTACTGTAGCCATCATCATCCCTCAGGACAGTGTCTGACTGGCGTGTATTATAGCCATCGGTGTCGAAGTCGCTGACTGAGAGAAAATAATCCACACTGTCATTACCACCGCCAATATTGCCGCTAAGCCGGTTAGTTCCGAGCTCTCCAGCCTGTGCGTCTATATTGGCGAAAAAGCCCTGCTGATCTGAGCGCGAACTGATGTTGATGACACCGCCAGCATCGGCGCCGTAAGCCAGTCCCTGGGGACCGCGCAATACTTCCACTCGACTAATACCATCACTCATGAGATGTTCGAGTTGAGTGCCAAGCTGGGTGCTGGCCGGATCCGACAAACGCATGCCATCGAAAATGGTTAAGGTTCGAAACCCCTCTTCACCGCGAATTCTTAGAGATGTCGCCTTACCTGCACCGCCATTGTTGCTGGTGGCTATCGCCGGCATTTGCCGCAGTATGTCTACCAGTGAAAGATTGCCGTGGGCTGCAATTTCAGTCTCTGTTATTACTGAAACTGAAGTGCCTATCTGTCGTAATGGAATGGGAATCAAACTGGAGGTGACTATGATTTCCTCAAACGGAGTGGTCGCATCCTGGCTAAAAACGGCGCCGTTCAATAAGCCGGCACTAAGTAGCCCTGCAGTCAGGAGCCGGCGTTTTCTTGCATGCATTGAAAATTCCCCTAAAGTGATACGGCTGCGCTTGCAGGTGCTACGCTTCTAATTGAGCCCGGCTTGTTCTCAGTTGCAACAGCCAAGCGCGTGGAATAGTACTCGCTTTATCGACTATTGCGTATGTAATAGAGGTTATTAACCGTTAAAATAACGTTGGAAATAAAGTTATAACTTATTGATATTTATAACTAATATAAAGACCATATCGAGCCTCATCTGCAGCCTTCGATTTGCCATAGCTAAAAGCGAGCAAGCTGCGTACAGTAGTCAAATTTTGGGCAAGGAGCGCAAATGGCTTACCAGCTATTCCCTCTGCTTTGCGGACTAGCAACGGTTAGTTTCACCGCCTGTGCGCACCATCGCGGTCAATCCAGCCATTGGTTGCTGGGATTTTTCTCGGTGTTGTATGTCACTGGTGCCTGGAACGCCCAGGCTCAGAGCCTGTTGCTCATTGACCCGACCCATGTCGCCACCGTGCTGGCCCTGGCCGCTTTCGCCATATTGCACAAGCACAGATGGCGCAGCGCCGGCGTGGTGTTGGGTGGCATGCTGGCAGCCCTGTGGATTAATGTATTGAGTGCCACGGGTTATCCGTGGTTGCCGGTAACACTTGCAGTCTGCCTGGTGTCGGTGCTGGCATTTGTCAGCGCCATCGCCCGCAAAGGCTTCGTCTCGACACAGTTGCAAGATGAAGCGTTGATTATAGTCATAGCGGTGTCGCTGGTAGTCAGCATTGTGCCGACGGCGATTTCCGGTTGGCAGACTGCGGCGAGTTTACAGTCATTAGATATAAGTCAGAACGAGACTTATTCTGCTGTTGGAGTATTACTATTGTCATTCGCCTGCATGGTGGTGGGCGGCATCTACGCAAAATGGAAGCATCGATGAGTCTATTAGGTATTTTGGAGGGTGGCCTGTTCGCGCTGGGCCAGGTATTGCGATTTCCGGTGATGTTTCTGTTGTGGGTGTGCGTGGCTTCGGTGTGTTTTATGGCAGGTGTCTGCCTGATCGAGTATTTGGCGAGACGCAAGGAACGCGCCGGCTTTAATATCAAACTCTGGCTGCAGAGCCTGGAAATTCTCCGCGCCGACGGCGCAAGGCTCGACACTTTGCCTGGCTTCTTGAAGAGCTTCGTCGAAAAAGTAAAACAGCGCTCAGACGCAGATGAATTGAAAGATGGCGGCCTGGAGCACCTGGTGATGGAGGCGGAGGAAGCCCTGAAACATGAGCTTAACCCGTCGAAGATGTTAGTCAAGGTGGCGCCAAGCCTTGGTTTGCTGGGCACGCTGATCCCCATGGGCGTTTCCCTCTCCGCCATGGCCGCGGGCAATCTCGAGGCCATGGCAGGCCAGATGGTGGTGGCTTTCACCACGACCATTATCGGCCTCGCCTGTGGCACCGGCGCCTATGTTATCAATATCGTTCGACAGGGTTGGAGCAATGAAACTATTCGGGAGTTGCGTTTCATAGCCGAGCGCATACTGGCAGAAACTGCAGAGTGAAAGCTTATGAGTAAATTTCTAAAATTGCCCATGCCGGAGGAAATCGAAGAAGATCCTCTGGCCGGTATCGCCAATCTCTTCGATGTGTCGGTGGTGTTTATCGTGGGCCTGATGATCTCCCTGTTCTCCGTGTACCAGATGGGCGGTCTATTGAACCCGGAGACCGAGGTCACCATGGTATTGACCAGCCCCAATGGGGATCAGGAAATCATTACCAGAAAAGGCACGGAGATCGAAGCCTATAGAGTAACAGCCGACGCCGTAGCCGGTGGCGATGGCGAACGACTGGGCGTTGCTTATCGCTTGCCCGATGGCCAGGTAATTTATGTACCAGAGGTTGACGACAGTAATTAGAATTATGTATCGATTCCCTCCGACAAGACTAACTACTGCATGGTCACGACTTGCCCTATTAATCTGCCTGCTTTTCCCGCTGCCTGCTAGCGCCCAAATTGAATTGCCCGACGACGCCGAAGACGACCAGATCAGCATTAGTTATCTGTTTTCCGACGGCAACATGATCGGAACCCTGGCCGCTTACCAAACCCTGCTGCAACAAAACCCGCAATTGCAGGGGCGCGTCTCACTGCAGTTTCTTACCGAGTCTTTCTTCGATGAAGCGGATCCGGCAGTACTCTCAAGTTCCGACGTATTGGTATTGGACATGATGAATCAATCGATACTGGATCGCTTCAATACGGCTCACGATATCGATTTGATAGATGAAATAACTACGCAAGGTGAAGTCATTGCCGTTGGCGCCGGTGTGCAACCGCTGGAGTATTTCACCGACCAGGGCGCGGTGTGGGACGAAACCGCACTGGCTTACTGGCAAAATAGCGGCCCCCAAAACCAGCTGTCGCTAATGATGTTTTCGCTGCAGCAGGCCGGCGTAACTGGTTTAAATTTTCCACCACCGCAGCCCAGCCTGGATTCCGGCTATTACTACCCCAGCGCCAGCGGCGGCCAGGCCTTCGCCAGCTGGGACGAGTTTGCCAATGCAATGATGGAGCGAGGCTTGATGGCCCCTGGCAAGCCCCGAGTCGCCATCGGCTTTTACAAAGCAACCTTCTACGGCAGCGAAACCCAAGTAGTGGATGCGGTCATCGCCGCAGTAGAACGCGAAGGCGCTGTCGCCATTCCCTTCTTTGGTTTTCCCGGTCACCTGGCCTTTGAGAAAATGCTCGTCGATGAAAACGGTAACGCCAGGGCCGATGTTGGCCTGTCGTTCCTGATGCGCTTCGCCAATTTTGACTCGTCGCAGTCGCTTGCCAATATCAATATCCCCATCCTTAATCTGGCAACCCTGTATGGGCGTTCAGAGCAAGAGTGGCGCGAGTCATCGACCGGGCTTTCCCTGTTTGAAGGCACTTTCCAGGTAGCGGTACCGGAACTGGCTGGGCTCATTGCACCGACGGTTGTGGGCAGTCGAGAGCGCCAGTTCGACCCGGCAACCAATATTTCGATCGTCGTCGACAAACCTATCGCCGCTCGCATTGAGATGGCAGTTAAGCGTGGTCTGCGCTACGCCAGGCTGGCGCAGAAACCGGCGCAGGAGAGGCGTGTTGCCCTGATGTATTACAACTACCCGGTAGGCGAAGCCAGCATCGGCGCCAGCTATCTCAATATTGCCGAATCGCTGGAGAATATCCTTCGGGCCATGCAGGAATCCGGCTACGACCTGGGCGACGCCGATCTGAGTGCCGACAGTATTCTCGCCGACATTAGCTCCAAGGCTCGCAACATAGGCAGTTATGCGCCGGGCGACATGGAGGAACTGCTGGCACAGGATAGCTTCGCCGCCGTATCAATAGATACTTATAATGCGTGGCTGGCTGCATTCGAGCCAGCACTACGTAACAAGATTCTGCAGGACTGGGGAGACCCTGCCGCAGAAGATCTGATGACCTACCAGTACGCTGACAGGAAAATTTTTGTCATACCCCGTCTCGAATACGGCAACATTATTTTAATGCCACAGCCGGTGCGAGGCTGGAGTGAAGACCTGGAAAAACTCTATCACGCCGACGACCTGGCACCGCACCATCAATACGTAGCGGCCTATTCCTGGCTGCGTAATGAAGTCGACATCGATGCCATCGTACATATGGGGACACATGGCACTCTGGAGTGGTTGGACGGCAAAGACACCGGCCTCAGCAGTGAAGATGCACCGGACGCGCTACTGGCAGACATACCCAACATCAATATCTACAACGTTGACGTCGTCGGTGAAGGCCTGATTGCCAGACGCCGGGGCATGGCGACTCTGGTGGATCATATGGTGCCACCTTTCATCGCCAGCGACCTGTACAGTGAACTGGCGGCATTGAGTGAATCAATCAATGACTACCACAACAACCTGCACAAAAACGAGGCGCTGGCGGCAATCTATGCCAGGCAAATCATCGAGCAGGTAGAAGCTACCGGCATTGCCAAAAGCCTCGGACTGGCCTTGACACTGGACGCCAGCGAGTTGCTGGATCACGACATCATGCACGAGATTCAGGATCACATGGTGGCGCTGCGCAGCCAGTTTATTCCCTACGGTCTGCACAGCTTCGGCGAATTACCCAGCGCAGAAATACGACGCGCTACGGTG
>CAVOFA010000143.1:0-5957 GCA_963694865.1 Gammaproteobacteria bacterium | reverse complement strand
AGAGTTAGGGATGTCGCCAGTTACTCTGGCAACCGCTTGGAGTATGAATTTTGATTATGTCGCATCTACCATGATAGGTGCGCGCACAGCGGATCAATTGGAAGAGTCGCTGGCGGCGCTGGATGTAAGCCTTGATGATGATGTGATGGAACGATGCGATGAAGTACATGCGAAAAACCTTTATCCAATGGGTTAACAGCCGCGGGCTCAGCAGCTCGCGATCTAGTGGCATACAGGCTACTACTGCGGCAACCCCAATGCAGTGGCCCCATTGTCTGGCAGTGTTACGACATTGGCTTGGCCTGATAATAGTCATTGGCGGAGTTTCTGTCAGCTCGGCGCAAACTATTCATATCAGTCACTGTATGAAGTCCTGTCCGAGCTCGGCTGGCAGTAACAGCAACGAAATAATTGTACGGCAGCTCTTCGCCGCCTCGATCAATTCCGCCAGCGGTCTGGCGGATTGGGTGGCTTACCGGATATTGGAGGACGCTGTAGGCGTCGCGTCCCTGTTGCCGCGTGTGTGGCAAGGTGACAATCTGCCGGCCACCCAGTCGCCCTATGTGCAGTTGTCGGGAAACACGCGCGCTCTAAACCAGCCAGATCTCAGCGGCCGGGCAGATCAGAGTTACCGCGTCAATGAACTGATAATCGACGCCAGGAATAACGGCCGTATGGTGCCTATGAGCAGTTTCGCCGGTACGCCGTTCTGGTCTGATCTGAACTATCTCAGCAATTTGGCGCCGTTACCCAGCGAACTACGACTGGGGAGTTGGTCGCGGCTGGATCAGGTGATTAATGAAGCGGCCGCAGGCAGCGGCGAGCTTTTCGTGGTGAGTGGGCCGGTATATCTTATCGAGGCAGGGCTCAGTACTGCCGCCAACTCCGAGCTACAGCTACCCTCCGCTTATTACAAAGTGGTAGCCAACCGGTCATCCCATGCCGCATTTCTTTTTCGCGAGGATTTGCGGGAGCACGTTCACTACTGCGATCAGCTCAGTAGTTTGTCAGAAATAGAAGCATTTGCTGGCCTGGAATTTTTTCCCGGTATAGCGGATTCTGCTGACGACGAATTAGTCGCAGCGCTTAATTGCACCACGTACAAAGATTATTGAGGGATTCATGAATTATACTTTTCCACCCCAGCCTACACCAGTCGTCTCCGTGATGGATTCGGATAGCTTGTTTCCGGTCCACCGTATTTACTGTGTGGGTAGAAACTACGGTGATCATGTCAAAGAAATGGGCGGCGACCCCAAGGACGAGCCACCGGTTTTTTTTAGCAAGCCAGCCGACGCCATCGTGGTTAACAACGCGCCGGTTCGTTATCCGCAGGCGACTGACGATTTTCATTATGAAGTGGAGTTGGTGGTGGCACTAGCAGCAGGAGGCAAAGATATTGCCATCGATGCTACGCTGGACTGTGTGTTCGGTTATGCGGTCGGCATTGATTTTACGCGCCGGGACTTGCAGGCGCTGGCGAAAAAAAATGGCAGGCCCTGGGACACAGCAAAGGGCTTCGATGATTCGGCGCCGGTTTCACTAATCAACCCGGTTAGTGAAAGCGGTCATCCAGGCAGTGCGCGCATAACTCTGGAAATTAACGGAGAGCTAAGACAAGACGCCGAGCTCTCGCAAATGATCTGGAGCATACCGGAGATTATTTGCGAACTGTCGAAGTTCTACGAATTGCAGGCAGGGGACCTTATTTACACGGGCACGCCAGCGGGCGTTGCCGCTACCGCTGTCGGCGACCACCTGCTTGCAGCAGTTGAGGGTGTGGCCAGTCTGGAATTCGATATCATCTAGGGTTCCCTAATAAAAATGATCCTCTATGACTTCTGATCAGGCGATCTTGTTACTCATTTTGCTGGCTCTCCTGATTCTGATGGTCTGGGGCCGGTGGCGTTACGATATTGTCGCCTTGGGTGCATTATTCACGGCCAGCATATTCGGCCTGGTGCCACAGACTGAATTATTTTCCGGTTTCGGGAATCCGGCGACGATTACCGTGGTACTGGTGCTGATTGTCAGTTTCGCTCTTACCAAGTCCGGTGCCGTCGAGTTTATTACGCAGATGATCGAGCCGGTCTCTTCCAAGCCTTTTCTGCACATTTCGATCCTCACCTTTCTTGCCGCCTTTCTGTCCATGTTTATGAATAATGTGGGAGCCCTGGCCCTGTTGATGCCCATTGCAATTCAGTCAACCACGAAGGCCGGGCGACCGCCGGCGACAGTGTTAATGCCCCTGTCCTTTGGATCCATATTGGGGGGACTGGTCACACTTATCGGGACTCCACCCAACATATTGATTGCCAATTACCGACGCGAGGTTACGGGCGAGGCCTTCACTATGTTTGACTATGCACCGGTCGGTGGTGGTATTGCCGTAGCCGGGATTCTGTTCATGCTATTTATTGGCTGGCGCCTGGTGAAGGTACGCAAGCAGACGGCCGGGCTGGAGTTGTTTGATGTGGAAAAATATCTATTCGAATTAAAACTTACCGCAGACAGCGAGCTGGTAGGCAAGCGCGTATCAGAACTCAAGGAGATACTGGCGGAGCAGAAACTGGATATCCTCGCGCTTGTGCACAAGCGTCAGAATATGGCCCCGGCAAGCCGGCGCCATATTCTGGTGGCAAATGATCTGCTAATGCTGCAAGGCTCACACGAAGACATCGATACTTTTGCCTCAGCCTACAATCTTAAACTGCTCTCTGCGGAGAGCGCGCGCAATGCAATTTTACACTCAGAGGATTCGCAGATTGCGGAGGTGGTGGTAACAGAAAATTCACCCATAGTGGGGAGAACACCGAGTCAAATTCGATTTAACCGCAAATACGACGTGAATCTGCTCGCTGCTTCTCGCGCAGGCACCCCTCATCGTGATCGCCTGCGAGATTTCAATTTCAAAGCCGGGGATGTGTTGTTGTTGCATGGCGAGGGTGAGGAATTACAGGACGCAATAATTCTGTTGAATTGCTACCCCCTGGCCCGGCGCGACCTCGATATTGGCAGAGCGGCCAAAGCCATGCCGGCACTGGCAACATTTTTGCTAGCCATAGCCGCTGCTGCATCGGGGTTGATCTCGATACAACTGGCCCTGGGCATCGCCACCGTGGCGATGGCACTGTTGCATGTTGTACCGGTGCGAGAATTTTATACCGGAGTCGACTGGCCGGTTGTGGTTCTGCTCGGCGCGATGATTCCGCTCGGAGCTGCACTGGAAACCACCGGCACGACGACACTACTGGTCGACGCTATTTTATCGATCGCAGGCGACATGAGTCCGGTATTCATACTCGCCATGTTGTTAATTATCACCATGACGGTGTCCGATGTGCTGAATAATGCGGCGACGGCGATTCTGATGGCACCGATTGCTTACAATATTGCGCTTTCGCTTGATCTGAATCCGGATACTTTTCTCATGGCCATTGCAGTAGGAGCTTCCTGTGCATTCCTGACCCCCATAGGTCATCAAAATAATGCCTTGATCATGGGGCCAGGCGGTTACCATTTTGGGGACTACTGGCGCATGGGTCTGCCCCTGGAAATAGTTATTGTCGCCGTGGCATTGCCACTGCTGCTCGTAGTCTGGCCACTCTAATAACTGCATTAGATCGATGTTATTTCAGGAACTAGAAGAATGAGAAATACAGGTAACGATTTATCTTCATGAATACACCCATTCACGTCGTCTTAAATCTTACGCTTTTAAAAGCTAAAACAGAGGAAACCAAGATTCTGTGCTTGCAGGCAGTACTGCTGGGTGCGCTACTGCCTGACTTGCCCATGTTCTTTTTCTTCGTGGTGGAGTCAGTCATTAATGGCGAATCTCAATCAACTATTTGGGGGCAACTTTATTTTCGACAAGACTGGCAAAATTTATTCGACAGCTTCAATTCTATTCCCTTCGTACTGATGGGTCTGAGTGCAGCCTACTATTTTGGTTCTACTTTCTGGCTCTACCTTTTGCTCAGTATGTCCTTACACATCATGGGCGATTTTCCGCTGCATCACGACGATGGTCATCATCATTTCTTTCCAATCTCTGGCTGGCGTTTTGACAGTCCGATTTCCTATTGGGACCCTCGTTATTATGGTCGGGTTTTTCGTGTCATTGAAATGATTATTGCTATCGGAGGCTGTGTTATTTTGTACCGTCGGGCGACAGCAAAATTGCTTAAATCAGTCTTTCTTGTGGTGGGCGCAATCTACGTTTTTGCCGCCGTTGCCTGGTTTGCCAGCGGGCGGACCATGTACTCTGTTATATTTTAAAAGCAGACGCAGCTTATGGTTTTTGGAATCCAGCTTGAAACTACCTAACTTGTCCCTAAACGGCTCCTACCGAGCTTGCTCGATGTTTCAGGGTGCCCGGCATTCAAAGCTTTCAGCTTCATCGGTGTTGCCGGCGCCAGTATAGCTTGCGACCTGGGGAAAGGGACAGAGCGGACGACTGCGATCTATTTCACCGTTGGTGCGATGTACAGCAGTAATACTATCTGGTGCCTGACCTTGTTCAACCCAGGTTTCCAGTGCTGACATCATGTCAAAGCTGTTTGGCCCTTCACCGCCGGCGCAATGGCCCATCCCCGGCGCCATAAACAGCCGGTAGGAATCGTCAACGAATTCGGTGCCGCCCAATGTCGTCGTCACACGCTGGTAATATTGGGTGGCGTTGGCAGGGGAGATCTGTGGATCGCTCCAGCCATGGTACTGGATTAGTTTGCCCCCACGATTAAAAAATCGCTTCAGGTCCGGGCTTAACGCATTCAGTGTGCCATTGTCTGTGGCTTCCGCTTTGACGATATCTGTTTCGAAATCAAACTGATCCAGCGTCCATTCAGGATCGCCGTAGACAAGATATTTGAACTGTTCCATACCCGTGTCTCTGGCCGAGCGGGTCCAGCCAAGATCCGTCCAGCCTAATTCGCTGCCTGGCAAAAGCCCGGTAATACTACGTCCGGTTTTTGGGTTCGACGGAGAAGCATAGAGCATTTGAACGGTATTAACTTGCTGCGGGGTCAGGCAGGATGTCGTTTCTGTGCCAGAGCACTGCAACACCGAGGGGTCAAAGCTGCACTGCTGGGGGCGGCCGATGATGCCATCGCTGACGCCGTCATCGGCATCGCAGGCGTCGACTGCAGCCTGGTGCACTAATTCCCGTTGCACTGCAGACAGACGTGCCGGTTCGCTGGCTTCGAGATGCTTTGCTACACGCAATGCTGCTACGGCTCTTCCTGTCCAGTCAAGACCCGGCGCTCCGGCAATGATGCCATCGTAGTCATTGGGAAATCGCTGCGCCGCTTTCATGCCTTGGCGACCGCCGGCAGAACAGCCATTCCAGTAGGAATGTTGTGGGCCTTGCTGGTAGTATTCGGCTATTATCTGCTTCGAAACCACCGTCATTTCATGCACGGCGCGCCAGCCGAAATCGATAACTTTTTCCGGGTGTCCTAGTCCAAAACTCGCGGTATTGCCACTGTGTCCGGTGTCGGTGGAACTGCTAGCGTAGCCGCGGGAAAGTGGGCTTACCAGAGCCGTGTAGCGAATATTGCCGGTAAATGCGCCGTTGCCTACGGCAAGATACTTACCATTCCAGGTGGCGGTGGGCAGCCAGATTTCCATGTTTATATCCGAATCGGCAGAGGGCCGCAGAGTGATTGCAACTCGACAGAAAGCCGGCAGGGATTGATAAACCTGATTACGCCGCTGTGCCTGGCTGCTGTTGTCAGCGGAAGGCGGCAAAAATTTTCCTGCGGCAACCACCTCGGCGAGGGTGATCTCGGTATTGAGCAGGTTCAGCGAGGCGATGTTTTGGCAGGACTGAAGAGGAACTTCAGCCGCCATGGTCAGGCCGCCGCTGATTAAAAAGACAGCAAAGGCAGCTTGCCTGGCTGCGCCACTTCGGGTGATGAAAGTAGTCATAGTTTGATTGCCTGTTCTGAAATGCG
>CAVOFA010000142.1:0-5994 GCA_963694865.1 Gammaproteobacteria bacterium | reverse complement strand
CCGGTGGCTCCGGCCAGATACGGCGGGTATTGAGTTCCTCTTAGATCGTTAATGACTTTATTTATTGCTATTCTCCCAAAATTGGTGAAATAAGTGGTCGACTAAGGAATAGCAACATGATCTCTACTGAATTGAATTCTTTTCGAACAGAAGTTCGTGATTTTCTCGCTAACAATCTAACTCCGGAAATGCGTAAGGCGGCGGCTTTGGGCTTCGGAATACCTAAAGCGATAGGGCAGGAGTGGCACAAAGCCCTTTTCGATCAGAACTGGATTGCCCCAAGCTGGCCGAAAGAATACGGTGGTACCGATTGGAGCTTGATGCAGCAACATATTTTTAATGAAGAGAATGCGCTGGCCGGCGCGCCAATGATCATGCCTTTTAGTATCAGTATGGTGGGGCCGGTTATTTATACTTTTGGCACGGATGAGCAAAAGAAACAGCACCTTCCAGGCATTATGGACGGCAGTTTATGGTGGTGTCAGGGATACTCCGAGCCTGGCAGTGGGTCCGATCTCGCGTCACTAAAAACCAGCGCAGTGCGAGATGGCGATAACTACGTAGTGAATGGCCAGAAAATCTGGACCACCAATGCCCACAAGGCTGATTGGATTTTCGCGTTGGTTCGGACGGATAAAGAATGCAAGCCGCAGCAAGGCATCTCGTTTTTATTAATCGATATGAATTCTCCGGGCATCGAAGTCAAACCCATTGTCTCTATTGACGGATTGCACCATTTAAACGAGGTGTACTTCACCGATGTCCAGGTACCTGTCGGCAATCGCATCGGCGAGGAAAACAAAGGCTGGACTTACGCCAAGTTCCTATTAGGCCATGAGCGCGCGGGCATCGCCGGTGTTGCCAGCTCAAGAAGAGCCATAGAAGCACTGCGAGAAATCTCCCGCCAGGAACCTGATAATACTGGCCAAACATTGGCGCAAGATGATGTTTTTATTCGCCAGATCAACCAGGCTGAAATCAAACTCGAGGCGCTCGCTGGCATCGAATCAAAGATATTAAGCGCAATGTCCGGTGGTAAAACTGTCGGCGCCGAGGCGTCGGCGTTAAAAATTCTTGGCTCTGAGCTTCAGCAGATGCTAGAAGAGATCAGAGTGAAAGCCGTCGCATATTACGCGATACCTTTCGATATTTATCAGATTCGCGGCGAAAGTGATGATACGTGCATCGGACCCGAGTATTCGGTGACTGCCGTTAGCGATCACAACTTCGGACGTGCTTCGACAATTTACGGCGGTTCTAACGAGATTCAGCGTAATGTCATTGCCAAGGGAGTACTCAGGTTGTAGCCAGCAAATTCTCTAGAAATAACCTGCTAGTTCAGTGTTCGTTTGTAAAGATCAAACAGAATGTCCCAGACTCTGTTGGCTGCGGGTTCGTCATAGGACGGTCGCTGCTTAAAACAGAAGCCGTGTTCAGTGCCTGGATGAGTTTCCAACGTATAGGTTACATTGTTTGCATCCAGTGCCGCTGTAAGGTCGGGAATCACGAAGTCTTCGACGTAGGAATCGTGCTCAGCAAACCCAAGATAGAGTTCTGCGTTGATCTTGTTAGCAAGCAGGTGCGGTGAGTCTGGCTTGTCAGTGACAATTCTTACGCCGTAAAGCGACGCAGCTGCTTTGATATCAGAGGGGAAGCTGCCAGCGGCTGCAACGACGAATTGCCCGCTCATGCAGTAACCGACACACCCGATTTTGTCGGTAATAAAGTCGCTGGACCTGCAATAGTCCACAAGGCCTTCAGTATCACGAATAATCAGCTGGTTGGTGAGCGTTGAGCCCATCGCAAACATTTTTTGAAGCTCTTCCTCACCTTTAGAAAGATCAAATCGAACCTTGCCTTCGCGGTAATAAAGATCAGGCAAAATAGCGACATATCCCTGTTCCGCTATATGCCTGCACATATCCCTCAGCTCTTCGCGAATGCCGGGTACATCCATGTAAAAAAGTACTGCGGGAAGTGCGTCTCCCTCTGGGTGGCAGACAAAACAGTCCATCGAGCCATCGGGTGTTTTGACGTTGACCTGAAATTCATTCATTTATTTTGTGTCCTAGAAGCGTGAGAGAAGAGTATGCCCCCAAGCGAGCCTAAATAAACTAGCGCGCGTGTTGTAATAAAGACTCGACGCTTCACCTGAAAAGCCTGAGAAAATCGCGAAGCATGTTTGATTCCATGATATTCATTAGCAAATCAACCGAAGACGGTTCAGCAAAAGTGCTCAGATGAATCCTTTGAAAACATTAAAATCTCCCCGGGATAATGGAATATGAAAAATAAAGCCCTGTGAATACTGATGGTTGTTTGGTGTGGACTGTTGGCAGTAGTAGCCTTTCCCCTATCGGACGATCAATTGAGCGCCGTCGGAATCGGCGTCGAAAATCTGAGGCTTCAGTGGCGTTTTAGATTTTCTGCTCGTTCATCCAGCCCGAACTTCGACAGGTCTATTCCCGGCCAACCCGGCATAAGCGCGAGAGACCCCTCGGGGACGCTTGTTATTTACCCCGCAGCGTCGCATGTTGCATGGGCAACGGCAGACCGTGCACGTTGCGGCAGATGCGCTAGAATAGCCCAGAGCAGTTTTGGGTCGGTGACACCCGGGATCATCTGTGCGTCCGAAAACGTGGCGTCGGTGAGCATACCCGGAGTAATCCGCAACATAACAACCAATCGGCCCATTCAGAAGAGAGAGAAAAAAGTGGATAAAAAAGCGTTGAATTGGAGCGAACTGGGGTTTGACTACATTGAGACCGATGTTCGTTTTCGCGCCGTGTGGGCATCCGGCGAATGGGGAGAAGGTGAACTGATCAACTCAGCTGAAATGCTGATCCATGAAGGCTCCCCGGTGCTGCATTATGCCCAGACCTGTTTTGAGGGACTGAAAGCACAAACGGCGCCGAACGGAGACATTTTACTATTCAGACCAGACCTCAACTGCGCCCGCATGGCGAGCACCACGGCCCGATTGCTGATGCCCGGGGTGCCGGAGTCGTTGTTTATGCAGGGCGTGCTCGAGACCGTGCGAGCCAACGCAGCCTGGGTGCCGCCCTACGGCAGCGGTGCCAGTTTATACATTCGCCCGTTCCTGGTGGGTGTAGGTAAGAATCTGGGCCTGCGTCCAGCGCCAAACTATGAATTCAGAGTATTTGTGTCACCCGTCGGCCCCTATTACAAAGGCGGTGGCCTGAGCCTGATTGATCTGGCGGTGATCGACCTCGATCGAGCGGCTCCCAAGGGCACCGGCGCGTACAAGGCCGGCGCTAACTATGCCGGTGGTTTGCTAGCCACCCAAATGGCAAAAGACCTGGGCGCGCAGGAAGCACTCTATCTTGATCCCGCAGAGCATCGTTACCTGGAAGAGGCCGGCTCCGCCAACATCGTGCTGGTAATGAAAGACGGATCTGTGGTGACGCCTAAGTCGGAATCCATTTTACCCAGCATCACCCGGCGCTCGGTGATGACTTTAGCCGCGCAAACGTTGGGTCGCACGGTTGAAGAAAGACCCATCGATTTTTTTGCAGAAGTGGACCAGATTGACGAATTTGCAGCGTGCGGCACGGCTGCCGTAATCTCACCCGTGAGCAAGATTCGAGTGGGCGATACCTGGCATAAATTCTATGGCGATGGTAAGGAGATCGGACCCGTGACCCAGGCATTGTATGATCGACTGACCGCCATACAAAAAGGCGAGACGGAAGATACTTTCGGATGGACCGAAGTGGTGCCGATTTAAATAGCGGGGTCGGAGGAGCGAACAGGGATAAAGTGCCGGAGTAAGGCCTGAAGGAGGGTTTGTCCTTCAGCCCGGCCACCCATTAAAGAAGAGGAAATTTAACAAGGATATTCGGCCAGTAGGCAGAGTATCGAAACAGCATTGAAAACCGCAAATTCACACCAAGATTAAAAACAAGGGATCATCATGCCGCCTGCAAATGAAGCCTTCTTCGATAGCGAAGCAGACGCAGTGGCTGTCGATATCTATACACAACCTGCTGACGCGGTTGAAGCTGCCCCGGATCGCTGGCGGCAGCGACTTAAGTTTTTAGGTCCAGGCGTTATCATATCCGCCTCCATAGTCGGCTCTGGCGAGATTATACTAACTGCCAGCCTCGGTGCGGCAGTTGGCTTCAGCATGCTTTGGTGGGTACTTTTATCCTGCTGGAGCAAATCAATCGTACAAGCATCGCTTGCAAAGTACATTGTACTCAGCGGCGACACCTATCTTCGTGCCCTCAATCGAATACCGGGCAAACTGCCTGGCCCCAAAGGTAAGGTCTCCTGGCCGGTTCTTATCGGTTTGATCGTTTTTTCCCCCGCATTCACAGGCCTGGGTGGTTTAATTGGAGGCGCAGGGCAAGCGCTTCTATTACTATTTCCTGATATTCCAGACCTTGCTGCAGTAGCTGGCCTTACCGCAATCATAGCGATGCTGCTAAGAAGCGGCCAATAAAGGTCGAACAACTCAAGACACAGCAAAAATTCAGGCCGGGTACACCTAGAGAAGGCTATGGATTTGCCGAACATATCCAAGGGCAACTCGAAGGCACACACTAAATAACAAGAGTGACGGCGAAAATGGTCAGGTTAGCTTAATTTCTTCATACTTTAGACTGACTCTTATTCACTTCAACTTACAAAAAGGAAGGTAAGGAATGGAATCTGTCATCGAAAAACGCCAGCGCCTTTTGGGTGCGGCAACGCTGTTTTACGAACAGCCGGTTCAAATCGTTCGAGGTAAAGGCGTCCTGTTGTACGACCAGACAGGCAAAGAGTACATCGACATGTATAACAACGTGCCCTGCGTTGGCCATGCGAACCCAAGAGTGGTTGAGGCAATGACGAAGCAAATGTCGACATTGAATGTGCATAGCCGATATCTTCACGAAGGCATTCTTGAATATGCAGAGCGACTCCTGGCGCTACACCACGATGGAATCGAATCAGCTGTGTTCGCTTGCTCCGGTACCGAGGCGAGCGAGGTGGCATTAATCATGGCCAGAGCGGCGACGGGAGGGCGTGGAATTATTTGCAGCGATGCGACCTATCACGGCAACAG
This sequence comes from Gammaproteobacteria bacterium, assembly GCA_963694865.1. Taxonomy (GTDB): domain Bacteria; phylum Pseudomonadota; class Gammaproteobacteria; order Pseudomonadales; family Pseudohongiellaceae; genus UBA9145. Next base: position 923 of record CAVOFA010000142.1, on the reverse strand, counting down.
CACGGAAGTCATCAAGATGACTCTCGCTAGTCGGGCAAACACTTCAACTGACTCAGACTTTCGCGCAATACCCTACCCACAAAAACTTCGACCCTTGATTTCCGGCCTAGACGACGAATCTCTCTGTCAGCTTTATCTCGATGAGGTAAAAGCGGCGATCGAGGATTTTAAACAGCAGGAAATCCCTTTTGCAGGAATGTTTATGTGTTCGATTATGGCGAACGAAGGCCTACCTGACATTCCTGGGCGGTTTATGGCGTTGGCCACCGACCTGGTCCATGCAGCAGGAGGGCTAATGATCGCTGATGAAGTTCAAGCGGGATACTGTCGATCGGGTGAATGGTGGGGTTATGAGAAAACTGGCTTCCAACCTGACATCGTGACGATGGGTAAACCCATGGGAAACGGCTTGCCGCTCTCTGCAGTAGTTTCAAGCCACTCTAACGTTGCTGCATTTAGAAAAAGATCTCATTACTTTAATACCTTTGCTTCAAGTCCGTTGCAAGCGTCCGTCGGTATTGCCGTATTGGATGAAATCGAACAACAAAACCTCAGAGAAAGCAGTGCCGCCGTAGGCCAATATCTTCGTAATGAACTCGAAGGCCTGGTCGCAGGTCATGATGCAATCGCCGAGGTACGCGGGTGCGGATTATTCGCAGGCATCGAATGGGTAAACGCAGAAGGTGAAGCTGACGCACAAGGTGCTGCACGAGTCTCAAACCTGATGAAAGATGAAGGGTTCTTACTAAGCAATGCGGGATCACAAGGCAATGTTATCAAGCTTCGTCCGCCACTTGTGTTCAAGCAAACTCATGCAGATCGTTTTCTGAGCGCATTTCAAACGATGCTAAAAGAATACTGATTAATGGATGATCCGCTGCTAATTCTTGATCAGATTGTAGGCTGTCTGGACAAATGGGCGC
>CAVOFA010000141.1:0-5997 GCA_963694865.1 Gammaproteobacteria bacterium | reverse complement strand
ATTTTAAGCGCTTAATCTCGGTACTGAGCAAGATCTAAGCCGGTGGTCTCTTATTGTGCTTTAAAGGGAAATATGGTTTCATCGAATGCCTTTTGAGACTCGGCGATCTAACACTATTTTTCTATATGTTTCAATAGCTTAGTAAGTAAATCAAAAATAATTACGGCGAAGAGAGCACAGTATTTACGCTCATCTTTACCGGCACCCGGATTATTAATGAGAAATTTTGTAGTTAGTATTGTTGTCGCGATCCTCACCCTATCTTGCAGCGACGAACTAACCAGAGCACGCCCCTTTATACTTACTACCGCGACTACCGGAGGTACCTACTATCCGGTGGGCGTCGCCATAGCCACCATTGCCCACGCTCAACTCTCAGACTCTCATGGTATTTCCCTCACCGCGATCAGCTCGGCAGGATCCCTGGAAAACGTAAAGTTGTCACGGGATAACCAGGCACAATTCGCCATACTGCAAGGTCCATTTGGTGCCTGGTCCTCGAATGGTGAAGGTCCTATAAGCAGTCCCCAGACCCATATACACAGTGTCAGTGCCTTGTGGAAAAACGTAGAGCATTTCGTTCTCCTCACTGAGTTGACCACTAATGGCGAGATCATGGATCTAAACAATTTGGACGGAGAACGTTATGTTCTCGGTGCCCGCAACTCCGGAGCCGAACAAACCGGGCGCTTCATTTTGGAAACCCTTGGCATTGACTACGAATCCAAATTTACCCTCGGTTACATGGGCTACGGCCCAACCACCAGTGCGATTCAAGATGGCAATATAGTCGGCATGAATATCCCCGCCGGTGCCCCCGTGAGCTCAATCACCCAGGCCTTTGCCTTAATGGGTAATCGCCTGACCATACTGGACTGGACCCAGGCAGACATGGACAAAATCAACGCCAAATATCCGCTATGGGATTGGTATGAATTCCCTCCAGGGACCTATCCCAACCAGACCGAATTAATACGCACGGTGGCGTCACCCAATGTTCTTGTGACTCGCGACGATATCCCGGATGAAGTGGTCTACAACGTTACAAAAGTAATATGGGAAAACCTGGCGACGCTACAGGAAATTCATGGTGCAACCAACGACATGCGTCCGGAGATTGCCATCGACGGCCTGGGTGCACCACTGCATCCAGGTGCAATTCGTTACTACCGTGAGGTAGGCCTGGAGATACCTGACCGCCTCATTCTCGACGACCCGAGCCGGCCCGAAAATACCAATGGAGGCGATGACACGCAGTCACTATGAAATCTATTTATTTACGTTGGGCAGCCTTTTTCTTCGCCTTGTTTCACATTTACTGCAACGTGTTTGCCAGCATTTCTGAGCTGTGGTTATCGACCATTCACTTCGGCGGTTTCTGTGCGATCTGCGCGTTCATGGCCAACGAATCCGACTCGGTCAGCAGAAAATCCATCGGCTACTGGGTCAACATCGCTCTCGCGATAACGGCAATTCTCACTTCCACTTATCTGATTCTTTTCGAAAATGCACTCTATGCCCGTGAGACCGAGTACATCCTCAGTGATTATATTTTCTCCATAGTAGCCATCGGTCTGGCTATCGAATTCACCAGACGCACTACTGGCTGGTTCATGCCGGTGTTGATACTAGTCAGCTTGTCGTACATTCTATTTCTGGGCAGGTACATCAGTGGCGTGTTTTTATTTCCCGGTCTGAGCCTGGAAACTGTACTCTATCGCAGCTTTTTCACTAGCGAAGGCATGTTCGGATTAACGGCCAATATCTCCTCTACCTTCGTTTTCATGTTTATCATTTTCGGCTCCTTTCTGCTGCGATCCGGTGCCGGCGATTTTATTGTGCGACTCGCCCAATGCCTGGCGGGCCGTTACACCGGCGGCGCTGGCCTGGTGGCTGTAGTTGGCTCCGGATTAATGGGTTCAGTCTCCGGTTCCGCCGTGGCTAACACCGTTTCAACCGGTGTAATTACCATCCCGATGATGAAGAAATCCGGCTTCGACAGTAAATTTTCAGCCGGTGTTGTAGCAGCAGCCTCGACCGGTGGTGCACTAATGCCTCCGGTAATGGGAGCCGGCGCATTCGTGTTGGCCAGCTACACCCAGATCCCTTATCTCACCATTATTTCAGCTTCGGCGTTACCAGCCCTGCTCTACTTCCTGACGGTTTCCTATTTCGTTCGCATCGAGGCCAAGCGTCTCGGTTTAACACCCACAAAAGTCACTGACGCCGAGCCGGTGTCGTTAGTACTGAAAGAAGGCTGGCACTTTGTTATTCCAATAGTAGTACTGGTAGGATTTCTAGTGTCCGGCAGAACCCCGACGACTTCTGCGGCATTCGCTATTCTTAGTGTAATCGGCGCTTCCTGGATTTCGCCAAAGCCAATGCACTTAAGCGACATATTTGACGCCGTGGTAGACGGCGTTAAGACCATGGTGTCCACCGCATTACTGTTAGTTGCCGTCGGTATCATCATCAATGTGGTCACAACTACGGGTGTCGGCAATGCCTTCTCTCTAATGATCGTGGAATGGGCCCAGGGCAGCCTGCTTGCCACCCTGGTGCTGGTGGCACTTGCCTCTCTGGTGTTGGGCATGGGATTACCAGTCACTGCCTCCTATATCGTGCTGGCGACATTGTCCGCACCGTTAATTTTCGACCTGATATCGCAAGCGCAATTATTGGCTGCACTGCAGGTGGGCGATCTGCCCTCTAATGTTGCCGCCACCCTGAGCTTGTTCGGCGGAGATCCCCTGGTAGCTTTGCAGGAAATGCCATTGGAGATGAAACAACTTATTCGTCAGGAGATGCTTGAGCCCGAACAACTCACGGGTATGCTACTAAGCGCCCACCTGGTGATCTTCTGGTTGTCCCAGGACAGCAACGTCACGCCGCCGGTGTGCCTAGCTTCATTTGCCGCTGCCGGTATTGCCGGTACGCCTCCCATGGCCACCGGTTTAACCAGCTGGAAAGTTGCCAAGGGGCTGTACCTGGTGCCAGTACTGTTCGCCTACTCACCGCTGATCTCAGGTACCTGGCCGCAGCGCATTGAGGTTTTTGTCTGGTCCTGTATGGGACTGTATGCGATGGCTGGCGTGCTGCAGTGGCACCTGGAAACCAGAATCAACGCCGCCATAGCCGCGCTCCTGCTACTAAGCGCGGTACTATTGATGTGGACGCCATTTCCCATCTATTATCACCTGGTAGGCGCAGCCATACTGGTGACTATAGTGGTCAGACAGAACCGTAGTATCCCCGCGCTTGCGGACCCTGACCCTGGCCTATGAGAATCCATACCCGAACCTTGACATGCCTCGCTGTGAGTAACTATTTATGCCTAACTACACCGCCCGACAAATACATTTACTCAGCCGACCGGTTGGTATGCCCAGCCATGAAAATTTCAGCCTGATCGAAGTTGAGCTGCAGCCGCCCGCAGACGGTGAAGTCCTGGTGCAAAATCGCTTCATGTCGGTCGACCCCTATATGCGCGGTCGAATGCGGGCTGAAGCCAGCTATGCGGCACCGTATGAACTCAATACAGTTATGTATGGAGGCGCGGTCGGTGAAGTAATTGAATCTAACGATGACAATCTGCAAGCGAGCGACATCGTGCTCAACGGTGCTGCCTGGCAGGATAAGTTTGTAGCCAAGGCCACCACGTTGATCAAGCTCACCCAGTTCGATCCCGACCAACTCTCACTCTATCTGGGCACTCTGGGCATGCCCGGCTTAACGGCTTATGTTGGCCTGCTAAAATACGGCGAGCCCAAGCCGGGTGAGACCGTCTTCGTTTCCGCGGCATCGGGGGCAGTGGGTGCCAATGTTTGCCAGATCGCCAAACTGCAGGGCTGTCGCGTGATCGGCAGTGTCGGCAGTGATGCCAAGGCGCAATGGTTGCAGGATGAATGTGGGGTGGATGCCGTAATCAATTATAAGACCTGTGGCGACCTCAATACGGCACTGGCCGCCGCTGCGCCGGATGGAGTGGATGTCTACTTCGAAAATGTAGGTGGCGATCACTTGCAGGCTGCTCTAAATGCTATGAACCCCTTCGGCCGAATCGCAGCCTGTGGCATGATTGCTTCCTATAACAACGCCGAGCCGGTTCCCGGTCCCAACAATCTGATGCTAATCGTCGGTAAAAAAATCCGCATCAACGGCTTCATCGTTTCTGATCACGGCGACATGCGCGAGCAATTTCTGCAGGAGATGATCGGCTGGATTGACGCGGGAAAGATACAAAGTCGCGAAACCGTGGTTGAGGGGCTGGAAAATGCAGTCGATGCATTTCTGGGTCTGTTCAGCGGCAACAATTTCGGTAAAATGGTCGTCAAGTTATAAGCTTGGGCACCTGAGAGCTTAATGCCTCGCTGACAGTAATATCAGTGACTGGTTCCCTGCTAGGGACTGGCGGGATTCCTGGCCAGGTATCGATCCAGAGCATTGGCAAACTCGCGCTTGTCCGTCTCGCTAAACTGACTCGGCCCGCCGCTATGAATTCCACTACTACGCATGGTATCCATAAAATCCCGCATATTGAGCCGCGCCTTAATGGTACTGGCAGAGTAGATTTCGCCCCGAGGGCTTAGGGCTTCCGCCCCCTTGGTAATAACTTCATCTGCCAGCGGAATATCAGCTGTGATCACCAGGTCGCCGGGTTGAACCCGGCGTACGATCTCGTTGTCAGCAACATCAAAGCCCTGCGCCACCTGGATTGCCCGAATGTGTTTGCTGGGAGGAGTCTGTATAACTTGATTTGCCAATAGCGTCAGGGCTACACCACTGCGTTCGGCGGCGCGGAATAAAATTGCCTTAACCTGATTAGGACAGGCATCTGCGTCGACCCAGATTGTCATGCTTTGTGCACTGGAAATATCATTGCCGCTTACAGCCCGGACAGGGGCGACTCCTGGTCTTTCAATTCTTCCACTGCCTCATTATGGCTAAGGTAATTGTTGCCACTGATCGATTTGAAAAAATCTGTCCGCGTCAGTTTGTCCATTATTGGGCCTTTAACCTCCGACAGGTGCAATTTGATATTTAGCTCTGCCAAGGTCTTATTAATTTTTTCCAGTGTCTCCAGGGCACTGAGGTCGATCTTGTTGACAGCAGCGCACATCAATATGACATGCTCCAGCGCAGGTTTTTCCGCGACCAGGCTAAAGATTAATTCTTCCAGATACCGTGTGTTAGCGAAATACAGGCTTTCGTCGATTCGAACAGAGAGCAAGTTGTCGAAGGTTTCAACCTTGTGACGCTCGATATTGCGGAAATGCTCGGTGCCAGCAACCCTGCCGACTAGTGCAACATGAGGCTGAGATGTCTTATAAAGATGAATCAGAATCGAAGCAGCGACTCCCGCCGCGATACCGGTTTCCACACCGATAGTCAGAGTCAGAAACAGCGTCATAAAAACGGCTATAAAGTCGGCCTTGGAATAGTTCCATGATTTGCGCAACATTGAGAAATCGATTAGCGGATATATCGCCACCAGGATGATGGCGGCAAGACAAACCTTCGGCAACCAAAACAACACCGGCGTCAGAAACAGCGCGACTATCAGGATCATAAGCGCCGTCAGCAAGCCAGCAGCCGGCGTCGAAGCCCCTGCCTCAAAATTAACCACCGAGCGCGAAAATCCGCCTGTCACCGGAAACCCGCCACCGAAGGCAGTCGCAATATTTGCAGCCCCCAGTCCCACCAGTTCCTGATCGAGATCGATGTGCTCGCGCCGCTTCGCCGCCAGCGTCTGGCCCACAGAAATCGACTCGACAAAGCCAATGATAGCCAACAATACAGCCGAAACCATCAGGCTGTTCACCAGTTCCAGCGAGAGTTGCGGCAGGGCCAAACCCGGCAAGCCCTGCGGCACAACTCCAAGCAATTGCACGCCCTGTTGATCCAGCCGTAATTGGTAGGCAAGCGTTGTCACAATGATGACCACCAGCACCGGGCCGGAGCGGGCAATGGCAGCAACCAGTCGAGCCTGCAAGCCCA
>CAVOFA010000140.1:0-6029 GCA_963694865.1 Gammaproteobacteria bacterium | reverse complement strand
ATAATCTGACACCTGCGGATGTATATTATGGGCGTGGACACAAAATACTGGAACAACGCGACAAGATTAAAATCGCCACCTTGGCTATGCGCCGGAAAATGCACTACGATAAACAGACTAAGTTATTCACTCGGATGGGCTAATGTGCCTCTTAGATCAGAGCTAACTTTGTCCAAGATGGTTTGACGACGTACATGAACGGGCTTACCAGCAGTGGTATCAGAAAGGTGCCACCGAGATTGTAAAAATCCACCGCTCGGCCTGTAGCTATGACACCAGCGCCGAGCAATCCCCCCACCAGACTGTGGGTAGTGGATATGGGAAAACCCAGCCGGGTGGCAATAAGAACAGTTGCCCCGGCACCAATCCCCACCGCTATAAGGAAATGTACAGTGCCTGCAATATCATCGGGTACCAGGCCTTTGCCCGAAAAACTGCTCACCAGACTCTGGGCGAAAAATATCGCGCATATAGAGCCGATAAATGTGGTTATGGTGGCTATGGTAATAGCCGACCTGTAGTTGAGGACGCCACTGCCGTACAAGGTCGCGACGCCTTTGAAGTTGTCATTAGCCCCGTTGTTGTAGGCGAGAAAGAGGGTAGACAGAAGTAAGGCAATTGTTAGCATCGGTAGTCTTTTCTTGATTTATTAAGTAGTTAAGCTGAAAGCGAGGATCACAAACGAGCTTATAGTTAGGAAATAGACCGACTACCGACTGGTTATATTGCAGGGAGAATCGTTCGGCCTTATCCGCAGTCACACAGAAGCCAGTATCTGTCATGCCCGCGTCCACCCGTGCCTGTAAATCGGCGGCAATTGTCGCCGCCTACAGACACTGCTGCTCTATAGCAGCCGTAGCGGTGGCCGCCCCACTGAAACAGTAGGGCGGAATAGCTTAAAATGTGTTTATTTTCAGCGACTGGGATTCCAATCCATTCTGGGCCAGATGATTAACAATCATGTCTGCTGTCACCGGCACCCGGTTAAACAAATGACCGTCGAGGGCGTCGGCGAGAGCGCTGGTGATGGCCGCTACCGCACAACCCTGCGAGGGCTCACCAATACCCCTGCCGCCCATGGGGTTGAACGGGTCAGGCAGATCCACCGCCGCACTCACCATATTGACAGGCACATCCATCATTGTCGGTAGCTTGCTTTGATAAATCCCAACATTGGCGGGCAGGCCATTTTGCGGATCATAGACATGGCGCTCGAAGCCTGCCATACCGATACCCCAGACGCCACCACCGTTCATCTGCTGGGAAAAGCCCTGGGGGTGCATGACGGTGCCGCAATCGGCCACGGCAATGTATTCCAGAATATCGTACTTGCCGGTGTCGATATCGATTTCAAGTTCAACATAACCGACAATCATGCCCGGCGGTGTACCCTTTCTTGGCAAATTGTCTTTGGCTACGCCAATCAGGCCAGTGCCGGCAACACCCTGCACAGCGCGTTGCGTAATAGGGTGGATGTCCTCGGGATACTCGGCACCGCTGTAGTGCCCACCCATGGCAATCGCTTTCTGCGCACACTCGCCGTAACTCAGGCTCTTGCTGGGGTCAGCAATATTGAATACACGCTCGTCGGCGATGTCATATTCGACTTCGGTACCACCGAATTCGGCGGCGGCTATCTGTTTTAATTTCTGCAGTGCGTCGGTTGCGGCCACGTAGTTGGCACGACTGTGGGTAAAAATAGTATTGCTACCACCCTGGGTGGAACTCCAGGGCAGATGGCGGTCAGTTCTGGCATGCACAATCTCGCAGTTTTCCCAGCTTACCTGCAGTACTTCAGCGGCCGCTCTGACCGTGGCCGCGTAGGAATAGGTACCCAGGTTTCCTACTCCGGAATGCAGCTGGATTTTGCCGGTGGGCAGAATCCGCACGAGGCCGTCGTAACCATAGCCACCGGCGCCATGATAGCCCTGACCTACGCCGATGCCTCTGAGTTTGTTGCCGCGACGCTTGGGCTGACTGCGCTTACCTTCCCAGTCGAATAAATCGGCGCCTTTTTCGATGGCGTCGGCCATGAAGGCGCTGGTTACCGGCCCCTGGGCCTGATAGATACCGGAGTCGCTATTCGGTGCATTGACCTTGCGAAACTCCACCCTGTCCATACCCAACTCATTGGCCGCCTTGTCCATAATCGGTGACAGTACCGCTGCCATTTCATTCTGACCCGGACCACGTTGGGCTCCACGCGGCGCGGTGTTGGTGAAAATCGGGATGTTTCTCAGGCGCATGGCCGTGGGTTGATACAGTACAGAGATATGACCGGCCGATGAGGAGGCACTGTCACGTCCACCAGGACCGCCATCACTAACGATGATGAGATCGACTGCCGCGACGGTGCCATCGGAGCGCAGGCCGGTCTTTATCCAGCCCTGCATACCGGGTCGACCGACGCCGATGTAGTATTCCTCTTCCCTGGTGATGCGCAATTGCACAGGACGATTGAGCAATCGAGCCAGGTTACCGGCAACACCCATGGTCGGGTAGTTGCGGCCCTTGGAGCCAAAACCACCACCGGTGTTTTCATTGATGATGCACAGGTCCGCAGGATCTATGCCCAACTGTGCAGCCAGCGGTTCATCGACAGAGCTCTGACTTTGAGTCGATGCATGAAAATAACATTTACCGTTCTCCCAATACACCATGCTGCTACGCGGTTCCATGCAATGGTGCGGAGTGCCGGCCGTGACAAATGACTGCTCTACTATAACCTCACATTCGGCGAAGGCCGTATCGATTTCACCGTACTCCCAACCGTCGGTAAAGCTGACTCCCATTGGCTCTTTGCCGGCGCGAAATCTTTCGATTTCTGCGGCGGGCCATTTTACCGGCCGAATGCGCCCCACGACTTCGGCATTTTCATCCTCGGTTTCGGGAATTTCCCGCACCATGGCATTGCCTTCGGGATAGGCATCCGGACCACCCTCAACCAGGCTGGTGAGTGGATCCACTACAAAATCCCGGCGTTCAAATTCAACCTTGATACTCTCCAGTGCAGTTTCAGCAATTTCTTCCGAAAGCGCTGCCACCGCTAAAATGGGCTGTCCCACATAGGTCACATAGTCTCTTGCCAGCATCGGATTTTCCGGTGGCGTGGAAGCCGGCAAATCATCTGCCGTTATTATGCCCAATACGCCGTCTAATCTGAGGGCCGCCGAGGCATCGATACTCACGATTCTGCCGCTGGGCATGGGGCTGGTTAATAGTCTCGCGAACACCATGCCTTCTCTGCGGAAATCCTCCACATACTTGGCTTTGCCAGTGACCTTGCCTTCGACATCCGGTGGAACGAAATCTTTTCCTACATGCATATAAGTCATGAGATAAGCTCCGCAGCGCGCATGACGCCATTTAGGTAGTGATCATAGGCGCCGCAACGACATAGATTGCCGGACAAGCCCAGGCGTGCCTGTTCCCGAGTTGGACTGGGGTTGGCGCGCAACAGCGCCACCGCCGACATCACCTGTCCGGGGGTGCAAAATCCACACTGTGGACTCAGTTCTTCGATGAAGGCTTGCTGTACTGGATGCAGGGTCCCGTCTGCCGCTTTTAATCCTTCCACGGTAGTAATCTGCTTGCCCTTGACCTGTTGCGTCAAAATCGAACAAGAATAGATCGCCGTGTCATCGATCATTACGGTACAGGAACCACATTCACCCCGGTTGCAGCTGACTTTGGTACCGGTAAGGTTCAAGCGATAACGCAGGGTATGGGCGAGAGTTTCCTGGGGTTGGACATCAACTCTGCGAGTACGGCCGTTAATATTAATGGAAATCAGTCGTTCGACCGCGCCAGGCTGTCGATTTGACGCCGCGTTGGCCAGGTAATATCCGGTGCCTGAGGTGGCGACCGCACTGCTGTATATTACCCCTTTGATGAAATGTCTTCGGGTAAGTCTTGAGTTCACTGGTTTTGACCCCTTTGTTATCGATTGTGGGGAAACGGGTTTTTAGCTATGAATACACCAACTGCATAGAATAGAAGCTATCCCGGTTGAAGTCCATGGATAATAGGCGCTCAGACCAGGTTTTCCCCCGGGCTAATAGGGGCGGAGGGAATTCTTTCGTCCCCTTTTTATGGTTAGAACCTTATAATTTTAATCCCTCCGTCCCTATTTCCCAGCCCGTGCTTCCGCTATGAAAGGGTGATTACTGTCAGCTTGTTGCCAGATGTCTGACAACTGGGTGTAGTAGCGAGCGGCGAGTTCGGTTCTACCCAGGGCATCGGCGGCGCGTGCAGCGCCGAGTAACAGATTGGTACGACTGCGATAGCGCGTTAGGCCTTGCTGAAATTGAGCCAATGCGGCAGCGGCGTCGCCGCTTTCAAGCAACACCTCGCCGTAGGTTTCCATAGCCGGTTTTAAGGGCCGCGGCGGTACTCCAAGCAAGGTTACCGGCTGTGTCCAGTTGGTCTGCGCCGCCGCGCTGAGGATTTCCAGGGCTACAGCATTGTGCCCCTGGGCGAGATGGATGAGTGCTTCGACCTGGCGGGAAGCATTGCGGCCCTGACTGGCGGGGTTGTCACTGAGGCTGTCGAGCACGGTCACGGCTTCGTCGGCGAGCTCCATCTCGCCGGAGCGAGCGGCGGCGATACCGATTGCCTACCACAGGCCTGGATTGCGTAGCGAATACTCCCGGGCAAGTTCCGCCAGTAGCCCTGCATCCTGCCAGCTTTCCAGATCCAACACCCAGCGCGCGTATACGTCGGCAAAGGGTGTCGCTAATTCCGGTGCGAGTCCGCTGGCGTCTCTCGCATCAGCGACAGGGCGTAGAAAGCAGCAGCCTCGATGTCTTCTGGGTAGGAGGCAGTTAACTCGGCCATCGCCTCTGAGTAGGCTGTCTGGCGATCCAGAAATGCACCTGCGCCGAACAATGTCTCGACAGCTGCCAGATACGCTTGCTCTCTCGCGGTCGGTGCCTGGGCGGCCCGTTCTGCAGGTGTGGCTGCCAGGCGGGCCAGCACTTCTCGGGCTACGTCCAGGCGGTGAATACTCCAGATCGTGCGATGCTGGGTGAGAGCCTCACCCCAGTAGGCCATAGCGAAATCCGGTGCCAGCTCTTGCGCCACGCGAAAATGCTTTTCCGCATCCTCGAACATGTGCAGCTGCATGTAAGTCACGCCATCGAGGAAATGCTCCTGTGCCGCACCAGTTTGGGACGTGGGAAAGTCAAGATTCCAGTTCTGGTAGATTTGTGCGCCGGCCTGAGTGTTAACGACAAACAGTAACAGGGTCAGGAGGATTTTCGGGTACTGTGGCATAGTAAGCTCCGAAGGTTTTTGATGTGGTTTTATAGGGTTGCAACATAATAGATCAAAATTATTGCTAGCGTCTTGTTTTCCATTGGAAATATCGGTCAAAATAGCCTGCCAATACCTAAACTCCAGAGAGCGTCTCATGAGAAAAAAATCAAGTCTGTTAATGCGCCCGCTGGTGGTGAACTTCCAGTTGCATCCGCGCCCGCTCGCCAACTAATGCAGGAAGAGGACAGCACAGATGACGGGCCAGCGACTGCCGCCGAGAACACCCCCGAAGTGACTGAGACCACAGTTAATGCCGATGCCTCACTGTTGGCCTACGACGACCTGGATTTTCTGCTGCAGGATGAACTTCGTCCGGTGCGCTTACTGCTCGAATTCACGAAGCCCGAATTAGTCCTGCGCAAGCATGGCATCGATCACACTGTGGTGGTGTTTGGCAGCGCCCGTACCACCGATCAGAAAACTGCCGATAGTGCCTGCCAGGCGGTCCGTGAAGAATTGAAATTACAGCCCGACAATGCTGAGCTACAGCACGAGCTAAAGCTGGCTCAAGCACCAGTAAGACATGCCCAATACTACCGACAGGCACGGGAACTGGCAGCGGCAATAGCACAGCGATCAGCCTGTGAAGTGTACGTCGTCAAACCATCTTGGACAAAGTTAGCTCTGATCTAAGAGGCACATTAGCCCATCCGGGTTAATAACTTAGTCTGTTTATCGTAGTGCATTTTCCGGCGCATAGCCAAGGTGGCGAT
>CAVOFA010000139.1:0-6092 GCA_963694865.1 Gammaproteobacteria bacterium | reverse complement strand
AAATGGGATCAGAGGAAATTCATTCGCCCCTTTTTTATAGTTGGTACTTTATAATTTTGTTCCCCCGCCCCTATTTATCGAACAGTTTTAGGTGTGCGATGCGAACTTTCGTGAAGCCTTTTAAATTAACTTGAACTACTCGAAATGTAATAACTGCCAAGTTTTCACTTGATTGAGCGAAGTCGAACGTCTGAGGAAATGTAGTGGCGTCCACTATGATGAGCCATTTGGTTAATGAGATGTGATAATATTTGATCCAGTCTCAGTTGCCATAAACAACCGTGAGGGACTCCATGAAAGCTAATTCCTTATCTCGCCGTCACTTCCTGCAGGCCAGCGGCGCCGCTGCCATTTGGGCTCCGACTTCAGTCATGGGATACACTTCAGCAGAAATGCAGGCGTTCTACGCCAACGGTGAGATGTCCGTGAACGTGTCTAAATGGGAACTGGACACGCCGGCACTGTGTGTCGATCTGGACCTGCTGGAAGCGAACCTGGACAAGATGGCAGCGACCATGAGCACTAATGGTATCGCCAGCCGACCTCATGCCAAGACGCACAAATGCCCAACCATTGCGCAGATGCAAATAGACCGGGGCTCGGTTGGCATCTGTACCGCGAAAGTAAGTGAAGCGGAAGCTATGTTCCAGAATGGCATCGATCGAATTCTCAATACTACAGGCAATGTAACTCCCACCAAGATCAAACGCGCGATGTTGTTACGACAGCAATGTCCTGGATTCAGACAGGCCACGGATTCCCCCGAGAATGCGCGACTGTTGTCGGCGGCGGCGGTGTCCATGGGCCTGGTTGCCGACGTGGTGGTGGATGTTGATCCTGGCATTCGACGCACCGGAATTGCCTTCGGCCAGCCTGCCTTGCAACTGGCGCAACTGATTGATCAGCTGCCCGGCCTGCGCCTGCTGGGCATGTTGTGTTACGACGCGGCGGCGCAGCATGTAGTGGGCTTTGAAACTCGCAAAGCTCAGACCCTCGAGCGCATGACTGCAGCCACCGACACCTTCGAGTTGATGCAGGGTTCAGGGTTGAACACCGAAATATTCAGTGGCGGCGGCACCGGCACCTACAACATCGACCACGGCACCAGGGGGCTGACTGACGTGCAGGTGGGCAGCTATGTGTTTATGGATGCCCAGTATATAAGCATAGGCGGCGAAGCAGACAACGAGGTCTATTCCGACTTTCACACCTCACTGACGATCATGACTACCGTGCTCAACGATCAGTATGCCGGTCGTGCCACCTCCGACGCCGGCGCCAAGGCCTGCACCATCAATCAGCCCTGGCCGATAATTAAGGGCGAGTCCGGTATGCGCTATCGCTCCGGCTCCGATGAATTTGGCACTATCCTTTATGAAGACGAGCCGTCCCGTAATTACAAGGTCGGTGAGAAACTGGAACTCATCGTGTCGCACTGCGACCCGGTAGTAAATCTTTACGACCAGATGTACGCAATTCGAAATGACAGGGTGGAAGCCGTGTGGCCCATCTCCGCTCGCGGTATGTCGGCCTAGCAGGCTAAATCAGGCCAAGCACCCACATCAGGCAAACAACAGCGAACGACGTTAAGCCTCCCACCAGCGTCGCGCCGCCGTAGCTGAACACCGCGTCGGCGACACTTAGTTTGGTGAGGGATGTGCACACCCAGAAGTAACTGCTGTTGACGTACTTGATGATGACCGAGCCACTGGCTCCTGCCAGCATGGCCGCTTCCGGCGACAGACTCAGGCCTGCCAACATCGGCGCCACCAGTGACGCTGCGGTAATAACCCCCACGGTTGTGGAGCCCGTAATCAGGTTACCGATAATGCCGATAACAAAGGGTAGCAGGATTGTCGGCAGGCCGTAGTCGGTAAACAGAGTGGCGATGAAATCCACCGCGGGCGTACCTCGCAAAATCGCACTGAGTGAACCACCCAGACCCGTTACAACCAGGATCATGGCCGAAGTCCTTAACGCTGCTTCTACCCATTCGTCCTTGGCTTTGTCTCTCGCATCCTCGCTCTTGATGTTGCGGTAGGCCAGCCACACACCTATGGACAAGGCGATAACCGGCCAGCCCAGGTAGGAGAATATCGTGCGCAAAATATGTCCCTCATCGAACAACAGGCTCACCACACTCTGGGTACCGATTAGCACGATAGGAATTACGATAGGCATATAGGAGCTGAGGGTGCTGGGTAAGTCCTCTTCGGCATTGTCGAAATTACGACCATCGAATTCATCGGAGGCTGCTGTCTTGATGCGTGGACCAGCAACATAAACTCCCCACGCCCAACAACTCATCGACCCGACCAGACACGCAATGCTGCCAAATATTATGGTTTTACCAATATCGGCACCTAACAGAGCCGCCGCTGCCAACGGCCCGGGCGTAGGCGGTACGATGGCGTGGGTTAGTTGCAGCGCACCCACCAGTCCGGTAGACATCACGGCGATACCGACTCCCATACTCTTGGCGGCGGAGTGCACCAGTGGGTTCAATATGACGAAGGCGACGTCGGAAAAAATGGCGACGCCAATGATGAACCCCGTCATCGTTAAGGCTAGCGGCATTCGGTTCGAGCCTATCAGCCTTACCATAGAACGAGTGATAACCTGGATAGCTCCAGTGTGTTTAAGCGCTTCCGCAATTATGGAACCGAGCACGATAACGACACCGATAGAACCCAGGGTACTGCCGAAGCCGGTTTCGAAGGCATCGATGAAATTATTGCGCTGTATTCCAGGCAAGACACCGAAAAGCAAAATCGGTATCAAGAGCGCGAAGAAGACATGCCACTTCCATTTAGCAATTAGAAAAAGCAGAAGGGAAATAACAGCCGCGAAGCCGATGAGAGACAATGCCGGACTCGTAGTAACCGCTGTGGATGGATCCATGAAATCTCCGTTTACTCTGACCCTAAGATATCCCACAGAAATTCAATAATCGCTGTAGGTAGTTGATGCGTGTATCGGGGATTGGGAAGGGGCATTGTTTTTCGTCCCGGTGGGCCATCCCTGGCCCGTCCCGCGCTCCATCCCTGGGCGCTAGTCACTACAAAACAACGCCCCTACCCAATCCCCTGTCAAATTCAACTGCAAGTGTCGTTACTTTTGCAATAGGCTCACAGGCCTCATATTTTTTTCTAGGTCTGAAGTTATGGCGACGCAAGAAAATCCATAGCCGCGTTCACGCCACCACGTTTATGGGGAACGTCGGCCAGCGCCAGGCCCATCTCTACTCCAGCCAGAGTACCCGCCAGCATTAAATCATTAAAGTCACCAATGTGACCGATTCGAAACACTCTGCCTTTTACTTTCCCCAAACCCATGCCCAGAGACATATTGAAACGCTGCAGAATAATACTGCGCAAATTATCGGCATCGTGCCCCTCTGGCATGACTACCGCAGTGGTAGAATTGGAATATTCGTCGCTATTGAGACAGAGAATTTCCAGGCCCCAGGCTTCTACCGCCAGCCTGCTGGCATGAGCCAGCCGCCCATGACGTTGAATCACGGCGTCCATGCCTTCGGCTTGCAGCATGGACAGGGCCTCATCCAATCCGTATAACAAATTTGTGCTGGGTGTGTAAGGGAAATAGCCGCGCCGATTCAGATCTAGCATGGCCTGCCAACTCCAATAGGAGTGGTTAAATTTTGCTGTCTTGTTGGCTTCCAAAGCCCTTTGACTCACCGCGTTAAAACATAAACCCGGGGGTAACATCAGGCCTTTTTGAGAAGCACTAATACTCACGTCCACACCCCAATCATCGTGACGATACTCGGAACAAGCCAAAGACGAAACCGCATCTACTATAAACAACGCCGGGTGGGCGGCGGCATCTATTGCCGCCCTTATTTGCTTTATATCACTGCTGACACCGCTGGAGGTCTCCGTGTGCACCGCCAGCACGGCCTTTATTGTATGATTCTTGTCTGCCTGTAATTGCGCTTCGACCACAGCCGGATCAATGCCGTGGCGCCAGTCACCGGCGATCCAGATCACTTCCAAACCCAGCTTTTCAGCAACATTTTTCCAGAGCGTGGCAAAATGCCCGGTTTCAAATGCCAGCACCTTATCCGCCGGTGACAAAGTGTTCAACAGCGCAGCCTCCCAGCCGCCGGTGCCAGAAGCCGGAAAAATAAAGACCGGAGAACTGGTATTAAACACCGCTGCCAGATTATCTAAAATGCCCAGTGTCAACTCGGCGAAGTCCGGGCCGCGATGATCCATAACCGGCCGCGCCATGGCTCGCAAGATTTGATCCGGGACGTTGGATGGCCCGGGAATTTGTAGGAAGTGGCGACCTGGCTGATAGGAATTTGATGTGGACATGACTACAATTGTTGCCTTCTAGTGATTTTTCAGGCGTTAACAGTACATTCGGCGCGATGACGAATGCAACCTAAAATGCGTTTATAGGTATTACGCCAGGCCCGTTATGCCGTGATGAAGGCTGTTGCATTTGAGCCGGCCAAAGCCATTCTATTTCTATTACTTCGGATACCAACGGATTATAGAGTCCCTTTATACCTTAAACCGCGACAAACCCCATTAACTTTCAAATAAGTTGATTTCCAGTACACTAAGTCCTCGCAGCAAGTCCTCGTCACTAGTCCTGACAACCTCGGAGATCAATAATGGACAAGAAGTATGTTTGAAGAATTACAGTCCTTCATTTCACCGCTATTGACTGTTTTCGGTGACAACCGTTATACCCAGGCGGCGCTGGCGGTAAGTCTCTCCTTCGTGGTGGCCTGGTTGTTCAATCGCATCATCATTACCGGCTTAAAACAATTAGCGCAGAAGACGCAATTTGCGTTGGATGATCATCTCTTCGATCTGCTGCACTCACCCATCTATAACAGCATCCTGTTGTTGGGTTTTGCCAGCGCCACACTGATCCTGTCGCCGCCGCAGTTGACGCTCGACATCATCTTCTCCCTGATCCAGACCTTTGCCCTGCTAGTTTGGGCAACGTTTTTGCTGCGTGGCAATCGTATGTTGCTGACCCGCATTTCCAAGAATGAGAACACGATAAAAATCGTGCATCCGCAAACCCTGCCGCTGTTTCTTAATCTGATCAATATCGTCATCGCGGTCATGGCCGTGTATTTTCTCTTCTCGGCCTGGCATATAGACATGACTGCCTGGCTGGCTTCTGCCGGCATAGTGGGCATTGCGGTGGGTTTTGCCGCCAAGGACACCCTCGCCAATCTGTTTTCAGGCGTGTTTATCATGGCCGATGCACCCTATAAAATTGGCGACTTCATCGTGCTGGATACCGGCGAACGCGGCGAGGTGACTCACATCGGCATTCGCAGTACCCGCATACTGACCCGCGCCGATGTCGAGGTAACCATCCCCAATTCGGTGATGGGAAATAGCAAGATCATCAACGAGTCCGGCGGTCCCTCTGAAAAATACCGCTGCCACGTTGGCGTCGGTGTTGCCTATGGCACCGACATAGACAAGGTTCGTGAAATTTTACTAAGCATTGCTCAGGCTGAAGACCTGGTTTGTGCAGAGCCCTCACCCCGCGTGCGCTTTCGCCTCTTCGGCGCATCCAGCCTGGATTTCGATTTGCAGGTGTGGATACAGAAACCAATACTGCGGGGCTCGGTGTTAGACCGACTAAATTGTGAGATTTACCGGCAGTTTAACCAGCACGAAATTGAAATCCCCTACGCCAAGCAGGATCTATACATCAAGGAATTTCCAGCTCAGAAGTAAAAAAGCAGACACTTTTCAGCCACTCTCCGGCACTTGTCCCGCTCTGAAAATCACTCTCTTTTTTCGGTCAAATCAATGGGTTATGCTGTCTCTCATGGGAGAAGTGATTTTCTATGTCGGCGATAAAGGCCCTCGTACGTTTTCTGTACGTCGTCAAACCATCTTGGACAAAGTTAGCTCTGATCTAAGAGGCACATTAGCCCATCCGGGTTAATAACTTAGTCTGCTTATCGTAGTGCATTTTCCGGCGCATAGCCAAGGTGGCGATTTTAATCTTGTCGCGTTGTTCCAGTATTTTGTGTCCACGCCCATAATATACATCCGCAGGTGTCAGATTATCCAGTGACTCATGAT
>CAVOFA010000138.1:0-6093 GCA_963694865.1 Gammaproteobacteria bacterium | reverse complement strand
TATTCAGTAGATGGTAACGACGTTCGCGCTGATACAACGACCGACAAGAACCTGATTTTCGTGAGGTACCACTAGCGCACCATGACGACTAATGAATGCTTTATCAGTAACAATCCATTCGTCCACAGCAGGAAGAAGCAAAATGAAAGACATATTTAATGACCGTCAGGAAATTTATCTGAATGCCGACCATAGGAAACTCGGTGGAGTTTGCTCCGGAGTTGCAAGGTATCTTGACATCCCCCACATCTGGGTAAGGTTAGCCGCGGTCATTGGTCTGCTCATTCACGCCCCAAGTGTCCTGATTGCTTACGGCCTGGCCTACCTGATTCTTGAAGAAGAACCCACATATTACGACGAGATCACCCCCGGGTGATCCGGGCGCTGATTAGCGGGTTATAATGGCGCTTTGAACAATGAAGTGCTGCGACTTGAAACAGGCATCTAACCGTATTGGTATTGATCTGGGAGGCACCAAAATAGAAGGTGTTCTGCTGGGCTCGGCCGGCGACATAAAACGCAGAGAGCGACTGCCAACCCCGCAGGAAGATTACCCAGGTATTCTGGACGCGATTTCGGCAGTCATCGCACTGTTAACTGACGACAAGCATCTGCCGATTGGTATTGGCACGCCGGGGTCTGTTTCTCCCCTGTCACCTGTGATGCGAAACTCCAACAGCACCTGCCTTAATGGCAAACACCTACTGGGTGATCTGGAGCAACACCTGGATCGCGCCGTGAGATTAGCTAACGATGCAAATTGCTTTGCCCTTTCCGAGGCTTCTGATGGCGCAGGGAAAGATAGCCCTGTCGTCTTTGGCGTTATTCTCGGGACCGGCGTAGGGGGTGGAATTGTCGTTAATGGCAAGCTGGTACAAGGCCCGAGTGGGGTCAGCGGCGAATGGGGCCATAATACAATGCCGGAACTGGAAGATCTGAAACGCGGCAGGGAATGTTTCTGCGGCCGCCTGGATTGTGTCGAAACATGGATCTCTGGTCCAGGACTCGCAAAAACTTATGCAACTCATTCGCGAAAAATGCTTTCCGCCCTGGAGATCGCGGCGCTGGATGTCAGCGGTGAATCAATGGCAAGACAGGTATTGGACGGGTACTTTGAACAGCTCGCGGGGGCTCTCGCTGGTGTGATCAACGTACTGGATCCGGACACCATTGTACTTGGTGGCGGAGTATCCAATATCGACAGGCTCTATCAGGAAGTGCACTCCCGGCTCGGGAAGTATGTTTTCTCAGATCATGTTGGCACGCGCATCGTTAAGGCTCAGCATGGCGACTCTTCTGGTGTCCGAGGTGCAGCCTGGTTATGGCCTTGAGCCAGGGTTATCCCGTTGCTGCTTTTCAATCAGCGCAGATGCCGCAATGAAAAAGATAATGAAAAACTCAAATACCTTGTTGGTGATTATCTCTTCAAATCGTGATTGCCAACTCATAGGATTGCTGCCGGTTATGCTGAAAAAAAGGCAGGATTATAAAGATTATTCAGTCGCAGGTTTACCTTTCATGAAGCGAATGATCCATCGCGCAATAATATTCTTCTTCAAAGGTTTAGCCAGCGACGCAACGCCCTCACTGTAGGTGTCGACACCGAGTATTTCCCGCCGCATTTCCATCAGATCTCTTGAATATTCTCGCGTGAATTCGGGATGGCCTTGCATAGTCAGTATATGATCGCCTACGCAATACATACTGTTCGGGCACTGCTTTGCCGATGCCAACAATTGAGCGCCTTTCGGCAGCTGAACCACTTGATCCTTATGGGACACGATCAGCGTAAAGGGATCCAACTCGTCGTCGCTCATGAACCATTGGGATTGGATTACTTCACTTTCATGGATACCGACGCACCATCCTGCTTCTGCCCCAAGCGTCTTACCTCCCAGCACCTCGGCGACTAATTGGTGCCCAAAGCACAATCCAACCAGTTTTTTCTCTGCACCGTGCAAGTCGCGCGTGTATTCTTTTAAGGCAGCTATCCAGGGCTCATCGTCATACACACTCTTTTTGCTACCCGTGATGACATAGCCATCGCATTCATCAATGGCATCAGGATAGATCCCGTGTTCAACGTCATAGTTCCTGAACTCTGTCTCCAGATTTAATTCGGTTGCCGCCTGACCCAGGATTCCCGCAATCATGCCCGGATAATTACCGTGATCTGGCTGGAACTGTTCCAGCACAGAGTCCGCCTGAAGTATGCCTATTCTCATTTTCGAACCGCGCTTCCTTTATATGATTTCAAAGTATCGACGCAGCTGCCAGTCATTTACAGCACGCTCGTATTCGCGAACTTCCCAGTCACGGGAGGCTGCGTAATGCGCCACAAAAGTATCGCCAAACATTTGAGTGGCAACCTCTGAATTCACAAACTCGCGATTGGCGTCTCGCAAATTGCCGCACAGCTGGTAGTCCTGCGGTAACTCACTTTGCAACTCATAGGCGTTGCCAACCGCCGCTTCACCGGGGTCCAGCTTCTCGGAAATACCTGTAAGCCCGGCCCCCAGATTCGCTGCTGCAACCAGGTAAGGGTTCGCATCCGCAGAGCCAACTCGAAACTCCACCCTCTGCGACTTATCAGATCCTTCAATTACCCGCAGGGCTGCCGTTCTGTTCTCCACGCCCCAGGTTGCCGCAGTAGGCGCCCAGGCACCCTTAACAAGCCGCGTATAACTGTTAATTGTTGGGGAAGTCACGGCGAGTAGTGGTCTCATGTGATGGCGAAGCCCGCCAACATAATGATGCATGGTCGCGCTCATTGAATGAGGTTCGTTTGCATCAAAGAAAACATTCCGGCCGTCTTCCGTTGACAGCAGCGACTGGTGAACGTGACCACTCTGGCCTGGATAATCCATAGACCACTTAGCCATAAAAGTCGCAATCATGCCCCTTTTTTGGAAGAAGGCTTTGGCAAAGGTCTTGAACAGGACAGCCTTATCAGCGGCAGCAAGCGCATCATCAACCGCAATGGCCGCCTCCCATACGCCCGGCCCTGTTTCACAGTGCAACCCTTCAAGCGGGAAATCATGTGCCAGACAATAATCCATAAACTCATTAAAGAGATCTGACAAGGTCATGGTTCTTAGAACAGAGTAGCCGAAATTCCCGGGAGACAACGGAACCAGATCCGTATAGTTTTTCTCTCGCACAGACTGGGCCGTCTCTTTAAAAATAAAGAACTCGTACTCGAAAGCAAGCCTTGGAAGGTAGCCCATTGACTCGGCAACGCCCAGGATGTGCTTCAATCTGCTACGAGGGCATATCGGGTGCAGGCCGCCATCGTCAGCGACAAACTCAACCAGGAAGAATGGCAGGTTATTCTCATCCTGCAGGCGCCTTTCGGTCGCCAGGTCGACACGAAACGCCGCATCCGGAAAAGCGGTATGCCAGCCGGTGTATTTCGCGTTGTCGTACAGCTGGTCGTCCAGATCCCAGCCCAGGACGCAGTCACAAAATCCTGCTGTACCCGCCGCGATACTCTTGAATTTATCAAGACTGATGTACTTGCCGCGAAGCACACCATCGATATCCGTAAATCCTAGCTTTACGCGATTTATGCCTTCACTCTCGTACTGACTGATCAGATTATCTGCTTCAATCATGATCTGGCCTTCTTGTCATAAAATGGTTGGGAATGATTTTCCATGGGAACACCGCTGTCGCAAAAGATCAACAATAACGCTTAACAAGACTCTCCTAAGAAGGCACCCTGATATTTTCAACCAGCGCCTGAATCTCGGCGGGTGGTGGTGGTGTAAACCTGCAAACAATCAGCGACACCACAAAATTGGCCAGCATCCCCAGCGTTCCAATGCCTTCAGGAGATATGCCAAACCACCAATGATCTGGATTGTTATCAGCAGGACTAACAAATTTGAAATAAGCGATATAAGCAAAGGTGAACACAAGACCCGTAATCATGCCTGTAATGGCTGCTTCCTTGTTCATTCTCTTGTAGAAGACGCCAAGCAGCAGCACCGGGAAAAAGCTTGCGGCAGCCAATCCAAAGGCAAATGCCACAACCTCAGCAACAAACCCAGGGGGATAAATGCCAAACAAACCGGCGATTCCTATCGCTACTGCAGCGGCAATTCGAGCAAACAGGAGCTCCTGACGTTCAGTGATCTCCGGCTTGAATGTCTTTTTCATCAGGTCATGGGATACCGCAGTAGAAATAACCAGCAACAATCCAGCTGCAGTTGATAACGCCGCAGCAAGTCCGCCCGCCGCCACCAGGGCAATCACCCAATTGGGTAGCTGCGCAATTTCCGGATGCGCCAGCACAATAATATCCCGGTCTATGTACAACTCGTTTTCGCTGGCTGAATCGCTGTTTCCAAGTAAACGTTCGCCACTGCTTCCGCGTTCACCGGTGAACGCAGGTTTCGCCGGCTGCAACGCATTGCCACCCCGGTACTGGACAACACCATCCTCATTCTTGTCACGCCAGGCGATCAGCCCCGAGTCTTCCCATTTGCTAAACCATGACGGAGCATCCTCATAGGGCATACCATCGACATTGTTAATGATGTTCATTCGGGCAAAGGCTGCGACTGCAGGAGCAGTCGTATAGAGCAGCGCGATGAATACCAGGGCGTATCCAGCCGAAATACGGGCATCCCTGACCTTGGGTACGGTAAAGAATCGAACAATCACGTGGGGCAACCCTGCGGTTCCTGCCATTAAGGCAGCCGTAATAAACAGCATATCAATGGTAGATTTGTTCCCTGACGTAAACGCAGCCATGCCCAGTTCAGTGGTCAGGCCATCGAGCCTATCCAGCAGGTAAACACCACTGCCATCGGCCATCGTAGAACCCAGGCCAAACATTGGTAGTGGATTACCCGTCAGGGCAATAGAAATATAAATGGCAGGCACCAGGTAGGCAAAAATCAACACACAGTATTGAGCCACCTGTGTATAGGTAATGCCCTTCATGCCGCCCAGCACAGCGTAGAAAAAAACGATGGCCATGCCGATGAGAACACCGGTATTGATGTCCACTTCAAGAAAGCGGCTGAACACTATTCCAACCCCTCTCATTTGTCCCGCGACATAGGTAAACGAGATAAAAATAACACACACCACCGCAACAAGCCGCGCGGTCTGTGAGTAATAACGATCTCCGACAAAGTCGGGCACCGTGAATTTAGAGAATTTCCTAAGGTAAGGTGCCAGCAACAATGCGAGTAATACGTACCCACCAGTCCAGCCCATCAAGTACCTGGCGCCATCGGCACCCTCAAATGCAATGATCCCTGCCATTGAAAGAAATGAGGCCGCAGACATCCAGTCCGCTGCAGTCGCCGCCCCGTTTGCGATGGGGTTAACGTGACCACCAGCCACATAAAACTCTTTGGTGGACGTCGAGCGGCTCCAGATGGCAATACCGATGTAAAGTGTGAACGAAGCCCCGACAAACAGGTAAGTGAGCAATTGTGCAGACATCAACTACTCCTCAGCTACGCCGAACTTTTTGTCCAGGACATTCATACGCCAGGCGTAGACAAAGATCAGCAGAACGAAAAAGTAGATAGCACCTTGCTGCGAAAACCAGAAGCCAAGCTTGTAACCATACAGACGAAACTGGTTGAGGAAGTCTACGAAGATGATACCCGCCAGAAACGAGACACTGAACCAGATGACCAGCAACACCAACATCAACCGCAGATTTGCCTGCCAATAGGCGTGATTGTTTTTCTCAGACATTGTTTTTCTCAGACCTTTTGTCTCAACTAAAATTGTTTTCAACTAACACTGTTTTCAACCAACACTGTTTGAAAGCGATAGCGACTCCGCTGGCATTATCAGGTTATGTACGGGTTTCCTGGCTGTCGACCGATGAAATAGACCGAGGAGCCTCTCGTTCTGGCATTTCAACCAGGTTCTTGGGTAACGATTTACTGACCTTCGCGCCCAGAGCTTTCATATCTTCCGCACGTTTTACCAGATTACCCCGTCCACCGGCGAGCTTGTTGTATGCGTCCTGGTAGGCACCCTGGGTGGATTCAAGCCTGCTGCCGATCAGTTCCAGATCAGCTACAAAGCTGACGAACTTGTCATACAGTTTGCCAGCCCTGT
>CAVOFA010000137.1:0-6287 GCA_963694865.1 Gammaproteobacteria bacterium | reverse complement strand
CATTAACTATCTGGCGCTTACACTTAGCAATATTCGCAAAGGCAAAATTGAAACCTGCCCCGAACCTGACAGCAATAGCGAAATAAGTACCGCTATCAAACAGTTCAACGCCACTGCTGAATTTTTAGCACAGAATACTTTTCTTGATAATTTTGGTCATCGCAAACCGGCAGCAGACGCACAAAATTTCAAATCCATTCCCGGCAAACAAGATGTGACCTTGTTGAATATCAGGATGGCAAACTTTCAATTCCTTGCTTCTACTCTAAGCGAAGAGCGACTGGTCGGCTTGTTAAACAAATACTATTTCTTCGCAGGAAAAGTATGCCAGCTTTATAATGGCCACGTTTGTTATTGTTCCGATGGAGAAATCGTAATCAACTTTAACTCGGTGCAGCTGGAAGAAGAGCAGGCATTCTATGCGATCTGCACCGGACAGCTATTCCTCTATCTGCACGGAGATCTTGCCGATATTGACGGCGAACACATTGCCGCAAACTTTAAACTCGCGGTACACAGTGGTCAGGCCGTGAGCGGGCTGTATTCACCAATAACTCAGGATACCAATAATTTTACTGGCAAGACCCTCGACCTGACCCGTCAGATCTGCGCTGAGTGCCCAGATAATACTTTACTCATTAGTGAAACCTGCTTCGAACATGCAGGAGCGGGCATCCGTGTGAGTGCCGAAGAATATTCTATCGTCGATGATGAAGAGCAGATTATTACTTACGTGAGTAGTGAGCCCATGTCGGATTATAAATTACTATTGGAACGCCAGGCCATACAACTGGCGACACTCTATTCAGAATAGCTCCCCAGCTTAATCCCTGGCCTGCTTCTCAATGAGTTCTATACGATCGACGTTCTGAAATCCCCTCGGCAACTTGTTGCCGCGCCGACCTCGTTCTCCGCGATAATGTTGCAAGTCTGCCGGTTTCAGATTGTGATAACGACGACCGGCGTGAATGGTCAGAGTGTCTTCGACCGTCAGTACCGCAATTGCCACCACGAACTCTATACGCTCCGCCACTCGCGCCGTGGGAATACTAATAATCTTGTTGCCCTTGCCTTTAGCGAGACGCGGAAGTTCGTTTAACGGAAACATCAGCATTCTGCCTTCATTGGTGATGGCCACAATCAGATCACTGGCATAATCATTGACAGTTATTGCGGGTAGCACCTTGCCGCCTTTCGGTGACCTTAGCACTGCCTTGCCCGATTTATTCTTACTGCCAAGGTCTCCAATTTTGGCGACAAAGCCGTAGCCGGCATCGCTGGCCAGCAGTACATCTTTGTCATCCTCGCCTATTAGCACGCCTTCGAAGGTAGCGCCGGAAGGCGGATTTACCTTGCCTGATAGCGGTTCTCCCTGGCCCCGCGCCGAAGGCAAACTGTGTGCCGGCAGTGAGTACGCGCGCCCGGTTGAATCGATAAAGATCGCCAGTTGATTACTCTTGCCGCGGGCCGCAAGCTTGAAACCATCTCCGGATTTGAACTGCAGGGAGGCAGGATCCACATCGTGCCCCTTGGCGGCCCGCATCCAACCGCGCTCGGACAAGACAATGGTGACTGGCTCGGTGGATATCAGCTCGGTTTCCCTGAAAGCCCTGGCCTCTTCACGGACCACAATGGGTGTGCGCCTGTCATCACCAAATTTATCCACATCGGTCTGAATTTCTTTCTTGATAAACGTTTTCAAGCGCGCAGCAGATTTCAATAGCTGTTCGAGGCCCTTACGCTCCGTAGCCAGCTGTTTTTGCTCGGCCTGTATCTTCACCTCTTCAAGCTTGGCCAATTGCCGCAACTTCAATTCGAGGATGGCTTCCGCCTGAATATCCGAAATTTTAAATTTCTTGATGAGGGCGGGCTTGGGTTTGTCTTGCTGTCGAATTAGCTTGATTACTTCATCGATATTAAGAAATGCAATCAGCAAGCCTTCGAGGATATGCATGCGCTTGAGAATTTTATCGAGGCGAAACTGCAGTCTTCTCTTAACCGTAGTGGTGCGGAACTGTAGCCATTCTTTTAGCAACGTCGCAATGTCTTTTACTTGCGGCCGATTGTTGATTCCGATCATATTGAAGTTGACCCGGTAGTTCCTCTCCAGGTCAGTGGTGGAAAACAAATGCGACATCACGCTATCCATGTCGATGCGATTCGATCTTGGCACCACCACAATACGAGTCGGATTTTCATGATCGGACTCATCCCGAAGATCCACTACCATGGGCAATTTTTTGTTCTGCATCTGGGCCGCGATCTGTTCCAGAACCTTGGAACCGGATACCTGGTACGGTAGTGCGGTAATAACAATTTCGCCATTCTCGATGTCGTAAATTGCGCGGGCTTTCAGAGAGCCTCGGCCGGTCTTGTACAGCTCGATGATTTCGTCTTTAGGAGTAACAAGCTCTGCTTCGGTGGGGAAGTCAGGTCCCTTGATAATTTTGCACAGGTCTTCTACCGTCGCCTTGGGTTTGTCCAGCAGATAAATACAGGCGCTGGCTACTTCTCTCAGATTATGCGGAGGAATATCCGTCGCCATGCCCACCGCTATACCACTGCCACCATTGAGCAAGACATTGGGTAATCTGGCCGGAAGTATCTTTGGCTCATCGAGCGTGCCATCAAAATTGGGCTTCCAGTCGACCGTACCCTGTCCTAATTCACCCAGCAAAACATCTACATAGGCTCGTAGTCGGGACTCGGTATAGCGCATCGCAGCGAAAGATTTTGGATCATCCTGAGATCCCCAGTTGCCTTGACCGTCTATCAAGGGATAGCGATAAGCAAATGGCTGCGCCATCAGCACCATTGCCTCGTAGCAGGCCGAATCACCGTGGGGATGAAATTTACCTATGACATCACCAATGGTTCGAGCTGACTTCTTAAACTTGGCCGACGCCTTCAGACCTAACTCCGACATCGCATAGACGATGCGTCGCTGCACCGGTTTCAGTCCATCTCCCAGGCTCGGCAATGCCCGGTCATTGATGACGTACATCGCATAGTTAAGATAGGCCTGCTGGGTATAGCTTTTCAGCGTAACCTGTTCGACGCCGTCTTCGTTAACTGTTATGTCCTGATTCATGTTTTTCTCAGTGTTCCAAATCTATGAGCAAAAGCGGAGACAGAAGCCGACTCAAATTATTCAGCATAGTCCGCCATCCCGCCACTGCGTTCCAACCAAATCTTGCGGTCGGGAGCTCGATTCTTGGCCAGTAATAAATCCATGGCCCCAAAGGTTCCTGACTTACTGCTGCTGGAGGCGTCGCTTTCAAGGGTTAGCTGTACGAGGCGACGGGTGTCGGTAGCCATAGTCGTCTCTCGCAACTGCAGAGGGTTCATTTCACCCAGACCCTTGAAACGTTGCACATTAACCTTGCCTGGCTTTTTCTCCGCCGCGATGCGATCGATGACGCCATTCTTCTCGTCTTCATCGAGGGCGTAAAACACTTCCTTACCCACGTCGATGCGAAACAGTGGCGGCATGGCAACATAGATATGGCCGGCGTCAACTACCGGTTTAAAATGCTTCACGAACAGTGCACACAGCAGGGTAGCGATATGAAGACCGTCGGAGTCGGCGTCAGCAAGAATACAAATCTTACCGTAGCGCAAGCCCTCGATATTGCTGGAGGCGGGATCCACTCCCAGTGCCACGGCGATATCATGCACCGTCTGCGAAGCGAGTATTTCACTGGAATCCACCTCCCAGGTATTCATGATTTTGCCTCGCAACGGCAAAATTGCCTGGAACTGCCGATCGCGGGCCTGTTTCGCCGAGCCACCGGCAGAATCTCCCTCTACCAGGAACAACTCTCCCGACATCACATCCTCGGTTGAACAATCAGCTAGCTTGCCCGGTAACGCCGGTCCCGAAGTAATCTTCTTGCGCGCAACTTTCTTGCTGGCCTTGAGGCGGCGCTGCGCGTTGTTAATACACAGCTCTGCAATAGCTTCAGCCTCGTCGGTATGTTGATTTAGCCAAAGGCTAAAGCTGTCTTTAACGACGCCGGAGACGAAGACTGCACACTGCCGTGACGACAGGCGTTCCTTGGTCTGACCAGAAAACTGCGGCTCGAGCAGTTTCGATGAAAGCACGTAACAACACTTCTCCCAGACATCATCCGGGGATAGCTTGAGGCCTCGAGGCAACAGACTTCTGAATTCACAGAATTCCCGCAGGCCATCGAGCAGGCCGGTGCGCAAGCCACTGATATGAGTCCCGCCAAGCGTTGTGGGGATTAAATTGACATAACTTTCACCAATGAGCTCACCACCTTCGGGCAGCCACTGTACGGCCCAGTCGACGGCTTCGTCGTTACCCTGTACCGAGCCTACGAACGGCTCCGTCGGCAGGGTCTCAAATTCTGCCGTAGCCTGAAGCAAATAGTCAGTCAGTCCGTCCTCAAAATACCACTCTTCGCTCTGTGCCTTGTCTTTGCTGAAGCTGTCGTCGATGAACCGAACATTGAGCCCGGAGCACAGTACTGCCTTCGCGCGCAGCACATGTTTTAACTTTGGTATCGAGATCTTCACCGAATCGAAATATTTTGCGTTCGGGAGAAATTTGACCGTGGTGCCGGTATTCCTCTTACCAACCTTATCGATAGCCTTTAGCTCGGATGCTTTCTCGCCATCCTTGAACTGCATGAAGTAAACCTGGCTGTTGCGCCTGACAGTCACCTCGAGAGTCTTTGACAGGGCATTCACCACAGAGACACCAACACCGTGCAGCCCACCAGAATATTGATAGTTCTTGTTGGAAAATTTCGCGCCGGAATGCAGGCGCGTCAAGATCAATTCGACGCCGCTTACTTTCTCACCCTTGTGTTTGTCAACCGGCATGCCTCTGCCATCATCGGTCACTTCCACCGAGCCATCCTTGTTGAGGGTGAGGGTCAGTGTGCTGGCGTAGCCGGCCAGGGCTTCATCCACACTGTTGTCAATCACTTCCTGTACAAGGTGATTCGGTCGGCTGGTATCGGTGTACATGCCCGGCCTTTTGCGCACAGGATCCAGCCCGGTAAGCACCTCGATGGCATCGGCGTTGTATGTTTCGTTCATTGCTTGTCTCAGTACTACGACGGCTTAAATCCCGCGTATTTTGTCGGCTGGTCTAGTGAGCCTCTGATTAATTAATCAAAGTCTGCCTAATAAAAAATCGAAGATGGCGGGCAGGTCATCGACATAGTTCTCGTAGCTGTGATTACCATTTTCTCTGACTATACTCCGTGAAGAGTCGAATTTATCCAGCGCTATTGTGTAGTCCAGAACTTCGTCTCCTGTCTGCAACAACGGCATTATATTCTGTGGATATTGTAACTCCGATCTGTGCAATTGCCTTAGTTCTTCAATATGTTTTTTCGTTACGGTGTGGATTTCACCACTATGATAATTCCGCTGCGGTCCCAGGTACTCTTGCCACAGCTCGAAAGGTCGCACGGCAGGATTAATCAGGGCTGCCGGCAGGGCGTATGCTTCCGCCAGATAAGTGGCATAGTAGCCCCCCAATGAGCTGCCTATGAGCACCAGGGTCGCAGGATCTTGTACCTCAACGATAGCTCTGAGCTCAGCCATAGTCTGTGCAGGTCCATGCCGCATCTGCGGAATCAGCACATTACCGACCATGCCCCGTTGCTCACAGTAGCGCAGGGTTTGTTGTGCTTTTTCGGACTGGGGAGAACTGAGAAACCCGTGCAAATACAATACGGTGGCTTGTACGTTCATCAAACCAGTAAGGAACCTCTGATTAATAGCCTGTGCTGTTGTAATCCGCTTCCAGGGTGTAGCCGCCTACTCTTCTCACCTCGGTTTCAATCGAGCCATCGGCAAGCAGCTGCAGAGAACGATAACCGGGATTAACCTTATCCAACTCGAAACCGCTGACATCAGCCTTGAATTGTATGCAGGTAGACGGAGAACACAGGCAGCGAACATTTCCATGCATAAAATCCAGGTCTTGATGTATATGGCCATAAAGAATGCCGCTAATATTGCTAAACCGATCGACAACTTCAAAAAGTTGATCGTCGTTGACAAGCCCTACATCTTTCATCCATCCCGCACTGCCCTGGACCGGATTATGGTGCAGGCAAATCAGGCAATGATCTATCTCGCTATCTTGCTGTGCAGCATCGAGACTGGACTCGAGAAATTCCAATTCCGACTCGGCCAGACGACCGTGTACTTCTTCTTCGATACTGGTATCCAGCAACAGGATTAACCAGTTAGAGAGTTTTATAGATTTTTCACCGACGTCTGTCCCCTGTGCCACTCTATCC
>CAVOFA010000136.1:0-6460 GCA_963694865.1 Gammaproteobacteria bacterium | reverse complement strand
CGCATCTTCTTCAAGCTGCAGGGTAACAAACAATATGTCTTCGCCGAGGCTTGCGCCTAATTGCGCGAAATCGATGCCTTGAACACGCCAACTGTCATCTGCCAGGCGTTCGATCAAATCGCTGCCACGCAAACGCAAACCTGGTGTCGGCGGGCGACTCAAGCGCCCCTTGAGCCGCTGGCTCGCACTGGATGTGCCGATCTGCGGCGGCTGATGGCGATCCGCCTCGGCGCCTATCCAACCGCGATTGACCAATATACTCTGGCTACGCTCATCGAGTTCAAATGCGGTATAGACCAGGTAGCCGACACGACCCCGCAGCAGTTGATTGTCGAGCAGAATGTTGGGACCGACGTAACGTCCCGTGGCTGTCGCTCGATATCCTGACAGCGCGCTATCGTCTCTGGCGATCGATTGGTTAAGATCGATTTGTGCCGCTATGCCACGGCTCTCGAACTCCAGTAGTATGTCTCGTTTATGCCCTGCACGGTCCAGTTGCCACATGCCGAGTGCAACAAACAGTGCCGAGGTGCCGACGGCCAGCGCCAGCAAGCCAATGCTAGGCAATTTACGCCGAGCCAGCCCCTGCATCTATGGGTGATTACCGCCGTGCGCCGGCACGCCGTCCATTTCTGCAGCGGTTTCCGGCTGCAGATTTATTTCCCAGTAGCAGTACAGCGGCAACTTTTTGGCGACTAGAACCACCGCTACAAGGAAGCTGGCGAGCAGTCCAATTGACAGAGCCAGGTCCAGCAAATGGTCCAGCAGACGATCTTCGGCCGAGAACACAGGAATCACCATCAGGTACTTGTTGATCCAGATGGCCAGATTAATGCCGACCGCGAGGATACACATCGCCAGCAGAGATCGATTTATGAAGGCAAAGACCAATGAAATAAAGGGAACGAAGAAGCAACCGGCGATCATGGTCCAGTAGAAGGGTGCGTAGTGCCCGTACATCTGGCGAAACAGGGCATCGGTTTCGCGTGGCAAGTTGCCATACCACATCACGAAGAACTGTGCCCACAAAAAATACAGCCATAGCAACATAAAACCAGTGATAACCATGCTCAGAGAGCGAATCTGGTGAGTTCCAAAATAATTCTCGGCTGTCGAAAATCGACCCAACAGCACGGGAATTACCAGCAGCGCTGCGGTACCCGCGTAGACGTTACCGAACCAATAGTGAATAGGGAACACCGTGCTGTGCCAGTGCGGAATCAGCATCATGGCGAAATCCCAGGCCAACAGGGTATTGCAAATCACGAAGGCAGCAAGTACCAGTGGAGCCAGAAAATAGAGCTGGCGCTGAACTTGCCGCGGATCAACATCATTTGCCTGGCTTAGATCGGGCTGCAGACTCTTCCAGACATAGCTTGCACTGAGGCCATAGAACAACAATAGGCCCAGCAGGTTTCTTAGCAACAACCAGCCGCTGCTTAACCAGGCGCTCAGGTGTTCGTCCGGCGCAGGAGAGAGCCAATAGAACAGTTCGTGCCTGCCGAAGATATAAATTAGCAACAGCCCGACGAAGGCAAACGGGGCAAAGGTCATGGTGCTCAATTCAGCGAGTCGGTAGTAAGGTCTGGCCCAGTGTCCACCTGAGAGACGGGTGACGGCAGAAAATACAACACCGGCCTGGGTTATCCCCATTAGAAACAGGAAAGAAACAATGAGCACGGCGTACTCGGGCCTGACGGCGGCCTCGGCCTCGGCTCCATAAGCGGGACCGGCAGCAACCAGACCGACACCGGCAAGAACCGCCAATGGGATTGAAACGCGGCGACCCTCGCGCGGCGAGAGCGGCAGGAGGCGTGCTAGTGCATGCGCTGTATTCATTGTGGTCCGAACTCTGCTTTAACATAATTTATAACGTCCCAACGCTCCGCTACGTTCAGGGCGTCGCGGTAAAACGGCATCAGCGCCCGACCGCGGGTAAGGGTGAAAAACAGCGATCCGTCGGCTTGATCCTGGGTATAGTCCTCGTTCAGATCCACCGGTGACTTGGTTTCAAAAAACAGCCCCACCGGGCCATCGCCAAGGCCTTCGGTGCCATGGCATGTCACACAGGTCATGGCGTAGAGCTCAGCCCCGCGGGCCACCGATTCGGCGCTGGCGGGTATGGGATTTGAAATAGCTGCGGCATCGTCTTTCAACGCGTCCATCTCTGCCTCGGAGATATCTGCGGGCAATGCGGGCAGGGTTTCACCGCCGGCGACGGGGGTCGAATCAGGCTCCGTCGGCGCCAGCGCTTCCTGCGCCTTGATAGACAGCTGATCGACGAAATCCTTGTTCCAGGGGAAGCCCCAGGAGACTGACGATTGACCCACTAACAACAGAATAATGAATATGCTCGCAGGTGTTCTCATGATTCCTCACCGCTCATTGCTCGAACCTGTTCGGCGCCGGCTTGGTTAAGAATTGCCTCGGCGCGTTTGAAATGTTCGGCGTCGTCACAGGGCGCCGTTACTACAAATTTGTCCACCGCGGATTCTGGCACATACACGCGATTGCGGAACGCAGGCAGGCGGGAACTAACGATGAAGCCCAGTACTGTAGCCAGAATGCCGAACAAGATGGTCAATTCGTAGGTAATAATCAAAAACGGTGGCATGGTAATGATGGGTCTGCCGCCGACCGGGTGGGGCCAGGCGATGGCAGTACCCGCGGCCAGGGCAAAGCCCGAAATGCCACCGATCAGTGCCCCCATGAAAGTGAAGTTCTTGATCACCGATTTTTTCTTGCCGAGGACTGCTTCCACACCATGGATCGGCACCGGCGACATTATTTCCAAACTTTCGAATCCTGCTCCCTTGAGTTCGCTCGCCGCGGTTAACGCCGACTCTGGATCATGAAACAGTCCTATTACATTGCTTGTCATGCTGGGCTTCCTGACGCAGGAGCCAGAGGCTCCATCTTGGGAGTGGCCATGGTTTCCTTGACCTCATACATGGACACACTGGGAAATATTTTGACAAACACCAGGAACAGGGTGGTGAACAGCGCGAATGAGCCCACCATGATCGAGATCTCCACCAGACTTGGCACGTACACACCCCAGGCGTCTGGCAGATATTGCCGTGACAGTGAGGTGGCAATGATGAGGAAGCGTTCCGTAAACATGCCGATGTTGATGGCGATCGACAAGATCAGCATGGGCACGAACGAGGTTCTGAATCGCGTCGAGAACATCAACAGTGGTGCTACCGCGCAGAACAAAATCATCTCCCAATACAGCCATGCGTAATACCCGAACAATTTGTACCCTAGGGCTTCGTACTCCTCGGAAGTACCGCTATACCATGCGGTAAACAGTTCGACGCCATTGATGTAGGTCCAGATCAGTGACAGTACCAGCAGCAGCTTGCCCAGGTTGTCGAAATGCACCTTGGTGATGTACTGCTCGAAACCCATGGTTTTCCTCAGCACGAACATCACCGTGACGATACCCGCGGTGCCGGAATAGATCGCTCCCACCACAAAATAGGGTGCGAAGATCGTCTGGTGTAAGGACGGCACGATGGACATGGCAAAATCCCAGGAGACGATGCTATGTACTGAAACTGCCAGGGGAATAATCAGCACCGCCAGAAACGTGTAGGCCCAATGCAGCCGGTGCCATTCCTTGTCGGTACCGCGCCAACCCAGGGATAGCAGGGTGTACATGGTGTTGCGCCAGCCACTAGTCCTATCCCTCACTGCAGCGAAGTCGGGGATGGAGCCCATGTAGATGAAAATAGTACTGCCGGTGATATACGTAGCGATAGCCATGACGTCGAACATCAGCGGAGAACGGAAGTTGGGCCACAGTTCCATTTGATTGGGGTAGGGTACTGCCCAATGAACGAACCAGGGACGGCCGACGTGCACCATCACATAGGTCGCCGCTACCACCAGCGAGAACAGCGTCATCGCCTCGGCGCTTCGGTACATGGCCTTACGCCAGGAGCTGTTGGTGAGGTGCAAGACGCAGGACAGCAAGGTGCCTGAATGGCTGAGGCCGATCCAGAATATAAAGCTGGCCAGGTAGGTTCCCCAGACTCCGGGGTGGTTCATGCCGGCGGCGCCGATGCCGTAGTACAGCTGATAAAACCAGGGGAAAAAGAAGCACAGCAAGGTGATACTGCCGGCTGTCGCCAGAGCGATATAGTACTTCGGGCCCGTTTTCACGATGGATCTTACGACATCATCGTGGATGTCGTTGTAGCCTAACTTAAAAGTTTCAGTCGTCATGGGTCAGTCTATGCATCAACCTTCTTCAGATAGAACACGGAGGAGTCGGTGTTCAGTTCGTCCAAAACCCGGTAGTTTCGCGGATCGGTCATGGATTGGTAAACCTCGCTCTCGCGATCCTTGCGATTACCGAACACCAGCGCCTTGGTGGGGCAGGTCTGCACACAGGCCGGTTGCACTTCGCCGTCCTGTACCCGCCTGCGATCGTCGTCCTTGGCCATATCCTTGGCCTGGCGAATGCGTTGAATGCAGAAGGTGCATTTTTCCATGACCCCTTTGCCACGAACGGTGACGTCGGGGTTCAATTGCTGTTCCAACGGGCTATCCCAGCCATGATCGTAGTAGTTGAAATATCTAACCTCGTAGGGGCAATAGACTGCGCAGGCGCGAGTACCGATACAGCGGTTGTAGATCTGGGCGTTGAGACCGTCCTGATTGTGATAGGTGGCAGCCACCGGGCACACTGTCTCGCAGGGCGCGGCGTCGCAATGCTGGCACATCATCGGAATGAAGTTCAGCTTGGCATTCGGGTACTCTCCTTCCCAGTAGCGTTCGACACGAATCCACTGCATCTCTCTGCCTCTGGCTACCTCCTCCTCGCCCACCACGGGGATGTTGTTCTCGGCCTGGCAGGCGGTCATGCAGGCCTCGCAGCCGGTGCATTTATCGAGGTCGATGGCCATGGTCCAGTGGTAATCGAATTCCTCGTAATATCCTGGTTTGCGGTATTTACGCCAGCCGTCCATAAAGCGTGAAAAGAAGCTCATGTAGTCACCTCCGTAATCGGGATGCTGTTGTCTACGGCACTACTCACTTCGACACCTGCGCCGGTGTGTTGCACAATATCCCTGCCCAGGTCACGGGAGACGCCACTGGTCTTCACCAGCTTGACGCGCCCGCCGGTGGCGGTGAGACTCACTCGGGTGGCGCTGGAGGCTAGATTGCCGGTAATGGGTTCCAGCTGGGGGCTGAGGATTTCGATGGGGTTGACACCCCGGTCCTTGGCGTAGCGACCGTATTCACCGTGACCCTGGCCAATGGGTATGGCGATGACATTCGGCATGATCGCCGGATAGATAAATACTGGCACCCGCAGCTGACCGTGGGGTGACTGTATATCCACCAGATCTCCCTCGCTTAATTCCATCTGCTCGGCGGTGACCGGGTTCACTTCTACCCAGGAGCCATAGACCACGGAGGTCATGGGGTCCGGTAATTCCTGCATCCAGGGCAGATTGGCGCCGCGGCCATCGTGAAAGTTGGCAGAAAGATATGGGTGCAGAATAAACGGATAGTCCTCTTCCGATCCTGAAAATTCGGGGGGCGCAACACCAATACTGGCAATTACATCCGGGTTTAGACTAAAAGCGGTAGTGCCGCTGGTGGTTTCTCCCCACGCGCCGGCCTTCAGAACCGATGTCCAGAACGCGTCGAAGTCTTGCGCCAGAGTCTGGGCGTCACCGCGCTGGTAAATCCGGCGCCAGCCATACTTGAGAAATTCTTCCATGCTTTGCCACGGTATCACGCTACTCGCACCCATTCGCCGCGCCAGATCCAGGATGATGTCGCCGGTGCCGCGGGTGTTGTACAGCGGTGAGACCACCGGTTGCGACACGGCGCCGACAGAGAAACCCATACCAGGTTCCGGGAAATCGTCACCCCAGCTTTCGAGGTAGGTATGACTCGGCAGGATCACATCGG
Source organism: Gammaproteobacteria bacterium (assembly GCA_963694865.1). Taxonomy (GTDB): domain Bacteria; phylum Pseudomonadota; class Gammaproteobacteria; order Pseudomonadales; family Pseudohongiellaceae; genus UBA9145. The sequence goes on along the minus strand of CAVOFA010000136.1, from coordinate 526 downwards.
CCAATGCCGTGGTTTCATCGAGGAAGCTGGACAAACTGACAACCAGCGGTATCTGCGCCAGCGCCTCTGCAAATTCCGCCGTCGGCGGTAGCGTAAAAACAGGATTGGTGCCGTTGATGATCAATACATCTATTTCGCCCTGGCGCGCGGCTTCGGCAAGTTCGACCATGGCACTGTAGCTGGCCTGGTGCTGTTGCGATGCGGGGCCGGCAGGTTCCGGGTTGAACACCAGCCCACCTTCCTGGCCGATGTTAGCCGCCAGGTAATTGAGCGCATTCACCGCCACCAGCGTGTCGACCCCATTGCTATGATTGCCGGCGGCGCCACCACCGATGGCGAGGCTGGGGGCGGTATCGGCAAAGCTGTCGGCGAGGCGGGTGATGGTGGTTGCCGGGACCCCGGTTTGTTCGGCCACCGCGTCGGGCGTGTAGTCCGCAAGTGCGGTGGTCCAGGCGCCACGGTCGGCGCCGCTGTAGTTGCCCTCGGCGACGATGTGGTGGGCCATTCCCAAAGCCAGGATACCTTC
>CAVOFA010000135.1:0-6552 GCA_963694865.1 Gammaproteobacteria bacterium | reverse complement strand
CATTGAGTCGACTACGATACCGCTGAAAAACATCTTGTCGAGCCCGCCCCAGTACGCGGACTCCGAGGGTCCAAAGGCAATGCTATACCCTACTATCAGCCACAACAGCGAAATTACGACGGCGATGGAGAAGCATTGCATCAACACGGAGAGAACATTCTTGGTTTTAACCAGGCCGGCATAGAAGAGAGAGAGGCCGGGCAGGGTCATAAATAGCACGAGTGCGGTGGATGTCATTATCCAGGCGGTGTTAGCCCCGTTAAGGTCTCCTTCCTGCGCCGATGCCAGCGTTGGCAGTAGCAGTACTACAACAGCAAACAAAAACTTAGGCGTAATGCATTTCATGGTCATTGTCATGGGCATCCCTTTATAAGGCTTCATCGCCAGTTTCACCGGTTCTAATTCGAATGGCCTGCTCAAGATTCGTGATAAATATTTTACCGTCACCAATCTGACCCGTATTGGCGGTACTACAAATAGCTTCTACCACCTGATCTACAAGGCTATCGGGGACGGCGATCTCAAGTCTTACCTTGGGCAGGAAGTCGATCACGTATTCCGCGCCACGATAGAGTTCAGTGTGTCCTTTCTGCCTACCGAAGCCTTTGACTTCAGTTAGGGTCATGCCGCTTACGCCTATTCCCGACAGTGCCTCTCGCACATCATCAGATTTAAAGGGCTTAATTATAGCGGTTATTAGTTTCATTGTTGTTCTCCTGCATTTTCAAGAATCGTGTTGTGATAATTCTCAGATCCTGCTGTGTGGTTAGTGGCGCCAGCCATTTGGGGCGCAGCAAAAACTTTACCATGACGACTAATAAAGCACCAATTTCGCGTATCGACTACGCTGGCTTGAATTCACTCAAATACAAGTTAACGAGAAAAAGGCCTGGGAATTAAAAAAAGGGGTAGTCACGCATCGGGAGGGAGTTGATGAATGACTACCCCCTAGGGGGGGGAGGGACTGCTTCTGCAACTAGTTATGCATCTACTTTATGCAATAACACGTTGCTGAATGTTTCGTACGGACTGGATCAGTGGCAACATCACCAGGAAAAACAGCGCCAGGGATGCTAAACCCAGCAAGATCAACGCCGTTTCCAGGCCCTGTGTCTGTGCTATATATCCGACCAGGGGTCCGGTGCTTATAAATGACAACCGGAACAGGAAGCTGGTGAATGAGTTCGCGCTCGCACGAAATTCACTAGGCACCCTGCGGTTGAGGGCGTTCACCAGGATGACCTGATTCAAACCTCGACCGACAAATATCAACAGTCCCAGCGCGAGACCCAGCCAGCCAGGAATCCAGGCCATACCAAAGTGGCCTATCACCGGTAACACCGCTATCAGGCAGAGAGAAAATACTGCGCCATGCCTGCGTTCTATCCGAAAGCCGAATTTATTTGCTGCCGCGACTGTCAGGCTTTGTGAAAACCACAGCAGGCCGAACCATGCCAGAGAGATACCCCTGGACTCCCAAAAGGGCTGCATTAACCAGGCAACATGAAAGCTGGCGAGATTGTAAAGTGGTATTGCAATTACCACTTTACGCAGTACCGGATCCCCGGCCAGCAAGTGTTTTAAAATTCCCATGATCTGCACTCGCTTCTGCGGCTGACTGAGGTCTCGATAAGGCGGCTCTACCAGTTGCAGCGCCAGTACAAAACAGGCCCAGGCCAGAGCGGATTGCACCAGGATCATGAGTTCGAAGGACCACAAGACAAGCGCACCGCCTAACAGCGCACCCCAACCTTCGGCGCCGCTTATGACGAATCCGAGGTTCGCAATAGCCTTGCTATGCTCGTTATTCTGAGAGCCCTGCAGTGCTTTCTGGGTGTCGTAGAGAACAGCAAGGTCGGCGCCAGAGAGTAGACTGGCAGCTATTCCCGCTACGATTTCAAATACGATCAGGCTGCTCATATCATTGGCAAAGTTCAGCAGAAAATACGCGACACCGTGGGCAACGCTACCGATTAACAAGGCGGTGCGTCGACCTAGCAGGTCGGCAAAATAGCCGGAAGGTGCCTCAAGTATTACTATAGTCGCTGCGAAAATGGCTTGCAGGTAAAAAATATCCGCAAGACTCAATCCCTTCGACATAAAGAAAGGCACAATTACCGGTACTAGCACCATAAAGCTATGAAAAAAAGCTAGTCCATAGATCGTGTGTATGTTTCTGTGCAGTTTTTCACGCACAATAGTTCCCCAGTACCCGCTCAATTGTGCGAGTAATAATAAAAAGTAAGAGCAAAAAAAAAGACCTCTAGGTTTCTGGACTTAGAGGTCTTTTCTTTATCTCGATTAGTAATCGAATGTTTGTCAGAAAATCACTCCAGGCAGGTCTCCCAAGTTTTCACCACACGCTGGCAAAACGAATGACCGGTCAGGGTCATCGCCGTTAGCGTGTTGTTTAGAATTGTTTGTCTGTTGCTGTTATTCATGTCATTCAAAAATTAGTGTTACGAATGCGCGACATTGTATTCCTTTTGGAATTCATGTCAATACTCTTGTTATGTTTTCGAACAATTGTTTTAGAATAATGGAACACTGCAATAAATTCCTGGCACATCTTATTATCTGTCTAGTCAGGGGTTTTGATGTGTTCGACATCTTTTATCATGTATTCCAAAGACGTGCGTTTTTTGCTCCACATTGCAGCCAGCAACGATCCGCTAATATTGTGCCAGACGCTAAACATTGCGGCGGGCAGTGCCGCAGTGGCGGAGAAAAATTGCAGCGCCAGTGTCACAGCCAGACCTGAATTTTGCATGCCAACTTCAATGGCAATGGTTTGGCTCTGCTTCAGATCGAAACCAAACAATCTACTGATGTAAAAACCGCCGCTGAGACCCAGTAAGTTATGAAAAATAACTGCGAACAGGGTCAGTAGTCCCACGTCGAGCAAGTTGTCAGAATTCAGCGCGACCACTATCAAGATAATTGCCAGAATAATCACGATTGAGAGCGTTGGAATCAACGTCTCTATTTTGGCGACTATACGATGATAGTAGTGATTAACCAGGGCGCCGCATATCACTGGAATAAACACAATTTGTACTATGCTAAATAGTAAGCCCAGAGTGTCGACGCTCACAGTCTCGGCAAGATATAGACTACACAGTAGAGGTGTAGCTATTACCCCGATCAGAGTAGAGCTCATCGTCATGCTGATAGAGAGCGCAACGTCGCCTTTGGCCAAGTAACAAATCACGTTGGATGCGGTGCCGCCGGCGCAACTGCCAACCAATACCATGCCTGCCGTTAACTGAGTGGAAAGCTGCAGCATACTCGACAACAACAGTGCCAGCATCGGCATCAGTAAAAATTGAAGTAGTACTCCAACGAAAACTGGTCTTGGATTTTTCCGAATTCGCTGAAAATCATCCTCCGTCAGAGTCAGGCCCATCAGGAACATGACCAGAGCCAGTAAAGGAACAATGGCAGCTTGCAGCCCGGTGAATGTGGCGCTAAAAAAAAATGCGCTGATGGAGAGCACTATCGCCCACAGCGGAAATAATTTATTAAACGCTACTAGCATGACATTTACTTAATCCTGTAAAGTCCTGGAGGTGATAGGAATGCATCGAACATAGGGTGTTGATTCCGTGGTTTTCAACCACATTCGATCACCAAACTGAGCTATGCCGATGGCACAGATATCTGGAAATATCGGAATCGTTCCGAGAAAGACACAGAGTTTGGCTTGTATCTGGTGTTATCTATGGATTTAGAAGAAGAGCAAACCGAAACTCTTTCTATCGAATTCACTGATGGCGTCGTCACCAACTACTGGGTAGAAGCAGCTCGGTTTTAGAGCTGTCGCTATTGTATGTTTTCCAACCAGTTTTCTAAATTCTCCCAGTCCAGCGTAAAGATGTGCCTGGCATCCGCTACTATCGCCGCGTCTACCCTGGCGCCGGCGCCACGCAGGCGCTGTACCATAGCGTCCATTCTTCGGTTCCAGCGAAAATTGTCCTGTTCACCGATGCGCAAGTAGATAGCCAGCCCATCTAAAGACCCCAGCGTACTATCCCGGCTGATTCGTCCCGGAGTTGCGACTACACCCAGATATGCCCCGGGGTTGTGTGTTGCAATTGCCAGCGCGGCACTACCACCACTGGATATTCCCAGTAACAGCGGTTTGCCTGCCTTCAACTCATGGGATGTGTGTAATTGCTTAATTAGCTCAGGGAACAGTGCAGCGTTCGCCACCGAGAAGCGATTACCATCAGGCGATATTGGTACGGCGATAGCCCAGCCGCGATTGCGTAACTCTTTTCCCAGCCAAAACTGGGCTCTGGCCATGAAATCATTGGAGGAGCCGCCGGATATTAGCAACGCCAGTGGTGGCGCCTGGGTTTTCTCCAGAGGTTCGAAGAACAGCACCTTCACTTCGGCCCCATCTGCTAGCACCAGAAATTCTTCAGCGGCCCACAAACTACTGGATGCCAATAGAATGGCCCAAACTATGCCCAGATTTCGTAGTAATTTCATGCTGGCTTGGTGTTTCCGTCCCGGCTTCAACTCGCTGCGCAGTATAACAGCGAAAGCCCGGTCGATTTGGCGCGATGCGATAAAATGGCACTTTAAGCCGTTGATTTTCCGTACTAGCTGGTTATCGTTCAGCAGCGGATTACACTACCGTAACTTTTTGGCTCACTACCCGTCTTTAGTTACAAATGTTAGCGCAATACCAGCAGGCCACAGAACAGCACCGGCAGCGGATCTATTGCTTCGCCTGCTATAGCCTGCGCGCCAAAGAAGACGCGGTATTGGTGAATATTGCCGGTGCCATCAGTATTGATGATATCAGCACGCTGGAGCGAAGTTTCGATATCGAAATAGACGTAAAGGCGGATCAAAACTAACGCGAGTCAGGATTCCAGGAATGAAAAACCCACCAGGTTTACTCGCACTAATTAGTGCTTGCGAGCTGCATTGGGAAACTATCGTCAGAGTAAATGACGATGATGAGCGAGTGTGGGTCCTTGTCGATATGCCCTCCTCAGTTATAGATAATCCCACAGAGATAAAGAATAATAGGGCAATCAGCACATCTCCCGGCGTCCTCGACCCGAACAGGAAAGGCATGAGCTCAGACCCGCAGTATACGCAGTTAGCAGAGCAGATCGTATCCGAGCTGGAGGATTCTCCGGGCGCATTGTTACCGGTCTTGCACGCGCTGCAGGATAAACTGGGCTTTGTTCCCACCACAGTAGTGGCCATCATCGCCGCTGGTCTGAACCTCTCCCGTGCCGAAGTGCACGGGGTCATTAGTTTCTATCACTATTTTCGTTCCACTCCCCCCGGCCGCAACACCATCCAGATTTGTCGGGCAGAATCTTGCCAGGCCGTGGGAGGCAGGGCACTGGCAGCCCATGCTATAAAATCGCTGCAATGCAATTTCAATCAAACTTCGGCCGATGGTGAGTTCACGCTCGCGCCGGTGTATTGTTTGGGAAACTGTGCCTGCTCGCCAGCGATTCGGGTAGGGGAAGCGATTTATGGTCATGTCGATGCAGCAAAATTTGATAGCATAGTCTCAGAGCTGTTAACGCGCGCAGTGGATATTAAGTAGAAGGTGAAAATAGAGAGCAATATGCCTGCCGCCACTTCGAAAATATTTATTCCTTGTGATACCACGGCTTGCTCCCTGGGAGCCGACAGCGTGGCTGCAGTGGTGCAGCAGGCAATAGTAGAAAACCAACTGCCGTTACAACTTGTGCGTAACGGCTCTCGCGGCCTGTACTGGCTGGAGCCGATGATTGAACTGGAAACGCCGCAGGGTCGCATTGCCTTTGGTCCAGTTACGCCGGACAATATCGATGAGTTTATGGCCGCAGAATGTTGGAATTGCAGTAAACAGAGCTATACAAGTCATCCACGCTATTTGGGTTTTACGGAAGACATAGCCTATTTGAAGAACCAGCAGCGTTTGACCTTTGCCAGGGTTGGAGTAATCGATCCGGTGTCATTGGAAGATTATTGCCAACACGGTGGTTTTGCGGGTTTGAAAAATGCCCTGTCTCTGGAATCGCAAGCCATTGTTGATATTGTCAAAGCATCTGGCTTGCGCGGTCGTGGCGGTGCAGCATTTCCCACCGGGATCAAATGGCAAACGGTTTTAGATGCAACATCTGCACAAAAATACATCGTCTGTAATGCCGACGAGGGTGATTCCGGTACTTACTCGGATCGTATGTTGATGGAGAGCGACCCATTTACCCTCATTGAAGGCATGCTCATTGCCGGGCTGGCAGTGGGAGCAGATGCAGGCTACATCTACCTGCGTGAAGAGTATCCGCTGGCTCGAAAAGTCTTGCATCGGGCCATAGAGATAGCGAGTGAAAATAGCTATCTGGGCCAGAATATTGCCGGCAGCAAATTCAGTTTTACGCTGGAAGTACGGGTGGGAGCCGGAGCCTATATCTGTGGAGAAGAAACCTCGATGCTGGAAAGCCTCGAAGGTAGACGGGGTGAAGTAAGACCGAAGCCACCCTTGCCCGCGATAGCAGGGCTGTTTGCTCAGCCTACGGTTGTAAACAATGTCAT
>CAVOFA010000134.1:0-6561 GCA_963694865.1 Gammaproteobacteria bacterium | reverse complement strand
GACACTGGAGCGAATACTCGCCTACTGTCGCGCTGAGGGCGCCGAGGCAGTTTATGCTGCGGTGTTGATCAACAAAACGCCGGCGCGAAAACTTTCTCCAGTGACGGCAGATTTTATCGGCCTGGAAATAGGCGATGAGTATGTCTTCGGTTACGGCATGGACTACAAAGGCTACCTGCGTAATGCAGCGGGTATCTTTGCGATAGATAAGCAAGATATGTAGCAGCGCGTCTGGAGTCTGTTGGCGAGACTTTTAATCCGTTTATTCCACTTCCACCAGTTTTGATATGCTGGTCAAGTACAGAGCCGTCTTCACGGGGATGGACTCCATGGCGGCAAATAATTTTCGGTAGTGTAGCAACTGCAGCGAGTGCAGCTGGATTTGGGAGCTTATAAAATCCTGCTCACTTTGTTGTGGATCGCGGGCGGCGGATTTGTAATCAATTATCCAGCGTGTTCCTTCACTGTCAATGAAGCTACGGTCGACAGCAAAATTTCGTAATAGTCCATTTTCATAACTGCTCAGGCGTAATTCGGCTGCACTGTCTTGCAGTGTGCTGTCGAAGATGCCGTTGCATTCGGCCTCCAGGCTGCTGCCAACGGAGTCTGCTATAAACTCTACCGCCTTTTCCAGTTCCCTGTTGTCCTGGACAATGTTGCGTAACTGTAGCCGCCAGTAGTTGCGTAGGCGAGAGAGAGAAGTGGGCCCGAGGCTCTCAGTCCCGAATTTAACATTGGCTTCCAGGCAGCGATGGATCAGGGTTCCGGTCAGAGTAGTTAGAAGCCTGTTTCCAGGGGTGTCAACAGTGCGCTCAGCTGCATCGAATTCAAGCCTGATGGCGTCCATGTCGGCAGCTTGTTCAGTAATTATTTTCGATTCTTGATTACTGAGGGACAAGGCCTGAGTATATCGCCTGATCGGTGTTATTTCGGGGTAGGCAGGCGCCGTACTCGGTAGTTGCGCATTTTCAACTGTGGTGGCGGGGTGCAAATCCAGCTCGGTAAGCCCCTGTGGTTCATGCTGTAGCTCTCGCCAGATATGTGACAGCAGGCTGTCAGAACGCGGGCATACAGCGCCCTTGCTGTTGCGCGGTAAACTGCCAAACAAGCTAACGGATTTGCGGGCACGGGTAATAGCAATATAGAGCAGACGGGTGTCTTCCAGTTTATTCTTGCGCTGTTGTTCATGCTGCAATAATTTGTAGAGCAGGCCTTCGTCTGATCCGGATTCCGATAGAGCGGCGATAAAAAGTCGTGCCTGGCCATGTTGGTTAAGTCGCTCATGCCATTGCAACAAGGGTTTGCTGTCGCTAACGCCTTTGTTGGCGAGCCCAGGTAACAGCACGTGATCAAATTCCAGACCTTTGGCCTTGTGCATGGTAAGGAGGTGGATGGTATTGTCGTCGCCGGCTGCGCCGGCAACGGGGATGAAGGCCGCCTGCACTTTGTCAGTAAAATCCGACATGGAGGCTAAACCGGCTCCAGCCTCGCTCTGTTCAAGCAGGTCGAAGAACTGGGCTATGCTTTCGATCTCAATAGCTGTCTCGGCGAGGCTGGGACCACGCAATAATTGCCACGCAGATTCGACCAAATCCCTGAGCCCTAGCCGCCGATGTGCTGCCAGAATATGCTGCATTACAGTGACAAAGACTTGCAGGTACTCTGCTGCCACGGCAGACAGCGCTGCGATGTCCTGCTGCTGTCGTAGCGCCCACCAGATAGTGTTGTCACCGGCGTGAGCGTGGATGGCATGGAGATCGCCAATAGTTAATCCACACCAGGGTGCACGCAGCATCGCCAGCCAGGCAACGCGGTCGCCCTGATTCACAATTGCCCGGGTTAGACTAAGCAGGTCTTCGATAACCGGCAGCGTCACCATGCGATCAATATCGGTAGATTGCCATTTAATGTTGGCTGCTCTCAGTTGCGGTATCAGCTGGCTAAGATGGGAGCGGTAACGCACCAGGATGGCAACCGATGCGTCCGCATCCTGCGCTTTCAAGGCAAGAATTTTCTCTACGACTCGCTGGGCTTCCAGCTTGCGACCAGCTATCGACTGCTCGCGCTCATGACAGATGAGCTCTGTCGTGATCCCAACACCCTCCAAAGCAGGGTGTACTGCGCTGGATTTAGTATAGGGGACGGCTCCCCTCGAACTGTTGGCCTGAGCGGGAAAGGCCGTGGAAAAAGCAGTATTCACCCAGGCGACAATATTTTCCTGCGACCTGAAATTCGCCTGCAGCGTGAGCGGCTGTAAATCGACGTTAGCCAGGCCGTGTTCTCTTACATTCAGATAGATGCCGACATTGGCGTTTCTGAATCCGTAGCAAGACTGCATGGCATCGCCGACCAAAAACACGCTGCGACCATCGTCAAGCTGCCAGCCGCTGGTAAGTTGTTGCAGAATATCCAATTGCAGTTGTGATGTGTCTTGAAATTCATCGACCAGTATATGTTGAATCTTGTGATCCAAGGCGAGGGCAAGGTCAGTCGGGTGGCCAGCCGAGCCGAGCGCGGATCTCGCGGCCGCACTGGTCTGGGAATAATCGATGACTCTGAATTTTCGAAAGGACAGCAATAGTTGGCCGCTTAAATACTCAAGCAGTCGTGTCAGTGCCGATAAAAATTCCCAGTGCCGGGCCTCATAGGCAGGATTGGGTAATTTTCGCAAATAGGCCAGTGCCTCCAGCAGGTCATCGTTGTCCCTGAATTCATCTCTAAGCGCACTGAGCTGAGCCTTTCTGGCTTTGCACAGGGCATCAAATTCCTTATCCTGGGCAGCACCGGCCGGGAAGCCGCTGCGCTTGTCTACCCGTTGGCGCCAGCCGCCGGATTGGGTAACAAGCAAATCCACCAGTAATCTCCAGTAGTCCAACTCGCTATAATCAGAGCCGGGCAAGCCCTGCAGTGACTGGAAGTTTGCTATGGCAAGATTTTCTTCTCTGGCAAGATTCGCCGCCATGAAATTAACTAATTCGACGAGTTCGGCCTCAAAACCTGCCAGCGCTCCGCGCACTTCGTGTATCGATTCGCTAATCAGCTCGTCGAGACATTCCTGCAAGTAAATCCTGGCGTCCGGAAAAGAGGCTTTGATGTTTAACACATGGCTCAGCCATTGCTCACGATTGTGCAACAGGCCACTGAGCAAGGTTTGCACTCTGGCAATATTGTTGTCGAGATAGCCCAGTAGAAATGCCATGTCTGCGGCGAGGACGCTGTCGTCCTCGAGTACTGCCAGGGTGTTACTAATGGCATCGGCGAAGCAGGGCTCAATATCTTCAGTGATGACTGGGTTTCCACCCAGGCTGGAAAGCACCGGCAATTGGCTGGCAAGATAGAAGCAAAAGCTATCGATGGTCTGCACCCGGAGCCGGGAAGGGTTGTCGAGGATATGCCAGTCCTGCTGCTGATCCTTTGCGAGCACGGACTGACAGATTTCAAAGCGCTTCCGCAATAGCGCTGAACACGTCTCAACTGCATCGGCATTGGTGTTCGCAGTCCAGTTCAACATGCTAAGAATGCGCTCGCGCATTTCTCCAGCAGCTTTCCTGGTAAAGGTAATGGCCAGCACTTCCTCGGGCTGGGTGCTAATGGCGAGTAGTTTAAGATAGCGCAGAGTCAGGAGCTCAGTCTTGCCAGAGCCGGCGGGAGCTTGCACGATGAAGGAGCCAGTGACGTCCAGAGCCGAGTCGCGATCGTCCTGGTCCGATAGGCGGCGAGCACTCACGACGTTTCACCGTTTATTTGCTGGCTGGCGGCGCGGCTTTCTATTTCCTGGACGCGACAGAGGGCTTTTAATTCACAGTAGCGACAGGTCGCACTAGCATTGACAGGTGAGACATTAGCCTTGCCAACGCTGAATTCTTCGGCAAATAATTCAATTTTTTCACGCCAGGAGTTGGTTAATTGATCCCACTCCAGAGCATCCTCGACATCCTGGCGGGCAGGCTTTAACTGGCTATGGAAACCGTCGGACGCGACGATGCCAGAATAGCCGACATTTTCGATATTAAGGTGGCCGATAGTAACGGCACTTATGGCTTCACCATAAGTCTGGGTTGCCACTACGTGGTAAAGCGGCAGTTGCAGATCTTCGGGTCTCGCTTCGTGCCAGCTCTGGTGGTTGGCGGCATACCTTCCAGTCTTGTAATCGATAAGGGCGAGAGAGCTATCCGCCAACCGATCGACCCGGTCAATTTTCAGATTCAGGCTAAGTCCCTCAAAACACCATTGCTGTGCCTGTTCCCGGCTGACAACTTCAAAATTTTCACGCTCACTCTCTAACGCCATAAAACGCAGGAGCAACTGCTGGATACGATCGTTTTCTATCGCTGCGAACTTGGGTGTCATGACCAGAGGAAATCTGGAGCGTAGCTCGGTAATAGCATGTGAGCTTGCCTGCGCGGCGAGGCGCTGGCGATCTGCGATCGACAGTGCCAGCAGTTCAGAATGGGACTGGATAGACGCAAATAGCCGCTCCAGCGCAACATGAATCGCGATTCCCCGCGCCATGCTATTGAGTCCCGCCTCGAATTCTGCAGCGTCGGTGGCGTTGAGTCTGTGGACTGCGAAGGCACGAAATGGGCAGCTCGACTGGTTGCTTATCAGGCGGCTGCCACCGCCGGGTTTTTCGCCAGGCTTGAGGGCAAAACTGCTGAGATCCTGAATCAGCTGAGTTGATTGACTACCCGTATTGTCAGTGCTTCTAACACTCGCTTTGCTCTGGCGCTGATCGTCAGCGCCGGGAAAATCCATAATAAAACTGCTGGGGCTGAGTTGCTGATCAGAATCCTGGCGGTGATAGCTCGCGTATAACGTTTGTGATACCGAGTCGCACAGAATCTCAAAGCTCTGCTGCGCCAGTAGATACTGTATTTCACTGTGACTACCAGGCATGCCTGCTTGCCGTTGTAACGGGTAGGGTAAAAAAGGTGACGGACTGGCAGTAGCCGGCCAGTGGCGGTCGTCAAACCCCAGTAGCCACAGGTGATCAAATTTGAGGCCCACAGCTTCGCTGACAGATAAAACCGAGATCTGGCAGCCTGGCTGAAACCGAAGGCTGCGACTCTGCTGCGTACACAGCGCGCGCATTCTGCTGACGGCGGTGGCGAAACTAATCTTCCCCACGCAGACGCCTGAGCGGGCGAATAACTCCAGGGCATCTCGCCACTGCGCCAAAGCCTCCAGCTCCGACCTGCTGTTGGCAGTTGCCTGCCAGCCAAAAATCTGCAGTAGGGAATCAATTTGCGGTGCCCAGTGGGCGGAGGATGCCAATCCTTTAAAGCTGCGTGCACGTACGCTCAGGCGCAGCAGTCCGGCACCGAGCAATGGGCAATGATAGGGCTTACCCTCAGTGTTTAATAGGCGCGATATTTCGGCCAGGTCGCACTGACTACTAAAATGCCGGCGCATGAAGCTCTCCATTTGCACGCGGGCTTGTCTTTCCTCGCTGTCGGCGGCAATAAATGGGGAGCGTAGTATTCGGCAAAACTCTTCACTGTCTTGTAGCCCACGGCCGAGGTTTAACAGCAGGAAGGCATCGTGAATAATCCCGGCATCAATTAATTTTTGACTAGACATCGAGCTGTTAAAAGACGCTGTGATCCGGGTCAGCTTCGGCGTGTAATCTTCAATTAATACCTGTTGCAGGACGCGTTCAAGCTGTGTGCGTTGGCGAGCATCCTGATTGCTAATAATGCCTATGTGGGTATCGGTAGCTTTTGTCTGCAGCGCCTTGGCCCACTGTACGCAGTATTGTATTTCTGCATTTTCATCTGCAAATTCGACCCGTCGCCGGGGCGCGGCAGATAGCTGTTGGTTTTGCTGCAGCATGTGTGTTTGGGTCATGTTTGCAAGCTTATCGAACAGCGTTTTATACAAGGGTGGGGGTTGGAAGAAAGCGACCAACACTATTGCCTCGTTGGCGTCTATCAGTCCCAGTCGATCTAATTCTGAGACCAGCATGTGGGTGCAGTCGACGAGGCTGATAAGTTTGTGTTCTTCGCAGTAGTTTTGGTACAGCTGGCGCCAATTCAAGAATGCCGCGATATCCGCAATGGCGGCAGAACGAAGCAACTCCTCTTCGCAATGGTCGTCGTTTAACCACTGTCTTAAACTGCGATAACTCTGCCCTACCACACGTGCAGTTTCGTCCGGGTTCAGCAGGGGCAGTGCTTTGAGTGAACTCTCAATGATCCCGGTCCAGATAAAGTGCTCGGCCGCCGCATCAATTAACTGATATTCGCAGCAGGGTGCAAGCGCGCGGTTAGCGGCGAGTTCCCACATATCCCGTATCCAGACGTCGATGGCATACACTCTTGGAGTGCGGAATACATCAGATCTGGATTGGGCAGCATGACTGGCTAAAATGGCGTCGCGGATGCTGTGGTTAGGCACCAGAATTAACGCGTCCTGATCGATCGCAGTGAGCAGGGGCTTGATGTCAAATCGTGTAATCGACATTGCTCTTGCTAGTTGGCGGCAGCATTGCTGATTGGGGCGGACCAACGCAGAAATTCCTGCTTATCCCCGCGAAACACAACTCGCTGCAGTTTTTTATCC
>CAVOFA010000133.1:0-6698 GCA_963694865.1 Gammaproteobacteria bacterium | reverse complement strand
CGACGACATCACGGATTCCTTTCATGTTGTCGCTCCCTCTCTTCCTGGCTTTGGGTTTTCAGGTAAACCCACTCAACCGGGATATAGCCCAGAGAAAATGGCCCACATACTCGCCGCTCTCATGGAGAAACTCGGCTACGAACGCTACGCCATCGCTGGCGGCGATTGGGGAGCGATCATCAACCGCCACCTGGCCAACAATTATCCGCAACGTTTGATCGGCCTGCACTCGAACATGATATTGGCGTCAGCGCCGGCGGATGCCGAAGCCCGTAGCAATGTAACTGAAACCGAGAGCACACTCCGGGCGGCGCGAGGAGCGTATATGGAGAATGAACGTGCCTACCAGCAGATTCAAGGTACTAAGCCTCAAAGTTTAGGTTATGGATTAAATGACTCCCCGGCCGGTCTGGCAGCCTGGATAATAGAAAAGTTTCATGCCTGGACCGACATGCCACAGGGCAGCAATGGCTATCTCGACAATCACTTCAATAAAGATGAGCTGTTAACCAACATCTCGATTTACTGGTTTACCCAAACCATCACTTCATCCGCGCGCATCTATTATGAAAACAGCAAGACCCCGGTTGCTAAACCAATGGAATATATTAACGTGCCCACCGGCGCCGCTATCTTCCCTACGGAGATATTCATCACACCAAAAGCATGGGCCGAAGCATCCTACGACCTGCGGCACTGGACCGTGATGGAGCGGGGCGGGCACTTTGCCGCGCTGGAACAACCCCAGCTTTATTTGAAGGATTTGAGAGAATTCTTTCGATTATTACGATAACACAATGAATTACAATCAAAAAATGCTTAGTCCCATACCAGCTTGCAAGCCCCAAAGCGGCATACGCAACACCAGCAAGCCGATGCCCAGGCTGACATTGGGCCTGCTGTCGCTAGCGCTGTGCCTGGTCGCAGTGAATTCCAGCGCAGCCGCTGCCAGCCCGGAGCCCGCATCGGCGTGGGTCTGGAACTTTCTAATCGCGAGTTTCGTGCTTGCGGTTACCGCAGCAAGCGCCGTACTTCCCTATTCTGCAGTGCGTAAATGGCAAGCTGGCTGGCGCATCGCCGCAGCAGCACCGCTTGTCGTATTATTCCTCTGGCTGATTTTAATAGTAGCCTCCAAAGCCCTTGGCACAGGCTCTCACGAGTTGTGGCCCCTGGAGGTCTTTGCCTGGGCTATGCTTAATATGATCTACATGGTGGCAGCAATGACTGTCAAAAGGATATTCGCGAGAGCTGACGAGGATACTTCAGTATCTGATTGATTTTAATAGATAAGAATACGCCAGCCAGGCTCGGCGACAGGCACAGCACATGTAGGTCTCCGGGCTTTTTTTGTGCAGCACCACATATACTGTCTAATTATACTGTTGACATTTCTTATACTGTCTAATTATACTGCCCAATCTACATCCTATCCAAGATCGAGAATGACATGCTAAATAGTAAGCAACTTATTGAAATTACTGGAATTTCGAGAGCGACACTAAACAACTATGTGGCTCTGGGTATACTGCCTAACCCGCTTGTAAGAACCCTCAGCGGCGAAGAAGGAAGAGCCACCCGACTGGGTTACTTTGAAGAGGATGCCGTGGCCTTGATCAAACAGATCCAGGAGTATAAGAAGCAGGGACTGTCTATGGCGAAGATTGCCGAGCAAATGCACAGCCCATCTACTTCCCCTCCCCGCTCTCGCCGGTCCTCTAATATCTCCACACTCGGTTCCTCGGTCGGTGAGCAGGGAATGCTCACCGAGCTTTCTTTAGAAAGCTCTATCGAAAATTTGCCGGGACCGGCCTACATGGTCAATAACAATTTCGAATTAATCTGGTGGAATGACAATGCCGCGAATTCCTTTTTTAGCGGTGATGAGGCCTTCTCTGGAAACCTGGATTCACGGAATTTGTTAAAGCTGCTGTTTGGCACCGCTCTGGCGGGGGATGCAGACAAGCTTAAAGCCTTACTTGAACCACACGTAGCGGCCGGTAAAAAGCGTTTGAGCCAGCAGGCGTTGATGCAGATTTACTCTAGCCTGGACGGGCTACAGTTGAGTATTTTGAAAGACTTATACGATGATGTGGAAGTTATAGGTAAAGAGCCTGTAATGCACTACCCGACGATCCTGCCAGGACAAAGTGGTGAGCCCGTATACTGCGACCTCTACATCTGCTTCTACCGGGAGGGTATTTTATTTACCTACAACCCGGTGGTACTCGATGACGACTTCTTGCTGGAATTTCTCAGCAAACGCAACCATGTTATCAATGAACTACTAAAGAAGAGAAAGCCCTACCTGACTAATGTCACGGTGATGGTGGCGGATGTACAAAACTCCACCAGGATTTGCTCGGAGTTGCCGGCAGAAGAGTATTTCGAGCTGATCAATAATATCTGGCAACTCAGCGAACCTATCTTTCGAAAATACTATGGCACCTACGGCAAACACGCCGGTGATGGCATGGTGTACTACTTCTTCCCCCAGCCAGATTGTGACTACAGATTGAATGCGATTCAGTGCTCACTGGAATTAAAGGAGATGATGAAGACCCTCACCCAGCGATGGCAATCGCGTAAAGGCTGGTTCAGCGATATTCACTTGAATATTGGCTTGAACGAAGGCCAGGAGTGGTTTGGCAGCTATCACGCCGGCGGCCATGTTGAATTTACTGTGCTTGGCGAAACCATTAATCACGCCTCTCGCATCAGCGACTTCGCTCGCAATGGCTCTATCTGGAGCAGTAAGAGCATGTTAAATCAAATCGCCACGCAAACCCGTTCCCGCATCGGCTTTGGTATAACGCGAAGAACCCATGAGGATGAGACCATGTTTGTAGCGGATACCTATGCGAGCCTTGGCAGCCTACTCGATGAATCCAATTGTAATAATCAAAAATTCAGAGACGTCGATAGACTTTCCATCACCGAGATTCGAGACATTGATCAGTCTGCCTGAGGATGTGTTTTTGCCGGGAAACCGCTATCTGGCGCCGCAGCAATAATAAGAATCTATCTCGCTAGAACCACAGCCTGCCAAGTATGACAAATACGACGTTAGCAATCGCGGCGTCAGTACTGCTCAATGCCACGTTTATCGGTAGTTTGACTGATGTGCAATACACGCCAGCGCTCTCACTTGCTGCGAAAGAAAATAATTGCCTCACTGGTCTCATGGGGTTACTTGCAACTGATACGTCTGCCGCGTCCTGATGACTCAACGAGCAGCAGGCGACCGTCACACAGACCCCGACAGGGTTTTAGCGCAGTTAAATCAGGAAAATTGACAAGATGCGGACTGAAAACACCCTTAATTCACGTAGCCGATTACTGGTTCTCATCGGACTGCTGGCGCTTACAGTCCTCTTCAATGAAGAAGTGAGCAGTCTGTTCGGCTTTAAGTTGGGCAGCGTTGCCGAGCGACAGGCAACAGAGCTATCGACTCTGAGCGTGGAGCAATTAAGCCGCGTGATGCCGGAGGCAGACAGTTTCTCCGAGCGAAGCAGTCAGCCACCGGTGTTAGAGGCCTATCATACGGACCTGGTAACTGGAGAGCAGACACTGCTTGGCTACGTTTTCCTGACTTCAGACCACCCGCGGGAAGTGGAAGGTTTCAGTGCCCCAATCGAAGTTCTGGTGGGGATGGACCTGCAGGGAACACTGACTGCGATAAAGGTTCTGCATTACGTAGAATCCATCCGCAAGCTCTGGGGAGACTTTTTAGCCACCCCGGGATATCAGGAACAGTACGCCGGCAAGCACATCTCCGACAGCTTTCGAGTCGGACGGGATATCGATGGTATGACCCGGGCCACCATCACTTTCAGGGCCATGTCCAGAGGCATTCGTAATTCAGCGCGCCAAGTGGCGAAGGCCTACTTATAGACAATTGAGTCCGGATTTTGTGCACCCCCCTCTTTTCCCCAGCGTTGATAACTTCTAATCCTTTTCTACCGCGGCCTGGCAAACCATCGAATACGGTTTGTTGGGTTACGATGCGGGATAAAACGAAAACCGTCTTAATTTGCTAAGTAAAGAGAAACGATACGGTGGACAACAAAAAGTGATTCCATTACTCTGGGTATTAGTAAATGCCAATAATAACAACGACCTAAACACACAGAAGTGTTTGGGCGAGCCTGGGACCCGTCATAATGTCACCAGCCTTCAAAGTACTGAGCCAGTATTTCAGACGATTCATTCTGCTAACAAGTTGTTTGTGGGTGATATTCACAGCAACGGTTCAAGCCGAGGACGCCAGTCTCAAGGGCAATGTCATCACTGTCCCTGTAGTGGTGGTTGGGGGGCAATTCTTTAGATATGAACTGACCCTTGTTAACGGTACCAATCCCATCGAGCTCGGTCTCACTGCTAGCGAAGAAGTTACTGGTGTAAGCAGTGTCGGTGCCAGCACACTCAACGGAATCACACTGACCATTCCGGCAATCCAGGTAGGCGACATTAACTACCGGGTAAATCTTTCGCTTAGCAGCCAGACCCCTGTCATATTTACCCTGGCCGGGGCGACGGTTAATGTGATCGATAATTCAGCGGAAAAGCGCGAGGACGCGCTAGCACTATTCGAGGAAAATATTGCGCAAAACATAATTCAGCTGCGCTGGATTGTTTGTCATGTGGAGGGAGGCATAGCTCGCGAAACAGGGTTCAAGTACCAGAGAACCAATACCGCTTCAACATTAAATAATTTTGCCGTATTTGAAACCTTCCTCGATACCCGTGAAGATGCCCGCAGTTACATCATGTCAAAATCCAGCGGTACCGACCACACCGGTGGCGTACAACTCCCAGTTGGCGGTGCGGACTATAACAACCTCGATTCCTTTCTTGCGGCACTGTCGGATTCCAATGAGGCCAGTGCGGCATCACCCAATAGCAGTGGTTTTTTTGACAGTGTGATACTGCAATCCAATACGGCCACCCTGCGCCGTGCGGCAATCATGTTGGCAGGCAGATTGCCCACCGATGTGGAAATAGCGCAGGTAACAAACGGTGATGACGATGTGCTGAGAAGTACGCTCCGAGGCCTGATGCAAGGCGATGGCTTTCATCAGTTTTTACTGGAAGGGGCTAATGATCGTTTGCTGACTCGGGGTATTGTTGGTGAGGTGGTTGGTTGTTTTGACTCGCAAGGCTGCTTTCCTGCCTATCAGAATGAGGTGGTAGCAAATCAAGTGGAGTCGCTGGCGGCCTACGGTCATATAGATACGGGTTTTGGTCTATCCCAGCTAATAACTCGTACGGCATACGGAATGAAGGAGTCGCCATTGGAGCTGATTGCTCATGTGGTCGAAAATGAACTCCCCTATAGTGAGATACTCACCGCAAATTATGCCATGTTAAATCCGGTGGCTAATTCTTCCATGGAAGGAACGGCAGTGTTTGATAATCCTGATGATATGCTGGAATTCAAACCTGGGATTATCAAGGGATATTACAGGCCGTCACAAAATCAGGTGTTTGAGGAGCTTGAATTTGGTTCTTTGCGACTACTGGATTTCGGCGAACTCCAGATTGACATACCTCACGCCGGGATTCTCAGCACGTCTGCGTTTCTGCTGCGTTATCCAACCACGGCAACAAATCGCAACAGAGCCAGAGCAAGGTGGACATTTTACCATTTTCTAGGTGTGGATATTGCAGCCTCAGCGCAACGCACCACTGATCCTGTTGCTCTCGCCGACACCAACAACCCAACGCTGAATAATTCGGTTTGCGCTGTCTGCCACACTACCATGGACCCGGTTGCTGGTGCATTTCAGAACTATTCGGCAAGAGGTAACTACCGTACCAAGGATCAAGGATCAAGGTACTAATGCGCTGGCTGATCTGTACAGGAATCCTGAAGATGGAACTGTCAGTTTATTTCAACCTGGTGATATCTGGTACAGGGATATGCGGACCCCTGGCTTTCTTGATCAGACTGCACCCGATGCAAATAACTCGCTGCAATGGCTGGCTCAACACATAGTACAGGAACCTGGATTTGGCACGGCGGCAGTAAAATTCTGGTGGTCATCGCTAATGGGCAAAGAAATACTGAAACTACCAGAGGTTGAAGACGACAGTATTTATGCCTCTCAGCTCTCCGCTTATGATGCCCAGAACCAGACTATTCAGAGTCTTGGCAGTGAGTTTTTTACCTCTGGCATGAACCTTAAGGACCTGCTGGTTGACATGCTGATGACCCCCTGGTTCCGGACCGCAGAGGTGGATGAATCGAGTTTGTCGGATACTTTAAGAGCCGCTCACAGCCTGGCAGATCTTGGCAGCGAGAAACTGTTAACGCCTGAACGTTTGCAGAGAAAAACCTCGGCCATTACTGGGTTTACCTGGTTCCATGAGGTGGAGTCTATCTCCTATCCTTTGTTTAATAAGTCTACTACCGGTCTTGGGACACGCTATCGACTCTACTACGACGGTATCGACTCCGCTGGCGTCACCAAGCGAAGTACAGAGATCACCCCGCTAATGAGCACCGTGGCTATGACCCATGCCCTTGAGTCCGCCTGTCCCATCGTGCTACGTGAATTTATGTTGCCCGATGGCAGTAGAAAGCTATTTAATGAAATTGACCAGTCCACGACTCCTTTGACTGAAGTGAAGCAGGCTTATCAATTTCCGACATCCACAGATGCTACTCTTAGCGAGCTAACCCGGACAGTCTCATTAGA
>CAVOFA010000132.1:0-6830 GCA_963694865.1 Gammaproteobacteria bacterium | reverse complement strand
GCTTTCTATCTGCTTTCGGAATCTGGGAAAAGTAGCGCATTAATTCCAGAGCGGTGGCTACGCCGGAAGCATTATCGGCGGCACCTTCAAAATACGCATCGCGATGGGCTACGATAACAATTTTCTCAGCATCGGGTGATGCGGCAAGTACTTCGCCGCGCACACTGGAGGTGCTTAATCCGTCCACATAATCAACTTCGAACTGCAAATCAATTTCAACTGGTTCAGTCATGGTAGCTTCGGTGAGTAAGCGTTGTAGGATTACGCCATCCTCCGATCCAATGGAAAAAGTTGGCACCGATGTTCCTACATCGTAGAACGCGGTTTGCAAATTGCCTGGCAATTCGAGCACTAAAAATATTGCTGCCGCTCCCAGTTGCTCCGCTCTTTGTAAAGCCCCAGTTCTGCGCACCGAATTGAATACGGTGCTGGTAGTTGCAATTGAGTGCAGAACAACCGCTTTTCCATGCACATCCCTGCCCTGGAAATCAGTAGCCATGCCCAGGCCAACATCTATCAATTCAAGTTTCGCTCCCGCTTGAGAAGTGCCAACCGAACCATAGGCTGGCCAGGCAGAGGTCAACTCTGTGGTTTTGTTATCACTCTCAACAGTTAGGTGCCAGCTTTGAGGAAGCCATTGAGTTGGAAGCGGTATAGAATCAAGTCGTACATTTTCTACGCCTGTCTGGCGAAGCTGGCCCATCATCCAATTAGCGGTCTCTCGATCAGAACTAGTACCAATAATTCGTCCCCAAAACTGATTGCCTGCCAGTCTATAGTCTCGTGCAATTTCAGCCTGTTGTTCGACGAGGCGCTTCATGCGTTCGCCATCGATAGAAGCATAGGTTTCATTACCTGGGCTGCTTAATCGGAGGTAGGATGAATCAGGAGCAAACTCCAAACCCCCGGTTTTCTCGGAAGGCGCAATACAGGCTGCAGGCATTGATATTCTCGGATCTACTGGGTTCGTTTGGGCTGCTAAAGTTGGCACATAGAGGCAAAACCAAGCGATCAGTAAGCAGATTGTATTCAATCGATATTTCATGGTTACTCCTTGCTGCAATTTCCCCGAAATGCGTTTAGAGGCGCATTGGCGACTGATATCTAGTATAAGTCAGCCCCGCCTCGTGTCTAGCCGTCAAGTCGGCGACTAGTCTCCACCGATTCGTTGTTTTTAGGGCTATAATGCGAATCATAAGTTAAGCCAATGAGGTTGGATATGAATCGAGTTTCAAAACTAACGCTAATGTTTTGTGGCGTACTGGCTTCTGTACTCTCTGCATCTGGTGTAGCACAAAACACCGATCGGTCGACTAGGCTGCTAATTGAGACGGCCGCGCCACTTCGTGTGCTTCAGGACAAAGATCCACCCAACTTTTTGTTCATCATCGTAGATGACTTGAACACAGCCTTAGGTTCTTATATTGAGTCAGGGTCTAGGCCTCACTACGCTACAGCCAACACACCAAACTTGGACCGGCTGGCAGCAGAGGGAATTCGTTTCGAGAACGCCTTCGTGCAGAATCCTCTGTGCAATCCTTCCCGCGCCTCTCTTTTGAGCGGGCTTAGACCTAACACGGTCGATGTGCACACCACCGGAACTTGGCCACGCCATAAGGTAGGCGACGAACTGCGAATGCTGCCCGAGCACTTCCATGACCATGGTTATTTTACAGGCAGGGTCGGTAAGGTCGGTCACAACTCCTTTGAGCATGCGGTGAGTTGGGATGAATCGAAGTTTGCCCTGTCGCGAGACCCGGCACAGCCCTTCCATTCTCCAGGCTACCTGCCTGGCGACGATCTCTCTCAAGTACGGGACAACACATGGACCGAGGGTTCGGAAAACGGCATGTCGCGTCGAGATATTTTCGCTGGAAGTAGCCGCACATTAAGCCTGCCACTGACCTGGCGTGCCACCCGCGAATCGCCGCCAATGACCCCTGACGGAACCACAGCAACGAGAATTATCCAACTTATGGCAGAAAACCGCGACAGACCCTTCTTCCTAGCCGCGGGCCTGCATAAGCCGCATCAGCCGTGGGTTGGACCCGTCCAGTTCTTCGATCAGCACCCTGTAGATGAAATTGTGCTGCCCCAAACAGCTGCAGATGACACAGATGGTACTCCCGCACCTGCGACGCTGGTGCTGGAGGATGATGCCGCTCACTCTCAACTGCAGAAAAAGCAGGCAATCGCGGCCTACCACGCCATGGTGACAATGGCTGACCATCATATTGGTCGCATGCTCAAAGGACTAGAGGATCTCGGCCTTGCGGATTCCACAATCGTGGTGTTTACCAGCGATCACGGATTTCAATTGGATGAGCATGGAGGGCTCTGGCGCAAGCAATTCCAGTATGATGAATCGATACGCGTGCCCCTCATCGTGCGACTACCCGATGGCAGGGGTGCCGGTACAGTTTCTGATAGGATCGTGGAGCTGGTCGATCTCTATCCGACTCTGATCGAGCTGGCAGCATTGCCTGGTCCAGCGCACGATCTGGAGGGCTCAAGTTTTGTGCCCTTGCTTGATAACCCGGATAGACCTTGGAAGTCTGCGGCATTCTCCCAGTCCAGACGCATGGTGGGTTATGGCTCAACTAATTCTCCTTTGATAAATGAAGAAGGCTATGACGGCCAGACTATTAGAACGGCTAGGTATCGATACACCCAGTGGACGCCACTGGATGGCAAGCGTGACATCCTGGCGGAGTTGTATGATCTCCAGCAAGATCCGATGGAATATGATAATCTTGCGGACGATACGGCTCGCGCAAACCTAGTAGCTGAGCTCTCTGCGAGACTCGCCACAGGCTGGCAGGGAGAGCTCCCACCCAGCTCGGGCAATTAAACTTCAGCACTCATAGTGAGCGCGCTGAAAACAGGCACTTAAGATGCAAAAAATAAATTCGAGTTACGTTCTCTGTGGGCTGTTTTTCCTATCCCAAGCTGCGTTTGCGCAGCCCGCGATGGATACACATTCCTCCAGTTCCTGTTTAGTGAGACAAGCTGAATTGCTATGGGTAGAGGGTGCTGAATTTATTATGGGAGACGACTCTACTTACAAAGAAGAAGGGCCGGCTCACGCAGTTTCCATAACGGGATTCTGGATGGATGCCCATGAAGTGACTAATGCGCAATTTGCCAAATTTGTTGAAGAAACGGGCTATGTCACTGTTGCCGAACAAAGTCCCGACCCGGCAGACTGGCCAGCAGACGTGCCGGCAGAATATCTGCAGCCCGGTTCCGTGTTGTTTGTTTCGCCCCCTGCAGGCCAGCGCGCTGAAAATTGGTGGTCCTGGGTGGCGGGAACTAACTGGCGCCATCCAGATGGCCCGGATAGCAACATTACTGGCAAAGACAATTACCCTGTCATTCATATCGCCTTCGAAGACGCTAGAGCCTACGCGAAATGGGCAGGCCGATCGCTGCCAACCGAGGCACAATTTGAGCTGGCGGCGCGAAACAAAAGAGACAGTCGCTATGCCTGGGATGGGAATGAGCTTGCCCCTGCTGGTCACCATCATGCCAATACATGGCAGGGCTCATTTCCTGTCGAGCATAATGCAGAGGATGGTCATGTAGGCCTGGCACCTGTTGGTTGTTTTGAGCCTAATGATTACGGCATCTATGATCTTATCGGAAACGTTTGGGAGTGGACTTCCAACTGGTACTTCCCCGGACACGACCCTACTGACTCTCTGAATCCAACAGGCCCCTCGCAGCAGGAAAGCGTGAGCAGCAATCATGGGAATGCCATAGCTCGAGTAATTAAGGGAGGTTCCTATTTATGCGCCGAAAACTATTGTCTTCGTTTCAGGCCTGCGGCCAGAGAAGCCCAAGATAGTGGACTCGGCACCAGTCATATTGGTTTTAGAACAGTGCTAAATCCTGAATAGAAAATTTTTGAACCGATAACAAAAGGCAAAAAAATAGAACTCTATGCGTAAACTCAAAGTCGTGCTTTTTCTTTTGGTAAGCCTTTCGCTACTCAGCGCTTGCTCCGACGATTCAACCATAGCGCCAGTTAACTCCGAAGTGGCAGATCTGCCCACACAAGCCATACCCGCGGTCGAACCGACGTCATCGCCTGCAGTGGACTTCAATACCGACAGAAATGCCTATTTTGGCGATTTGCATGTACACACCATGTACTCATTCGACGCCTTCATGTTCGGCACCACCTCCTCTCCTGATGAAGCCTACGAATTCGCTAAGGGTGGCACCATTGTTCACCCAGCTGGATTCGACATGAAGCTGCAGGTGCCTCTGGACTTTTACGGCGTAACTGACCACGCCTACTATTTGGGTGTATTACGGCAATTGGCCAATCCGGATAACGAGATCTCGAATCACCCGATTGCTGCGGGTATGTCCACGCTTGGCGGTGTTCTAGAGCGGCGTCAGAAGAATAGAGAGGTCAATCAATTTATGCGTTCCGAGAAGGGACACGAGATTAACGACCCTGGTATCCAAAAATCTGCGTGGGATGATATTGTCGCCGCCGCAAATCGCCATAACGACCCAGGGAACTTCACATCCTTTATCGCCTATGAATACACCGCAAGCGCGCCCGACGCGGCGCGTCTACATAGAAATGTCATTTTCAAAGGAGATGAAGCACCAGAACTCCCATTCTCACAACTCGATTCGAGTAATCCAGAAGATCTCTGGCAGTGGATGGATGACAATCGGGCGGCTGGTTTCGAGAGTCTGGCCATTCCACATAACTCTAACGGGTCCAACGGCAAGATGTTCATGCTGACGGATAATTCTGGTAAACCGCTGGACGATGCCTATGCCAATCAGCGTATTCGCAACGAGCCCTTGGTAGAGATTACTCAGATCAAAGGGTCTTCCGATACCCACCCTGCATTGTCACCTTTTGATGAATGGGCGGAATTCGAAATCTTTCCGTACCGCATCGCAACCTATCTAGATAGCGACCCGAATGGCAGCTACGTTCGGCAGGCTTTGCTCAACGGCATACAGATGCAAGCGGGCCAGGGATTTAATCCGTACAAGTTTGGTGTCATCGGGTCGAGTGACACGCACAACGGGACCCATGCCGGCGAAGAGTATGATCACTGGGGCGGGTCCAGCCTTTTTGACGCCGATGGTGTACTGCGTGGATCTGTACCACTACCCGAACCCACAGTCGATGACGATTTGTATGCGCAGACATACTACGATAAATGGGGTGCCGCAGGCCTTGCAGGAGTATGGGCAGAAGAGAATACCCGGGGCAGCATTTATGATGCCTTCCGCAGGAAAGAGACGTTCGGTACCTCTGGCACACGCATGAAGGTGCGTTTCTTTGCAGGCTATGATCTGCCTAACCCCGACGACCCGGATGTTATAACTAAATCCTATGCAGATGGAGTGCCGATGGGAGGCGACTTCATCGGCGAAGCTGGCAACTCACCAAGCTTCTTTACCTGGGTTGCCAAAGATCCTAACAGTGCTTCTTTGGATCGTGTGCAGATCATAAAGGGTTGGATAGAGAATGGAGAAACTGTTGAAGAGGTGTATGACGTAGCCTGTTCCAGTGGCGAAGTTGATCCAACAACCCATCGCTGCGCTGACAATGGTGCTCGTGTCGATATCACCGACTGCAGCCTCAGCGCCGGTGTTGGCGCGGCTGAGCTGAGGGCTGGCTGGCAAGACCCCAACTTTGACCCTGACCAACATGCGTTCTATTACGTGCGAGGCCTGGAGAATCCAACATGTCGTTGGTCTACCTGGGATGCGATTCGTGCTGGTGTCCAACCCAACCCTGAATTGCACCCTACTCTTCAGGAGCGAGTCTGGTCTTCACCGATTTGGGTGACACCGCCACTAGACAACGATAAGGATTTTCAGAACTTACTATGATGAAAACACTAAAAACTCGCGCCCTAATTTTGTGCTCACTGTCTGTTTTATTTGCAACTGTGCAAGCTGCAGAACCAGCTGATGTCACTGCGACCCGACTTGGCGATCGGCCGATCATCACGCCTGAAATGGATACGCGAATGGGCGGCAATATCCAGGGCTCCTCGTTAATCAAGGTGCCTGAATGGATAGAGAATCCTCTTGGCAACTATTATCTGTACTTTGCTGATCACCGCGGCACTTACATTCGCATGGCTTACGCCGATGAAGTGACTGGCCCGTGGACCGTGTATTCACCGGGCTCCTTAAGACTCGAAGACTCTTTTTTCCCCACTACTTGCCCGCCCTGCTCACATAGGCCCGGAAGGACTGGAGCACTGTATGCGCATATTGCATCACCTGACGTACAGGTGCGCGAAGATCTTCAACAAATAGTAATGTATTACCATGGCCAAAGTGTAGGCAGACAATTCACCCGTGCAGCGGTGTCTGAAGACGGTATTCACTTCGAAGGCAGAAAAGAAGACTTGGGCCGTGCGTATTTTCGCGTGATTGAGCATGAAGGTTTCTACTACGCGATGAGCATGCCAGGTTACCTTTTTCGCTCGCGCGACGGCTTGACGAGTTTCGAAGCAGGTCCCCAGTTTTTTACACCTAACATGCGTCATTCGGCGCTTCTGATTCGAGATGAACATCTCTATGTATTTTTCACGAACCGGGGCGATGAACCGGAACGCGTAATGCTTTCCACAATCGAATTAACAGATGACTGGAATGAATGGACTGCAAGTGAGCCGATAGAAGTAATGCGGCCTGAAATGAATTACGAAGGTGCCGACTTGCCCCAGGAAGCTTCAAGAGGGGGCTACATCGATGAGCGAGTGCATCAACTCAGAGATCCGGCCATCTATCAGGAAGATGACAAGACTTATTTGCTGTATTCTGTTGCTGGTGAA
>CAVOFA010000131.1:0-6978 GCA_963694865.1 Gammaproteobacteria bacterium | reverse complement strand
CGGTTTGTTCGGCCACCGCGTCGGGCGTGTAGTCCGCAAGTGCGGTGGTCCAGGCGCCACGGTCGGCGCCGCTGTAGTTGCCCTCGGCGACGATGTGGTGGGCCATTCCCAAAGCCAGGATACCTTCAGTACCCGGCTTGGCGGGAATCCACTCGTCGGCGGCGGCACCACTGATGGACATCCTCGGTTCGATCTGTACAAAGCGTGCCCTGACATCTGGACGACTCTGGCGGCTCTCGCCGAAGCCGAGGCTGTGGTGTACCGGCGAAATCCAGTTGTTGAGGTAATCGGCGCCAAAAGACAATAGCAGGCGAGTATTCGCCAGATCGTAATAGGGCAACCGGGATTCACCGAAGAATTGCTGGTTCGCTGCATACAGCGTGTGTGGGTGATCGAAGTCGTAATGCAGCAGGCGCGAGGAGCCTAGTTGACGCATGAAACTCTCGAGTAGTTGCGCCA
Source organism: Gammaproteobacteria bacterium (assembly GCA_963694865.1). Taxonomy (GTDB): domain Bacteria; phylum Pseudomonadota; class Gammaproteobacteria; order Pseudomonadales; family Pseudohongiellaceae; genus UBA9145. Next base: position 6,519 of record CAVOFA010000131.1, on the reverse strand, counting down.
GGTGTCCACGCACGCCTTGGGTCAGTAATGCCACCCGGTTACCGCGACGAGCAGCCCGCAGCAGATCCAGGCGATCTCCGACCTGCTTCAATCCTTGTTCCCAGGTAATTTCCTCGAAGGACCCTGCATCGCCTGCTCCAGCGCGCCGCATGGGCGCGGTCAGTCGATCGGGATTGTACAGGGCTTGAAGTCCGGCCTGACCGAGGGTACAAAGTCCCCCCTGGCTAACCGGATGGGCAGGGTTGCCTTCAATTTTCTTGGCTCGACCCTCGCGGGTTCGCACCGAGATACCGCATCCGGCCGGGCACATCGAACACACCGAGTTGTAGAAGGTGTCGAGGCCGCTACTGAAGTCCTCCGGCGCCAACACGTGGGGAATCAGATACTCCGGTTGATCCTTGTTTGCTTCTCTAAGCATGAATCCGCCGCCCACGCTGACACCGCCGGCACCGACGAGCTTAAGAAATTCTCTACGATCTATATTTGGCATTGCGTCCTACTTTTCACTATCGTTTTTTTACTTATGACAAGTCAAACAATCGGTTCCATTTACTACTTCGTTTTCTCTGTGACAGCTAAGGCACAGGCCCATTTTCCAGGGATGACCCACTTCGGCGGAACCATCGACCGCTCTGCTGGAGACTGTAATTCTGTCCATCGTCTCAACCGGGCCGTGGCAGGTCTGACACTCGATATTGGCCAGTACGTGGCGTTTATGGGTGAATTGAACGAAATCGGGCAGGTCATGAACCTTGATCCAGGGGATGGGCTCCCGGTTTTCCCAGTAGCTCATGAGCAGGCGTATCTGCGGTTTCTCCGTTGCCACCTCGAGGTGACAACCGACACATTTCGAAACTGCGGGCACCCCGGCGGAGGGCGAACGCCGTGCCTGGGTGTGGCAATACAGACACGGCACCTCGTTATCGCCGGCGTGAATCTTGTGGCTGAAGGCAATGGGTTGCTCCGGGCTGTTACCTGGAACGAAGGTGGCATTCGCCCAATAGCCCAGCACCAGGCCAACCAATATGACGATCACCAGCATCGCCGCCGGCCTCAGTACCTTTAATGCCGGAACAATGGAGACGTTCATTTATTCTGTACTCCGGTTTAACAAATTCAGCTTTTCAGCAAACCCTTCGCCGAACTCGTGGATCGAGTTGGCCACTTCCTCATTCTTGGTCGCCCGCAGATAGGTATCAGCCATCTTGTGGATCACCTGGTAGAAATAAATGTTCAAATCCTCGATGCTGGTGTCCTTGATCCAAAGATCGATTGCAGCCAAAGACTTTTTTTCACTATCCCACACCGAAAGCATCATCGACTCACAGGAGATGGGACCGTTATCCTGCCCCTCTGAGGCATGCCACTTGATGCGCGTGGGTATATCGGCGTTATCGAGATCGACTGTCAATTTAATTTCTGCTGTTCTAGACATAATTCTTTTAGTTTCTCTTGCCTCTTGGTTTTTCCTGGGGTTTTGAGTTTACGAAGATGCTAGAACCAATAGACAGCCGTAAACAGAAACAACCACACTACATCTACGAAGTGCCAATACCAGCCCACCGCTTCGAAGGCAAAATGGTTTTCCGCGGAGAAATGCCCGCGCAGAGAGCGCAGTAGCATGACCGCGAGCATGATCGTTCCCATCGTTACGTGCGCACCGTGGAAACCCGTCAGCAAAAAGAATGTCGAACCGTAAATTCCGGATCCCATCGTCAATCCCAACTCGGTGTAGGCTTCCTGGTATTCGATGACCTGGAGGGTTAGGAAGGTCGTGCCCAGCGCCACCGTTATCGCCAGCCAAATTGGCAATAGTACCCTCTGGTTTTTCTTCAGTGCCCAGTGGGCAAAGGTGACCGTAACGCTACTGGTAACGAGGATGACAGTATTGATGAAGGGTAAGCCCCAGGCCTCCATAGCCTCCGTCGCGCTACCACCAGGGGTCATAAAAAGCGGCCAAATATCGGCGAAGTCCGGCCACAGCAACACGTGCGTTTCCAGGTTATTGCCTGCCCCCGCCAACCAGGGCACGGAAATCATGCGAGCGTAAAACAGTGCGCCGAAGAAGGCACCGAAGAACATGACTTCAGAAACAATGAACCAGCCCATGCTCATGCGATAGGACCGGTCCATCATGTCGCTGTTCAAGCCTTGGATAGATTCCCTGATGACGGTGCCGAACCAACCGAACATCATGAACGCGACCAGCGCCAGCCCGATGAAGAATACCGGCCCCCCCCAACTGCCTTCGGCCGCCACCTTTTCGGTGCTCTGGTGGATGAAGTTGACGGCGCCGTACGCGGTCACCGCCAGCGCGACGGAGCCGACTATGGGCCAGGGGCTCGAGTGAGGGACGTAGTAGCGGGGTGTTTCCATGGTTTCTACTTGCTCGCAAGCGTCAGGCTTGCGACCTCCACATCGGGTACCTGGAACAGGCCGTAGGAAAGGGTAAGCATGTTGATATCTTCAGGCAGCTCTGGGTCGATATAGAACCGCAGCGCCATCTGCTGGTCTGCACCTGCCTCCAGTTGCTGCTGGGTGAAGCAAAAACACTCGAGTTTGTGCAGAAAATTGGAGGCGTAAGCTGGCGATACGCTGGGCACTGCCTGGCCAGTCACCGCCTGGTCGGCACGGTTACGGGCATAGTAAGAAGTGAGGTAAATTTCTCCCAGTCGAACCTCGAGTTTAGATTCTGTGGGTCGAAATTCCCACGGCATGCCCCGGCCAACCTGGGCCAGAAACTGAATCGTGACTTCGCGCTCGGACACTTGCAAGGCTGCCGGCTCGGCAGAAATTTCCTGCTCGTACTTTTTGCCGTTGAGTCCGACAACTTCGCAGAAGATTGCGTAAAGGGGCACCAGGGCAAATGAGAAACCCACCATGCCTATAGCCAGGGCAGACAGCAGGACTATATGCTTGCGCTGATTGTTACGCCGCTCAGTCATGTTGGTAAGCTTCCTCCGGTGTTGGAAATTGCGGTGGTGTCGAGAACGTGTGCAGTGGTGCCGGTGAGGGCAATGTCCACTCCAGACCTTCCGCATTCTCCCACACCCTGCTGGTGGCCTTCTCGCCGCCGCGTATGCACTTGATGACGATGTACAGAAACAACACCTGGGTCAGGCCCAACAGCGCGGCGCCGATGCTGGCCACCATATTAAAATCTGCAAATTGCAGGGAATAATCGACGATGCGCCGGGGCATGCCGGCGAGACCGAGAAAATGCATCGGGAAGAAAGTCATGTTGACTGCAACCATTGCAGTCCAGAAATGGATCTTACCCAGACGTTCGTCATACATATTGCCAGTCCACTTCGGCAGCCAGTAATACACCGCCGACATGATGCCGAAGATCGCCCCTGGATAGAGCACATAATGGAAATGTGCCACCACGAAGAAGGTGTCGTGGTATTGAAAATCCGCCGGCACCAGGGCCAGCATCAGGCCTGAGAAACCGCCGATAGTGAACAGGATGACGAAGCCGAGAGCGAAGAGCATAGGGGTTTCGAAGGTCATGGAACCGCGCCACATGGTGGCCACCCAGTTGAACACCTTCACCCCGGTGGGGATGGCGATCATCATGGTGGCATACATGAAGAACAATTCAGCCGCCAGTGGCAGGCCGGTCATGAACATATGATGTCCCCAGACCACGAAGGACAAGACCGCGATGGCAACGGTCGCATATACCATCGAGTGGTAGCCGAACAACCTCTTGCGGGCGAAGGTGGGAATAACCTGGGAAGCGATGCCGAAGCCTGGCAAGATCAGGATGTAGACTTCCGGGTGACCAAAAAACCAGAATACGTGCTGGAACAGCACCGGATCGCCACCTCCCACCGCGGAGAAAAAACTGGTGCCGAAATGGCGGTCGGTGAGCATCATGGTGACTGCTCCGGCCAACACTGGCATCACCATCACCAGCAGGAAGGCGGTGATTAACCAGGTCCAGACAAACATCGGCATCTTCATCAGGGTCATGCCCTCCACCCGCAGATTGAAGATGGTGACGATGATGTTGATGGCCCCGAGCACCGATGAGATACCCATCAAATGCACCCCGAAGATGAAGACGTCCGTGCTCGGCGGCCCATAGGTAGTGGATAGGGGTGCGTAAAATGTCCAGCCGAAATTGGGTGCACCACCCTCCATAAACAGCGAGGAAATTAACAAGGTAAAGGCGAAGGGCAGGATCCAGAAACTGAAATTATTCAATCGTGGCAACGCCATATCGGGCGCGCCGATCATCATGGGCAACAGCCAGTTGGCCAGGCCAACGAAGCCGGGCATCACCACGCCGAACACCATAATCAGCCCGTGCATGGTCACCATCTGGTTGTAGAAAACCGGCTCGGCGAACTGGATGCCGGGTTGAAACAGCTCCATGCGGATCACCATCGCCATGGCCCCACCGATGAAAAACAGCGCAAAACTGAGGCACAGGTAGAGCGTACCGATCTCTTTGTGGTTGGTAGTCAGTAGCCAACGGGAGAGAAACGCTATTAACGGAGAGCGATTTGGAACTGCATGATCAGAGGTTACAGTCATATTGTGAAATACTTTATCGTGACTCGAAAATGGTTAGTGGCTGAACAATGTCGCCGAGGTTGTTGCCAAAAGCGTTACGCTCGTAGGTAATCACCGAGGCCAGTTCCAGATCGGAAAGTTGTGGCGCCCAGGCTTGCATCTCGGTATCGACGGAGCCATTCATCACCCGCTCGATATGCGTTGCCATCAACCCGGTAGTGATCTCGCCGCCTGCCAGGGCCGGGTATGTGGAGCCTTGCCCGGAGCCGTCCGCCTCATGACAGGTCGCACAATTATCGATGAACACCGTCTGGCCTATATCCATGAGTTCTGCCTGGGTCCAGGTTTTGGCCCGGTCCGCCACCGCCTGCCCGGAGGCCAGTTCGATGGCCAATAGCTGATCCAGAATCCACTGGTCGAACTCTGCTTCCGGCAGCACTTCCACTTCAATTGGCATATAGGCATGGTCTTTACCGCAGAGTTCCGCGCACTGGCCCCGGAATAGCCCCGGCTCTTCGATACGGGTCCAGGCCTCGTTGATATAACCGGGAATAGCATCCTGCTTAACGGCGAAATCCGGTACCCACCAGGAGTGAATGACGTCGTCGGAGGTGGTTAGAAAGCGGACCTTCTTGCTGGTGGGCAACACCAGCGCATTGTCCACTTCAATTATGTAGTTGTTACCCTTGGGCTCGAGATTATTGATCTGCTCATCGGGTGTGGACAAATTGCTGTAGTAGCCGAAGTCCGCTTCGAGATATTGGTAGTGCCACTTCCACTGGGAGCCGGTAATGAGAACCGTAAGATCCGGATTACTGTTGTCCTCGATATCTCTCAGTGCCGACGTTGCCGGTATTGCCAGGCCCACGAGTATTAGAATGGGCACCGCTGTCCAGACGACTTCCACTAACATATTCTCATGAAAATTAGCAGGTATAGGGTGTTTGGAGCGGCGATGGGCATACATGGAATAGAACATGACGCCGAAGACCAGCACGCCCATGACTACGCAAATTGCCAGGCTATAGTGATGAATTTGCAGGATGCGTCGGCTTATGTCGGTCACGCCTGCGCGCATATCCATCGCAGCAGCAATAGCGGCGTTAGAGAATCCCAACAAAATCAACGTTGTCAGGGCGATCTCGAGCCTGCATTTGATAGAAGTCACGGTTACAGCCTGCCTCTACTTCTTATTGGTTATTTTAGTCCGCCGCTGTTGGTGATCATCATCACGGAGGCTCCATTTTTAACGCCTTAATTGCGTCACTGTTCGTATTTGATTCTTGCCCTGCCAGTCACGGTAACGAATCGCGTTTGCGTGCTCGGTGTGGCCTTGCCAGTTGCCGTGATGCGCCAGCAAAAAACTGTCACCCTCGATTTTTGCCTGCCACGGTGTGTTTTCCCAGTCCATGAAAGCCACGCTACCGGTGGAATGTTGACCCCACTGTTCTTCATTCTCGGGCCGATGTTCAAACTGCTCATCCCTAATCCAACTGGTCCATGGTTCCCCATTCCAGGTGACAAACTCCATTGAGTTCTGTGCCCAGGGCGCATTGACAACTTCGTCACCCGCGTAGGATTTCACGTTGTACGCCAGCTTTGCCGCCAACACTGGAGCAAGGAAAATTGCCAAAGCCACAAAAAATTTAATCGCCGATCTCCATAATTCGTTTTACTTCGCCCGAAAACACGCTCGATTGAAGTACACCGAAAGCGCAATGGAAGAGCTGTTTTTTGTCGATTACCCTACTCAATGCACTGCTAGTTCGAGCGCTCAACCCTGATAAAATTGATGCTGCCGCTGCAGTGCGTGTAAATCTCCGCCAAATCGTTCATTAACATTAAAATCCTGGTATTCCTTATCACTAAACCTAAAAGTGTTAATGTAATATTTCACGGCTTCCCTCTGAATTCGTTCGCTGTCCAGCCAGCCGTTTTGCTCGGCTGAGTAAATTGCGTGCCCCGCCGTATACGCTGGCGTTTGCACCGACAATG
>CAVOFA010000130.1:0-7065 GCA_963694865.1 Gammaproteobacteria bacterium | reverse complement strand
GCTTTAATGATCTGTTCGTCTGTATATCGCTTCTTCATATCGAGATCTCCATCCATCTAGATTAACTGGAAATCTCATCGAGGTCATGGTTCTAAAAGTGGGGGATAGGTCAAGTGCTTCGCAGCTCGGTAAGTACTCTGGACAAAGCTCAATTGAGCTTGAATTGGAGTCACATGAAAAAGCATCCCCAGCTAGCCAAAAAGTTTCAGCTGCTATACAAGCTGCGCATCAATTCCGCAATAAATACCAATACTGATCTGGCCAAACGACTTGGAATCCCGAAGCAATTTGTCAGCAAGTGGGTACTGGGTACTGAAACTCTTACCGGGGACAATATTCCAATTGGCCATATTGATAAAGTCGCTAAGCTATTCGGCATAGATGCCAGCTGGTTTTTGTTTGAGCTGAATGACTTTGAAGTTGAAGTTCAACAGCTTGCGGAACGGCAACGAATAGAGCGAAATTCAAGACCCAAGCAGATATCTCTATCCTTAATGCCGTTGACCGAAGCTGAAGTATTTGGCCGGGAATCAGAGGCAGATCTACTGGATGCCATTTGGGAAGAGAAGGAAACCAATGTACTGGAGATCGTCGCTTTCGGCGGTATGGGGAAAAGTTCATTTGTGAATTATTGGCTATCCAGGATGGATCTGTATAACTACAGGGGGGCTAAGCAGGTATATGCCTGGTCTTTTTACTGGCAAGGTAGTTCATCAGACCTAAAAGCATCGGGTGACTTTTTCATTGAGCATGCGCTGCTGTGGTTTGGCGATAAAAATCCGTCTGCAGGAACGCCTTGGGCTAAAGCCACGAGGCTCGCAAATTTGATCAGGTATTCCAGGACCCTCCTGATACTAGATGGCCTGGAGCCATTACAATTCCCTCCTGGACCCAAAGCCGGTCAGGTCGAGAATCCAGCCGTAGCGCTTCTGTTAAAGGAATTGGCCTCAGATAACAACGGTTTGTGCGTTATCACCTCCAGATTATCAGCCACTGATTTGAGCCCTTATCGGGATAGGCGTGTGGCAACGTTGGAATTGAATAAATTATCAATGGATGCCGGGGTGCGACTACTTAAAAACATGGGTGTTTCCGGTAAGGAAGATGAATATAAGCAGGCAATAAATGAATATGAAGGACATCCATTCAGTTTGTCTTTGCTCGCAGGTTATTTGTTGGTGGCGCAGCAGGGAGGAATAAGACAGTTTCGACAACTGCAGTCTCTACTGGACGAGCAGAATCGAGGAACACATGCGAAAAATCTGATGAGCGCCTATTTGAAATGGTTCGAAGGATTTCCCGAGCTTTCTCTATTGCGTTTAATTGGCTTGATTGGCAGGCCGGTTGCTTTGGATGAATTGAAGGCTATGGCTGCGCTGAAGACTATTGACGGATTAACCAGTGACTTGGAGAAATTAACTGCATCTCAGTGGAGTTATGCAGTGGGAGGACTAAGTGAAGCAAAACTAATTTCTGTGGATAATAGACAGAGCAGATGTTTTATCGATTGCCACCCCCTGGTACGGGATTTTATTGGGGACTACCTCAAAACTGATTTTAATAGTGTGTGGCAGCAAGGGCACGGCCTAATTTTTGATTATCTGTTAGGTATTGTATCTGCCGAGCCATCTACTATTACTGAGATGGAGTCTTTATTCAGGGCTGTTACTCATGGTGCCAGAGCGGGGCGTTACGAGGAGTCGTTTCAATTGTACTTTAACCGAATAAAGAAAGGCCAATTCTCTATGTTTACAGAAGGACCACATCACGCTGACCAAGCGTGCATTCGAGATTTTTTTGAAACGGAGTGGACCCGGCCCGTAGACGGAATTTTGGAAAGTGAAGGATTTTATTTAATGTCGTGCGCTGCGACGAATTTAATATACTTAGGTGAAATAGAGCTTGCAATTGAACCTTCCCTAAAAAGTATTGAGTGGTTTTCCCAAAATGAAATGTGGATTGAAGCGCTCAGTGCGGCAGGACCTTTGGCTTCGATGCTTATTGCAGTTGGTAGAGTGGATGAGTCATTGTCACTGCTCAAGAGCATGGAAGAATGTATTAAAAATACCAATAGTTCATTAATAGAGGCCATAGCCAACAATTTTCAGGCGTATGGACAATTCTTAAAGGGTCGAAATTCAAAAGCTAAATCTCTATTTGAGCAAGCAGAAAAGGAAATAACCCAATTAAGGCCTGAGTCTACCACCCCAGTATCAACTATTAGTTCGTACTACTGCAAGTTCCTATTGGATACCGGTGCTCTCCATCAGGCATTGGAAAGATCGCTGAAGACGTTTGGCTGGAGGGAGCGAAAATCCTGGCAAGTTACTATCGATACAACCTCATTGCTCGCCAGTGATCTTATGGTGCTTGGTCTGGTATTTCTACGAACCGGTGATTTAGTCAACGCTAAAGTATATCTGGACAAAGAGGTGGAGCTTCTAAAATCTGCAGACGAATGGCTCTATCTGCCCACCGGCCTGAATTCGAGGGCGCTTTATTATATTGAGACTAAAAACTTCGATGCTGCACATGAGGATTTAGAAGACGCCCTCAGTATTTCTAAGCGCACGGGCGCAAAATTTGGCGAATGGGAAACCTATCTCAATTTTTCACAGCTGTACATTAAGCAGGGAGATATGCAAGCCAGTAAATCCTATTTGGGAAAAGTTAAAGCTATGTCCGGTATGGATGCCTACCGGTTCCGGGACTCAGAAATTGAAGAGATAGAGCGTCATCTGTATTCAGCCCCAGTATTGAAGACTTCTGCTTCGAAATCAAAGCGGCGTGATTTACCGTGATAATGTACAGTTGCGATATTTCTAGCTTAAGATTTTAGTAATACAGAATGAATGCGCAGGGTGCCTCATGGGAGTGCTGTGAGGCTAGGCCATGCTTTCAATTTTTTCATGTGTCTCTCTCCTTGTACTTTTGATCTTGCCGTTCTGGTATTGGTAGATAAACCGGAAATTTTGTAATGTACTCGGCGTTCAACGCTACTCTTATTCATATCGATTAAAAAGAGCAGATGAAAAAAAGGGCTGATTGGTTTAAACCAATCAGCCCTTTTCGAGTCTATACAGAAAGGATCTCCAGATTCTTTCTCTAGCTGAATCAGCTAGCTAGTCATTGCTAGCCAAGGAACGCTCTTCCGCAGCTTTGCGTTCCGCGACAAGCTTGTCGAAGCCTTCGTCGTCGAGGTGAGTCACCGCAATCCAGGCGTGAGACATTTCGTCACCAGTACGGCTACCACCATATACCCATTGATCGGGATCAGGGTTGTTGGGGTTTCCAGCGGTGTTGTCATACCACTGCTTGATTACCATTACGGCGCCAGCAGGCAACAGTGGTGCTACGTCTGGCTCATACAGGTGGCTGTGATGCCAGGTTGCACTCCACTTGGAGATCTGGCTGATCTGCTCGGTACGGCCAGTCTCTGGATAGAAAATTTCCAAAGAGGCTGCATTCATTCTGAGGTGACCGTGAGGCTGAAAGCTGTCAATACGAACCGGGTGATCGAAAGAGTGAAAACCCTGGGTCATAGTGTAACCGTTAGGAGGAACAATCAGCTCACCACTTTCATAGCCGTCTCTCATTGCATACAATTTCAGGTCCTGCTTGTAAGGATTGGTAGTTTCTTCGAAGTCATCGTCCTGGAACCAGATGCCCAGCTCGACCACGTTGTCTTTAACCATTTCACCCTGAGCCGTTGCACCAACACCACCGGGGAACATATGAATGTCCCAGAAAATGCGTGAATCGGCTGGCATCTCACGACAGACACCTGCAGGCATCAGCTCACCCCATTTACCCATCGCGTATTCAGTGAGTTGGCTGTGACGTTCAAACTCACCTGTTTCGGGATTCATCACGTCGAGTGAAGGGTTGGAGTGATGCACCACTGCACTGGCGTCGCCACGTGGCTTCACCTGCATCGCCTTGATGCACTTGTTACTTGTCAGGCCAGACGGCACAAAATGCTTGTGCCACAAGTCATTACCAGTGGCAGGAATATCGATAGGGATGGAGGCGATGATCAGATCGGGCGCACCCAGCTCGGGTTCGAAATTCCAGGCAGTTGTATCTCGAAGGTCGGCGGTAGGTGGAACAATATCGACATCACCCAGAGGCGATCCCTGGTTTACCCAGGCGACTATGGTGTCGATTTCTTTCTGTTCGAGACGCCAGTCGGCTTGCAGCTCCTGAATACCAATGTGTTGATCGTAGGCATAGGGAGGCATTTCCCGGCTGGATACTTTCATCTGGATCAGTGGAGCCCAGGGGCGAACCTGGTCGTAGGATTCCAATTGCATTGGGCCGATACCGCCTTCGCGGTGACAGACTACGCAATTCTCGTTGATGATCTTACCAACGTGAGTGTTGTATGTTATTTCGCGGTCCTGCCCCTGCACACCCATGGTCAAGGCGATAGCAACAGCTCCGCCAAGCAGAGTTAATCTCTGTACTGTTCTCATGTATTTCTCCTCAAGCTATAGAGTGTGGGAAAGTAACTTGGAATTCTAAGTTTGCGCGCCGCAAAAGTCCACTCAATTCGGTGATTTGTGATGTCTATTTGCAACAGATTGAAACAGTACGTGCCCTGTGGGGGAGCACATTTTGGGCATGCAACGGTATTAATTACGAAATTTTCGCAGAATGGCGGCCTCCTCCCCGCTAGCACGTTCAAACGCGCCAACACACTCTATAGAGAGGTCAGCTCCATTCATAGTAGTAGAGGAGTCAGAGTAAAAATACAATAGCTTTAGATGGACTGTGGTTTTGGGCCGCGATTGTGCGGTAAGACTCGTTTTCCGGTGAGGGCCTCTACCTCTGATTTCAATTTTTCAGTGCCTAGTACCAAGCCTTTGTTTGTCGCGTAACGGATATCAGTTAACAGGTCTTTATCGATTGGACTTCCCAGAATCATTGCAAATTGATGGCCACGAGTCGTGAATTGAACACTGACAATATCCTCGATCTCTATATAATAGCGTCCTTATCGACACACTCGACGCCTTCGACTCACACGCATCACTCGTAATTAGTTTAGCAGCAATGAAATCTGACCTATTTAAAATGGCACTAATCCTTGGCTCTCTGAGCTGGATAGGGCCCTTCGCCATCGACATGTATTTGCCGGCGATGCCGATTATAGCTGAGGATTTGAATGCGTCTGTTGCGTCTTCCCAGGCCACATTAATGGCGTTTTTTATCTCTTTTGGTATCAGCCAACTATTTTATGGCGCGGCATCTGATGTGTTCGGACGCAAACCGCCACTTTATGTTGGGCTCAGTATTTTTGCGGTTGCTTCACTGGGCTGCGCTTTGTCGCCAACCATCTCGTGGTTGATTGGCATGCGTTTTGTACAGGGACTGGGCGCTGCCGCGATGATGTCCATCCCTCGAGCGGTAATTAGAGACTGTTACGCTGGTAACGAGGCTACTCGACTGATGTCGACGGTTATGCTGATTGTCGCAGTGTCACCGATGTTTGCCCCTTTGCTGGGCACTGCTGTCATAGTGCCATTTGGCTGGCGCGCAGTATTTGTGGCTGTGGCGGCTGCAAGCCTGGTGGGCTTTCTTATGACCACTTTCGCTCTTAAGGAAACACTGCCTCCTGAAAAACGAGCCCCTTTCAATATGCTTAATATGCTCCGCGCATTTGGCATCCTGCTCACCAATGCGAAATTTATGGCGCTTACCTTCATCGGTGCGATGGGCATGGCGAGTTTCTTTGCTTTTCTTGCCACCAGCTCCTTTTTGTACATGGACTATTTCGGTTTAAGTTCATTGCAATACAGCCTGGCATTTGCAGTCAACGCACTAGGCTTCTTTAGCGCCAGCCAGCTGGCTGCTAATTTTGAAAGGCGCTACGGTGCGATTGTGGTAATAAAGTGGGCCGTCGCAGGTTTCTGCACCAGTGCCTGCACCCTGTTTTTATTGGTATTTATGGGCTTCGATAGTTTCAAGCTGCTGGTTGTGATGTTGGTATGTACCTACGCCTTCCTCGGCCTGGTATTGCCCACCTCCATGGTATTGGCATTGGAAGACCACGGGCCCATAGCTGGTACCGCGTCGGCGCTTGGGGGGACCCTACAGATGATGACAGGGGCAGGGGCAATTGCCGTGGTCAGCGCGGCAACTACTATTACACCCTTGCTGCTGGTGTCCACTATCGCTCTCTGTGCGCTGATCGCGGTGGGCTTATCGCTGCTCGCACTAGTTGTGCCCGCGACCGCCCAGGGCGACACCATGAAAAATTCGATTTAGACCACGAAAGAGCCTGCCAGGGATTGGAGTGCTCACCAACCACTGGACCCGCAAGCCAGGATGAGGAATCCGTTAAGGTCGATAACGCTGATTGGTCCAGGCTGAAACCGTCGGCCGCTGAATAGCAATAAACCCATAATCATGATTCCTGTGGCAGACATTGCAGCCTTCGGTAAGCGCATCATAGGCCTGGACGAATAACGCGCTGTCCTCTGCTTCTACTGCTTCTTCAAGGTCCTGCAATGGCTTGGCAGTGAGGAGGTTAAGCATATCAACAATGGATTCTCCCTTGTAGCGCGGACGCAGGACTATCATGTCTGCAACCCCTTCTTTTATCGCATCCACTGCATAGGCTGCCAGCGGCCAGTTTTGCTAATCAGCAGCGAACCATAACTTACCGTGCTGCACCAGTAGCGACCCCATCAGGTCACCCAGCCCCGGCACATAGTTGTTAGGGTTCTTGGGGGGCGGCTGTGCCGTGACGGAACCCATCTGCACTAAACTTAGCAATAGAATTGCCAGCACTCCAATTACTCTAGTCATTCGATTCTGTCTAAACATACGTCTCTCTTTTTGGATTATTGTGAGTCTATGACAGCCAGATACTGGAGCGTATTCTGGTTAATTCGATCACCTGAACGTCCCCAAGAAATCAAAGGGGTCAGAGTAATTTGATACTGATAGTGTACCCCGTCAGCCCTAGTTGGACATAATTGGCCCATTGCTTAAGAGGTACTTTTAGCTCATCGTCAACCCGAGAGGAAAACGATGATGAGAAAGAAAAGAAGTGCCGAG
>CAVOFA010000129.1:0-7171 GCA_963694865.1 Gammaproteobacteria bacterium | reverse complement strand
AGTATGTTGCCGCCCTGCTGGAAGCTCTTGAATCGTTCCGTCAGATAGGTCAGCCCTGAGCTGGTAGCGGTGAGATAAGGCGTATCGATTTGAGAAAGATTGCCCAGGCAAATAACCTTCGAGCCGTTACCTGCGCGGGTGACGATAGTTTTGATCTGGAGGGGGGTCAGGTTTTGAGATTCGTCGATGATGATCAGACTGCTCTGGAACGACCTGCCGCGTATGTAGTTCAGTGACTTGAAATTTAGCGGCACCTTGTTCATTACGTATTCAACGGAGCTACTGCAATTTTCGTCGTCCCAGTGTAAGGCTTCAAGATTGTCAGTAATGGCGCCCAGCCATGGTCCCATCTTTTCTTCTTCGGTGCCCGGTAGAAAACCGATATCTTCGTCCAATCCCTGAGTGCTTCGGGTAACGATGATGCGTCGGTAGAGTTTGTTTGGCACCGTTTGTTCAATAGCGGCCGCCAGGGCTAATATGGTCTTACCGGAACCCGCAGCGCCGGTGAGATTTACCAGGTGTATATCCGGGTCCAGTAACAAATCCATCGCCATTGCCTGGTAGGCATCCTGGGGTTTCAAACCCCAGGTCTCGGTTTCCATCATCTGCGGCAGATTGAGATGAAGCAGGGTTACCTTGTCCGTATCCACTGAAGTTATACGGGCCAGAAAGCCTGTTGCATCATGCACAAACTGATTGGGATAGACTTCCTGCTCGAACAAATTTCGCGCCACCTGATGCAGCGTGCGGGCGTCTTGCTGGATGCAATCAACACTATCGACCCTATCCCAAAAGGAGCCCTCGTATTCAATATACCCTTTGTTGAGAAGCTCAATGTCACTGAGCAGTTGGTCGCTGTGGTAGTCCTGTGATTCAATACCAAATCCCCGCGCCTGCAAGCGCACATTAATGTCTTTGGTGACCAACACTACCCGACGTCCAGGGTTATTGTGTTTGAGGTAGCCGACATCATTCAAAATTTTATTATCGTTCAAATGCGTAGGTAGCATAATCAGGTTGTCAGGCATATCGACCATCAGTACTGATAAGGTGCCAAGCTTATCGCCGGCATTAGCTCTGGTGATGGCGACGCCCGACTCGACCTCGTTGCAACTTGCTCGCCCCAGCAGTTTGTCCAACTCACGAATTGCCTGACGACAATCGGCCGCAACTGCATGCCTGCCACTCTTTAGTGAGTCCAGCTCTTCGAGAACTGTGATAGGAATTACGACGTGATGTTCGTCAAAATTTAGTATGGAAGTGGGGTCGTGAATCAGGACTTAGTGTCCAGGACATAGAAGATGGAATCTGAGGAGGTATTGCTGTCAATGGAGTCTTCGACAAGTTTCACTTCACTCATAGTGGTGCCTCTTATGAATCGTGAGTTTTCTATTTCATAGTTTGGCCGCTGCCGATTTTACCCCCCTATTAACTGGTTAATGAAAAATACTTATGCTTACTAATAGCGTCGGCCATAGATTATTAAACCTTAGCCGCAAGCGAAGATTAAATCCCAGGGCAGCTCTGAACTATGCAGTGATGCCTTGGGTGCAGACGTATTGAAGAAAAATTGGCGAGGGAAAAGACCCGGGCGGACGCACCAAGTCTGCAAGAAGTTAACCGACAAATTGCAGGAGTATACCGGCGGCGACGGCTGAACCAATGACGCCTGCGACGTTAGGGCCCATAGCATGCATCAATAAAAAGTTATGGGGATTTGCTTCCATACCCACTTTATTGGCGACTCGAGCAGCCATGGGCACAGCGGACACACCTGCAGCACCTATGAGTGGATTAATTTTTTCGGTAGAGAATACATTCATCAGCTTGGCCATTAAAACGCCAGCCGCCGTGCCAATTGAAAAAGCCACCATTCCCAATAACAGAATGCCAAGCGTGCTAGTCACCAAAAACTGATCGGCACTCAATTTAGAGCCAACCGATAATCCCAGCAGGATTGTGACGATATTAATCAAGGCATTCTGAGCGGTGTCTGATAGTCGGGTTACTACCCCACACTCTTTCATCAGGTTGCCAAAACAAAACATACCCAGCAGCGGTGCCGCACTGGGCACCACCAGGGCAACCAGAATCAATAACACCAGAGGAAACAGGATTTTCTCTGTCTGCGAGACCTCACGAAGCTGAACCATGACTATCTCGCGTTCGGCTTGAGTCGTCAGTGCCCGCATAATGGGAGGCTGTATCAGTGGCACTAGAGCCATGTAGGAATAGGCCGCCACTGCAATCGCGCCAAGAATTTCCGGCGCCAGAATGCCCGCAACATAAATAGCGGTAGGTCCATCGGCGCCACCGATAATACCAATCGCCGCCGCTTGCTGAACAGTGAAATCAAATATTCCCACGTCTGTTAGAAACAGTGCCCCCAGCAAGGTGCAGAAGATGCCTACCTGGGCAGCCGCTCCCAGCAGCAAAGTCTTCGGATTCGCTAACAAGGGACCAAAGTCGGTCATTGCACCGACACCCATGAAAATGAGCAGTGGGAATACTCCGGTTTCGAGTCCCATGACATAAAATTGATGCAGGATGCCGTCACCGACTGCTATATCGACACCTGGTATATTTGAGAGTATGCCTCCAAATCCGATGGGGATTAACAATAGAGGCTCAAAGCCTTTTTTGATGGCGAGATAAAGCAGCAAGAATCCAATTACGATCATTGCAAATTGAGGAAATGTAAGTTGATAAATGCCCGTGCTTTGCCACAGGTCCAGAAGCCGGCTCATGTACTCGTCCTTGTTATGCCAAAGTCATCAGACTTTCGCCGACTTTCACAGCGTCACCTGCTTTCACGTTAATCTGACTAACCTGCCCGGAGGACTTGGAGCGGATTTCCGTCTCCATTTTCATGGCTTCGAGAATGAGGATGGTATCGCCTTCCGCAACCGTGTCTCCGACATTCACCAAAACCTTGAAGACATTACCGGAAAGAGGGGCCGGTACATCTGTGCCGCCTGTAGCACTGGGCGCTGCGATAGCCGGCGCTGCAGGTGCTGGGCTAGCAGCGCTTCCTGTGGCCGATAATTGTGCCACATCGCCGCCCTCGGTAACTCGCACCACGTAGGCCTGGCCTGATACTTCGACGGTATAGACGTTCGGATCGCTAGCGACCGCAGTAACTGCCTCGGCTGCGGCGGTTTCAAGTGTAGGCACCGGCTCAAAAGCATCTGGATTGTCGCGGTTCCTAAGGAATTTCAGCCCTGCTTGCGGGAACAGTGCATAGGTCAGGGTGTCGTCCACCTCATTGACAATTCTTATGCCCTCATCTTTGGCGATAGCCAATAGTTCGGTCTTTTGTTTTTCAAACTCAGGCTCAAGCAAATCGGCGGGTCGGCAAGTTATAGCCTCTGCACCATCCAGCACTTTAGCCTGCAGCTCGCTGTTTACAGGAGCCGGTGTCGAGCCGTACTGCCCCGTCAATACCCCTGCCGCTTCCTTGGTTACAGTTTGATAACGTTCACCGGTCAAAACATTCAATACCGACTGTGAACCCACAATTTGGGAGGTCGGCGTGACCAGGGCGATATAGCCGAGGTCTTTGCGCACCTTCGGGATTTCCTCCAACACGGCATCGAGCTTATCGCTGGCATTCTGCTCCCGCAGCTGGTTTTCAAGATTTGTCAGCATGCCTCCAGGCACCTGTGCCACTAATATGCGGGAGTCTATGCCTTTCAGGGAGCCCTCGAATTTGGCGTATTTTTTCCTGATTTCGCGAAAATAACTGGCGATATCTTCCAGCAGTTCAATATTCAGACCGGTGCTGCGTTCGGTGCCATCCAGCATGGAAACCAGGGACTCAGTAGGTGAGTGTCCGTAGGTTCCACTCATGGACGAAATCGAGGTATCAACATTGTCGATCCCAGCCTCTACCGCTTTTAGGTAGGTTGCTGTGGAAAGCCCGGTGGTGGCATGACACTGCATATGAATAGGAAGTTTGACAGTCTTCTTGAGCTTGGTAATGAGTTCGTAAGCCACATAGGGCTGCAGCAGCCCAGCCATATCTTTAATACACAGAGAATCCGCACCCATGTCTTCGATTTGCCGAGCCAAATCCAGCCAGCTGTCGATATTGTGTACGGGACTGAGTGTGTAAGACATCGCGCCCTGGGCGTGTTTACCCTGCTTGCGGACCGCCTTGATAGCTGTGTCCAGGTTGCGCGGGTCATTCATGGCATCGAAGACTCGAAACACATCGACACCGTTCTCAGCCGCACGCTCTACAAATTTGTTCACCAAATCATCGGCATAGTGACGATAACCGAGGATGTTCTGCCCTCGAAACAACATCTGCTGTGGCGTATTCGGCATGGCTTCCTTGAATTTCCGAATACGCTCCCAGGGATCTTCTCCGAGGAATCGAATACAGGCGTCAAAAGTCGCTCCACCCCAGGTTTCCAACGACCAGAAGCCAATCTGATCAAGCTTTTCGGCGATTGGTAACATGTCATCGATACGCATTCGAGTAGCAAACAGTGACTGGTGGGCATCCCGCAGAACAACGTCAGTGATACCAAGGGGTTTCTTGTTTTCGCTCATATAGTCAAACTCATAACAGTCAGATTAATTAACTACCAAAACAGGCCGCTTGTTTAAGGTTTAGTGGTTTTTATTTCGATGCTGGGTGATTGCTGCGCTAACAATAGCAACCAATTGCCCATCAGCAGGCGTCACCAATGCTTGTGTCACTGTCGAAGCAGTCTGGGCACCCGTTTCAACCTGAAATTTCAGAACCAGCAGAGACATGGTTCTGGTAGCAACGATAAGCAGAGCCAGGAAGACAAACACTGTTCCCATGCCAAACATGGCGAGTTCCAGTCCCTGGTTAAGCAAATTGTCCATAGTTGGGTTTCACAATTTATTGGCGCGCGAGTGTGCGAGTGTGCGAGATCATACTAGATGAAGCACTCAGAATCTAACCCGATTCTCAATATCGACTGGCTAAATCGCAGTCTACACGCATATCACTCTTTAACACATGGTTTATACTCGGGCTCGGATATAGCAATAAAACCAAGCTTCAGGAAAATAATGTGAACAAGTTACTCAAAACGGCGGGAATTTCCCTGCTCTCGCTGACCATCGACCTCGGTGCCGGTATTCTCGTTTTCCCGTCGGCGCAGGACACAGGCAAGGTTTTCGAACTGTAAATTTATGCGGCTACACAAGGACATCCGGATAATCTGCACGTTCGTTTTCGCGATCATACGACTCGTACATTCGGCAATCACAACATGTAAGTTGTAGGATATTGGTCACTCACCAGTGCAGAGGATGCCGATGACACTATGGTATATATGCGGGAGTAGCTAGTCAGAAAGCCGCGATTTAAAAACCAGAAAGGGGCCACTGGTATTCTCTCGCGTCCCTTCTTCTTATAACAGCTGGTATCAGCTAAAAGTTATTTACGCGAACAAATTCAAACAGCTCTCGCACCGCTTGAATTTGGAAAAACCAGTAGACAGCAAACCAGACAACAAACACGGACGAAGACACTACGGCAGCAAGTTGAATGTCATCGAGTTTGGCTTCGGCTTTGTTTTCATCGTTCATCACACTACTCCAGTATCAGTTAATTAAACGGCTTTATCCCGAAGAGCCAATCCAGCGACCCAATGCGCCAACGGTAAACCACACCATAATAGAGGCAGTAGCCGTAAGCTTTATCACCCAGGGTGTAATGTCTTCGAGATCCTTCTCCAGTAGTGGTCGTCTGATACCATATTCGAACAACATACCAGCGCTTAACGCCAGCATCTTGTACCAGAACACCTTCAGAAAATAGATTTTTCCCGCCACACCGCAAGCCATAAACACACCGGTGGACAGCGTTAGAATGAGTGCCCAGTTAAAAATGCGGTAGGTCTTTTGAACGACGACGCCAGGCTCTTGATCCGCCAACACCAGTCCAAGCAAGCGCCCATCGCTGGCGATAACCGTACCACCGATCAGGGCAAGTCCGATTAAATGCAATGCTTCCACGATGGCGAAAGCAGCTCCCCAGGTTGTGCCAATAATTCCAAACCAGCTAGCCGTCATCCAGTCGAATAGCGGTTCGATGCTGGCGCGCACACTGACTCGTACTGTGTAGAAAAACACAACTGTAAACACTACCAAGACAAC
Organism: Gammaproteobacteria bacterium; assembly: GCA_963694865.1. GTDB lineage: Bacteria > Pseudomonadota > Gammaproteobacteria > Pseudomonadales > Pseudohongiellaceae > UBA9145. Next base: position 1,030 of record CAVOFA010000129.1, on the reverse strand, counting down.
GGCGGTAATAGTTCTGGTATAGGGACCCAATATCGATGTGGGCATAGCTTGCTCCTTAATTCACTGCCTCAACGAAGACAGGAGATATCAATTCAGTTTGCTTGTTTATTAACTACCACGTTTTTGCGAACTACCACTGGGTCTGGCCATCGACACAGCCAGCTACGAAGGAAATAACGGCGGATTGGCCATATTCACAATCGAACCAGTCATAGGCGATGAAGCGACCGGAAATTACTATCAGGGTCCAAAACCCCAGCGACAGTGCTGCACTGATTCGAATTTTCTTGGGTGCCTTGGCGTCGTTTTCCCAACTCGCACCGGATTCACTCATGCGCTTGTGCAACAGGTAGGCGTTAACAGCCGCACACACCAGTAAAACCATCTTGAAGCGAAACCACAGGCTTTGACTTGTACGCACAGGGATAGCGTAGACAAGCAGAACACCGGTAATAATCATCGCAGAAAATCCTATCCACATCGGTAGATTCAATCTATGGGCAAGCGTTGTAGCAGGAACATTAGGGAAGGCAGCACCCAGCATGCGCAGGTCGATCATAAACAGCATGCCCAAACTCACCATCAGTGTGAGCACGTGGGTGGACTCAATCCAGTTATACATATAATAGGATTCGTGAAGTGACGTGCTCCACTCGAATCCGTCCATCCAAACGACAATATTGTATATAATTTCGTTCACTTAGCTCATCCTCCGCCCGGTTGCTGCGAATCTGTTGCTGGTGGATATCGCAAGAAGTTCGCACTACCGCCTGGCAGTAAACAGTATTCCAATTTTAATGCAGGGATCAGAAAGCCATTGCTACTCCCATCCACATACCATTGGCTGCCACTATAAAGACAAAAAGGAATGAAGTATTGAGGTCGATCAAGAAAAAAAGGGAGCAAAAGGGAGAAAAAGGGGACTGAGGCAATTTTCATTGCAGAAATAGCAGCTGAATTTGACAGGAGATTGGCGAGGGGGTGTTGTTTTCTAGTGACTGGCGCCCAGAGATGGGGCGTGGGGCAGGCT
>CAVOFA010000128.1:0-7332 GCA_963694865.1 Gammaproteobacteria bacterium | reverse complement strand
GCCAGCCTCGATTCCTGGGCCAAGTTGCCAGCGGGCCGCACTTTCGGTGCAGTGGGGGATACCGATGTAGATCCAGATGGTGTGCACATGTGGGCCATTATTCGTTGCGATGCCACGGCGCCGGATCGATTCGGTAATGAGTGTGTAGATTCGGATCTGGACTCGATAATCAAGTTTGATGTCGACGGAAATGTCGTTGAAAGCTTTGGCGGTGGCATGTTTATTTGGCCTCACGGTATCGAACTGGATGCAGATGGCAACGTCTGGGTGACTGACGCGGTATCCGACGCCCGCATCCCGGACGGCGATAAGCGCGGTCATCAGGTGGTCAAGTTCAGCCCCACCGGTGACGTGTTAATGGTGCTTGGAACGCCGGGCCAGGCCGGCAGCGCCAACAATCAATGCAACTCGCCTGCAGATATTGTGATTGGTAACAATGGTGACATCTTCGTGGCTGACGGCCACAACAACAACGGCAACAATCGCGTTATGAAATTCAATAGCCGCGGCGAATTCATCACAAGCTGGGGGCATACCGGCTACGGTCCCAGCGAATTTCGAGCACTTCACACGATTGCCAGCGACCAGCGTGGGCGCCTATTCGTGGGCGATCGCTCCAACAATCGCCTGCAGCTGTTCGAGCAGGACGGCACCTTCATCAATCAGTGGACCCAATATGGTCGTCCCAGCGGCATCTTTTTTGACCAGCACGACAATATTTATGTGGCTGATTCCGAATCCGACGATCTCCAGAATCCAGGCTGGGAAATGGGAATTCGCATCGGTGACGCCAATTTGGGTTGGGTGAAGTATTTTATTCAGCTGCCCGGAGGCGACCCACGCTCTACCACAGGCAATGGTGCAGAATTCGTTTCAGTAGATGCAGCTGGCAATATGTTCGGCGGCGAGCCGGCGCCACGCAAGCTGCAGAAATATATTCGGGTTAGACCGTAGCATGCTGTGATTGAGCGATAGGGAAATCGAATTGAGCCAGAACCAGGCGGCGCCCTACAGATGATCCATTGCGAAAACCCTGATATTCGGCAATTCCGGTTCTGGTAAACCCACCTTGGCGGCCAAAATGGCTGACTCAGAGACTCAGAGAGTCTGATACATCTCGACCAGGACGAGCTCGCGTGGTTGCCCACTGCTCCACTCAGGGAGCGCCGATGGACGAATCCCGAGACCAATTCGACTCTTTCCTGCAGAAAACCCAGCTTTAGTGTGAGAAAAATATGGCGTAGTTCACTTGGGTTGCGCTTTGGTTTACAAACCTGAATTTCCCGAGTATCGTGGGCTGCTTGCAAAAAACCAGGACCCATTGGCGAAAATTTTAGGTCGGCGGTCGGTCAATAACGGCTCGCCACTGGGGGACTACGAGCCCCTTTGCTGTGAGCTCCTTGATTCAAAGAATAGTCAAAGGAAAGCAGACCTAAAACCGCCTCTATCAATTTTCCAGCAATTCGATTGCCTTGTTCAATCGAGGCGAGTCTTGTTGAGCCGACACAGTACCCACTAGCCCGATCAGCATCAGGACCGAAGTCAGAGCTGTGATTTTTCCAAGTAGTCTCATCATCATGATTCCTTGCCTGATAGCGACGTTAACCTAATCCTAAGGAGCAACCCATGGCGCCTCGATTAATAGCTCGGGACCCGAGCCAGCCTTGGGAACAAATTTCTGAGTGCGCGCGTACTGGTTGTCACCACCGTATAGATTGCCATCGGAATCGACCGAAATGGTGTGCACTTCTAAGTATCCATCGGGCAATGCCCTTGGTACCAGCCAGGTATATTTAAGATTGCCTTCAAAATCGTAATTAATGAATCTCAATGGTCCAAGATCCGTAATCCAGAAATCATTTTCGTTGACGATGATATCGAGCGGCAAGGTCAGATCACCAATGGCCCTGACGAATTCGAATTCGGCTGGACTATCTGTCGTCCTCCACACATTAACTCTACCCCCTGACCGGTCGAGAACGAAAACCAGGCCATCGGGCCCAATTGCAACCGCGTGAATAGTATTGGTTTGACCTGCCCCGGTACCAAAGCTACCGAACTCGCCGAGATAGTTCATGTCATTATCCATGATCATGACGCGGTTGTTATCCAAACCATCGGCTATCAGGATTCTGCCATCGGGCAGGAACGCCACATCCTGGGGTCTGCCAAAATAGGTCTCGTCATCACCGGAAACCCCTTTCTCGCCGTAGGTGGCCAGCAATTCGCTGCCATCGTTGGCAAACACATAGATCTGGGAAAATGTCTCGTTGATTAGCCAGACTCGACTTTCCGGGTCGTAGGGGCTGATGCGCAACCGGTGTGGCCCGGGGCCGTCAGAGCCTTCACAAAGATAGTCCCACTGATCCCAAAGCTCCAGCAGTTCACCATCGCCATTGACGGTGTAGAGGCAGTTCTGCCAGGTACGCCTGGTGGTATCCCGCAATGCGTTCAGTCCCATGTAACCTGCAAATCCTGGAAAATCATCGGGGATGGGATAAGGTAGGACTGTCTCGCCGCGCTGGCCGATGAAGATACGGTCAGGTGACTCGGCAAAGATGCCGGAATTGCCTCCAAAGGCGAAACCACGCTCTGCAAACGGCTGGTGCCAGCCCGAAATAACGTCATAGGGACTCTCGCCGATTGGACCACGGGCGTTGCCCTGCTGTGCCACGGTGGCGCCGGCAGCAAGGAACGCTAGCAGAAATACGGCTAGCTGGTTGAATTTATGCATGTTCAAATGACCTCTGGTTAGTAGTAGTACTGGTACAGATAGATCTGTGTATTGCCGAATCGGCAGAGCCGACTATTATTCTACAGCCTATCACGACAAATAAATGGTGAAAGATACAAGCAGGTAAAGAAAAATCGCAGTTGTTGCAGCCAGTGCCGGCATAATTTCATGCCCCAAAGCAAAGCACTGTCAGCAGAGCAATTACGGCACGATCGGGATTTTAGTCAGTGCTCGCGAATGGGAGCAGCTTGAATCCGGGCAATAAGCGTCTGAGCGCGTGCTGAGCCTTAGGACTTTCGCTGTATTCTGCGCGCATGCAGCGCCGGTTCGGTGTAGCCATTTGGCTGTTCGGTGCCTAGAAACACCAGATCACACGCCGCCTGAAAGGCAATAGAATTCTCCAGGTCTGCCAGCATCGGCTGATAGAGAGGATCGCCCTGATTCTGTTGATCAACCACGCCAGCCATACGCTGCATTGTCTCCATCACCTGGTCCCGAGTGCAGACACCGTGTAGCAACCAGTTGGCGATATGCTGACTCGATATTCTCAATGTGGCCCGGTCTTCCATCAAACCAATGTTGTGTATGTCCGGCACCTTCGAACAACCCACACCCTGATCGATCCAGCGCACGACATAACCAAGAATGCTCTGTGCATTGTTATCAAGTTCTTCCTGAACCTTTTCCGGCTGCAACTGCGAGGGATCGGCCAACAGTGGCAGCGTCAGAATATCGGCCAGCAGCGCCGGCGATCGCGCCTTGATCTGCTGCTGTCGATCCTGCACCTTCACCTGGTGATAATGCATGGCGTGAAGCACCGCCGCCGTGGGTGAGGGCACCCAGGCTGTATTCGCTCCCGCCTGTGGATGGCCGATCTTTTCTTCCAGCATCCGCGCCATTAAATCCGGCATCGCCCACATGCCCTTGCCTATCTGAGCCCTGCCCTGCAAGCCACAGCGCAGCCCGACATCTACGTTGTGGTCTTCATACGCCTTGATCCACCGTGTAGCCTTCATTTCCGTCTTGGGAATCATGGCTCCGGCCTTCATGCTGGTGTGAATTTCATCGCCAGTACGATCGAGAAACCCGGTGTTGATAAAGACAACTCTGTCGCGGGCAGCACGGATGCATTCTTTTAGATTAATGGTAGTGCGTCGCTCCTCGTCCATGATTCCAACTTTAATGGTATTACCAGTCAGCCCCAGTAATTCTTCAACCCGCCCAAATAATTCACAGCAGAAGCGAACCTCATTCGGGCCGTGCATCTTCGGTTTAACAATATAGATGCTGCCGCAGCGTGAGTTCGCCAGCCGATTCTTGTTGCGTACGTCGATGCAGCCTACCGCACTGGTGATCACCGCATCCATGAGACCTTCATAGACTTCCTCACCATCGCCATCGAGGATGGCGTTGTTGCGCATCAGGTGACCAACATTGCGCACCAGCAACAGACTGCGGCCTGGCAGTTGTAGTGTGCCGCCATTCGGCAATTCGAATTCCCTGTCGGGATTCAAGGTGCGGATAAGCGAATTTCCATCTTTGACAAATGTTTCACTAAGATCACCGCTAATCAATCCCAGCCAATTTCTATACACTACCACCTTGTCTTCGGCGTCTACTGCTGCGACGGAGTCCTCGCAATCCTGAATCGTAGTGACTGCCGCTTCCAATACCACATCCTTGACACCGGCCTTGTCGGTCTGGCCTATCGCCGAATCGGCATCAAGCTGAATTTCGATGTGAAGATCATTGTTCTGTAGGAGCACTGCAGTGGGTGCAGTGGCAATTCCCGTAAAACCCTGTAACTGTGAAGTGTCTGCCAGCGTGGTGAGACCGTCAGCTGTTTCAATTTTTAGCTGACCGTCGATGACCGCATAGCTCGTGGCATCGGCGTGGCTGCCCACCAATAAGGGGCAAGCCTGATCCAGAAAGCGCCGCGCATAGGCTATAACCTTGTCGCCCCGAAGGGGGTTATATCCCCCCGCCCGTTCCGCGCCCCCGTCATCGGATATAACATCGGTGCCGTAGAGCGCATCGTACAGACTGCCCCAGCGGGCATTGGCAGCATTGAGAGCGAAGCGGGCATTATTAACCGGCACCACCAATTGCGGACCCGCTATCCGGGCCATTTCATCATCTACATTCTCTGTGCCTATGGTAAAATCGGCGCCCGGCTCATGCAGATAAGCGATTTCTCTGAGAAACTGCTCATAAGCCAGGGGATCATGCTGCGTGGTGCTTTGCTGTGTATGCCAGACGTCAATCTTCGCCTGCATCTCATCGCGAATTTCGAGGAGCTGACGATTGCGTGGAGTAAAGTCGCCAAGCAGTGACTCAAAGCCGGACCAGAACGTACCTGGCTCCAGCTCGATCTTTGGCAGCAGTTCCTCGTTGAGGAAATCGGCCAGCGGGGCAGCGACCTGCAGCCCGCCTAATTGAATGTACTTGGTCATACGCAGAGAGTAGCGTGATTAAAGCTGGATGACCAATGTAATTAGTTGTTAATCGAGCCTGGCGTGTGGGGTCCCGCGCTAGGCGTTTTCATCAGTTCCAGAGGCACTGGATGCCTCTGCGTCTTTACCGTTTTCATGGGCAGCAACGTCTCCCATTCGGTCGACAGAGACGTGCATCCGACCCAGGGTTGCGAGAAAGCGACTATCGTCTTCGCTGCCTTCGTCCCTACCCAGCGCGGAGGAATTAAGCTCTCGCATTAAATCAATAATGTTCTCACCCTCATCACGCAGGTCGGTGAAGCGACGCTCCTCCGGCAGCACCTTGGTGGACATACCCCATACGCCGGCTTCCAGCAATAAGACACCAAGCAACACCAATGGCATCTGTGCCGATATGCTCAGCGATGCACCGAGTAGCACGGTAATAAAAATTAGAGCTATGCCCGATCCTGTAAACAGGATATCGATGAGCCGACGTAGTTTCCGTTTCAAGAGCAGCCTCCAGAGGTGTAGAACCGACCATTAGGGCGCGATGCTAACCGTGCAAGTAATTGTTGTACAGTTGATTGTATGGAAATTGCCAGCTCAGTCACAGCTTCCCCAATATCCTCTGGCAAGCTTCTTAATCCGTAATCTCGATGTGCAGCTCAGCGCTAAACAACAGCGATCTATCGAGATCTCGGCGCGCCCAATCCAGCAGTGTGGTCATATCCTGAGCGACCATGCCTTGATGCTGCACGACGTCATTTACAACTACTGTTATCGCCCGATTGAAATCAAGCTCCTCTGGGTTTAACAACAGAGTGAATGCAGCAACGGCATTTGCCTGCACCGTAATTCTGTTGTCTTGCCGGCTCACCTGCAGTATTCCGGGACTATTATCGGCGGCCAGCTGGTCAATGCGTATCCACAAATTACGGTTGTAGCGATCGGTTCGATCTGCAACCCATTGCACGCTCTCTGGCAAGGGATCGCGGGGATTATCCAGCTTGAATTGCTCGATCATGGGGGCTTCGTCTGGCAGCCAGCGGGTATTGTGCCCCCCATTCTCTATCGCTGTGAAGACATAATCGACACCGGTTTCCTCGAACATGTCTATATAGGGACGCACAGATGAAACCGGGTAGAGCGGGTCGTCTTCTCCATTTACTATATACAGAGGACGATTCATCAAGTTCTCAAAATAGAGTTGGTAACCGCCGCCGCTCCGGGCATTGCGCAGGACCCCGGGGTGGCCTATATAGGGCAGGAAAGCGGCCCACTGTGTGGGCTGCTTGAAGGCGAAAAAATAGACACCGGTGCCACCATCTGAGACCCCCGTCAGTGTCACCCGATTGTCGTCTATGTTGTAGGACTGTTTTAGCGTCTTGAGGATAGCAGGAAGACTCTCGGCCTGGTTCTGATGCCACCAGAAGGCGTCGTAGCCGCGACGCCACCAGCCGCCTCCAGCCTCCCATGGCGGTCTGCTGACACCGCCGTGCAACATGAATTCAAGCGGATAGATAATCGCGGGATCATAATTGTCCGGGATCAGATACACATAGGGAAAACGCGTGCCATCGTCGGCTACTCTCGCGTCCTCGCGTTGACCCCTGCCAACCGCTGCAGAATAGACAGGTCCGTCCCGCAACCACTGGTACAAAGTCGCTATATCCGGGGCCGCGTCAAGCAACTGCTGCTGACTACTTTGCTGCTCTTGCAGCGTACGCGCTGACCAAAAGTCGCTGACCAGTGCTTTGCCCGCATGCTGATCGCTGGTAATACCCTCTGCCGCCAGCGCCGAACACGGCAACGCAATCGCAAGACTCATGCACGCAAGCAGTCGATTCAAATTTTTCATAGACATAAGCTTCCTGTAGCTGTAAGGGCCGGGGTTAGAGTTCTCCCCCCAGCTCCGTGTAGACCGCCCGCAGGAATCTGTCCGGCCTGCCCAGTGCTGCGAGGGTGCCTTCCAGGTAGTAAACGCTACCGGCTACGTGGTGGGGAATTATTTCGACGGCGCTGAAGTCCTGTTGCGCACTGCCGTGAACCGAAAACATTAATGCAATCAACAAGGCGGCTGTTGTTATTCCAATGCCTTGCAATCTGGCCATGCTGGAATCCTCTTTCTTTGTGAACACCTTGCCGATAGGAGCATAAGAGCCC
>CAVOFA010000127.1:0-7417 GCA_963694865.1 Gammaproteobacteria bacterium | reverse complement strand
GGTATCGACAAGTTAACTCTCTAAATCCAAGAAAAACCCCGTCAAGCCGCTCTTACATTGCCACTGCCTTTTCCCAAGTCGAAAAGGCACGCAGCCGGAAATATCGATAATTCTCGGCTGACACCAAATGCCGACCAAGATTGAACAAATTGTACACGGCGGCATGAGCACCTAAAAATCGCTGTGCCTGCTGCACTGATTTGAACTTTCGCATGCCCCGCTCTCTCACTCGTGTCGGCTCGTGCGATAGCTCAGCTCGATTGTTGGCATACTGGCTCGTGTCATGAATTGTTTCTGGAATCAATTCTCTGTGCGCAACGCCGTAACTCCTCAATTTATCCGTTACAATCTTCCTGGGCTCACCTTGATATCTACGCAATAGCCTCTTAAAGAAGCGCTTGGCAGCCTTGCCATCACGTCGTTTCTGCAAAAACACATCGACGACTTCACCGTCTTGATCAACGGCTCGCCACAAATAATACTGCTTTTCCTGGATCTTCACGAAAACCTCATCAATGAAGAAAGTATCGCCATAGCCTTGATGTTTTCGTCTCAGCCTTTGGGCATATTTCGATCCGAATTTGTTACACCACAGACGAATTGCTTCATAGCTCACCACGATACCTCGCTTAGCCAGTAGATCTTCGATATCTCGGTGGCTTAGATTGAATTTATGGTACAGCCAGACAGCGTATTGGATGATTTCAGGGGGAAATCGGTGGCGCTTGTATATTGATTTTGCTAGTTTCATGGGTCAATTATTACTCAGGGCGAGTTAACTTGACAGTACCCGCGATACACATGTGCCATGCCTCCTTCGCTAATTTTTAAGAGATTTGAATATCCATCCAGCTGCATTGCTACTACTTATCCTTCCTGAAAATGAGGTATTCCTCGGCCTGCGATAATGCCCTGGGCCTGGGATACTGTGGCGGTACTGTGATTGTTGTGAGGGCCTGGCTCTAGCGTAATGAGGGTGGGCCTTAGAAAATGTGATATTCTTCGCAAATTCACGGGTTTAGGGTAGAAAAGTGCGATCTTTGTGCTATGCAGGCCTCTACATCGAGGCATGAACGCCACGCCATCGACCGAGTATTCGTGATAATGAGCCCAGGTCGGGCAGCTGTGTCGATAAGGACTGGATTGGACACGCTGGATTGGACGAGATAATGCCATGAATAATCTCAATTTTGCGGCCACTGCGCTACTGGTAGTGCTGGTGTTTTATCTGTTGATAGTCGGCAAGGCGCTGTTGTTGCCATTGGTTATTGCCATTGCACTGTGGTATCTGATTAATACACTTGCGCACGCCTTCGCCAGAATTGCGATCGCAGGGTTTCACTTTCCAAAGCCGCTGTGTCTGACCGCCTCAATCCTGACTTTCCTCTTGTTAATTCTGGCGCTGATAAATTTTCTCGGTTCAACCTTTGATGATGTGCTGGAGGTGATGCCTCTGTATCAGCAAAATCTGACCAGTCGACTGGAAAATCTACCCTTCATCGATATTGGCGCTTACCGGGATCAGGGCATAATGCAGCTGATTACAGAGTGGATAGACCTGCCCACCTATGCCGCATCGGTAGCCAGTTCCTTCGCCAGCATTCTTGCCAGTGGTGGTTTAATTTTGATTTATATAGGCTTTCTATTTCTGGAGCAGGGAAATTTTACTAAAAAGATATCGGCATTGGTGGTAGATTCAGAGAAAGAAGATAGTGTCAGAAGAATAATAAACCGAATCCGCGACGACATTCAGAAATACATCAGTATCAAGATGTTTACCAGTTCTCTCACCGGCGTATTGAGCTACGCGTTTTTACGTGCCGTGGACGTGGACTTCGCCGGTGTCTGGGGCCTGTTAATCTTTTTGCTGAATTTCATTCCTACGGTTGGCTCGATTGTCGCCACTATCTTTCCGGCCATGATCGCGCTTGCCCAGTCTGACGGTTATACGCTGTTTCTATTGGTGTTAATTGGAATTGGTGTGCTGCAGATATGTATCGGCAACATTCTTGAACCCAGGCTGATGGGAAGCTCCTTCAATCTGAGCCCCATCATTATCCTGTTGAATCTGGCTTTGTGGGGATATATCTGGCAGATCCCGGGTATGTTTCTGTGTGTGCCTTTCCTCATTATTGTCACTATTATTCTTAGTCATTTCCCCCAGACTCGCGCCATCGCCATAATTCTGTCCAGCGATGGCAAATTGCAAATACCCCTGGATCCGGAGATGCGCTCGTTCTCCTTCGGAGGCGCGGCGTCGACATTGTTGGAGTCAGACCAGGAATCCAGCAGCGAATAGGCGGAGACCCGGCACTTGGCCTGGATGCCTTTAATGGGAAAAAACCCTGCAAAAACCGGATATTAAGCGCTATAATCCTCTGCTTTTTTGCAATTGCCCGCTTCGATCCTGGAGCCGGACAAAGACAGGCAACCGTTAATGAACAGCGCCGAAATTCGACAGAAGTTTTTAGATTTTTTTGCCAGCCGGGGACATGAGATTGTTGCCAGCAGTTCGCTGGTGCCTGCAAACGACCCCACCCTGTTGTTCACCAATGCCGGCATGGTGCAATTCAAGGACGCCTTCCTCGGTGATGAGGTGAGATCATCGCTGCGCGCCGTCAGCTCCCAGCGCTGCGTGCGTGCTGGCGGCAAGCACAACGACCTGGAAAATGTCGGCTATACCGCCAGACACCATACCTTCTTCGAAATGCTCGGTAACTTTTCCTTCGGTGATTATTTCAAGCGTGAAGCTATTAACTACGCCTGGGAATTTATGACAGTAGAGCTGGGTCTGCCGGCTGAAAAACTCTGGATAACGGTGTTTCATGAGGACGACGAAGCGGCCAGCATCTGGTTAGATGAAATTAAGATAGACCCCGAACGCTTCTCCCGTCTCGGCGAGAAAGACAATTTTTGGGCAATGGGGGACACCGGACCTTGTGGACCCTGTTCGGAAATATTCTATGATCACGGTGAAGAGGTCGAAGGTGGACCGCCGGGCAGCCCCGACGAAGATGGCGATAGATACGTCGAACTGTGGAATCTTGTGTTCATGCAGTTCGAGCGCAAAGCCGATGGCTCGATGACGCCACTGCCGAAACCATCGGTAGATACAGGTGCCGGCCTGGAGCGTATCGCCGCCGTCATGCAGCAGGTGCACAGCAATTATGAAATCGACCTGTTTCAGAGCCTGATTAAAGACATTGCCAGCATTACCACAGTTGACGACCTGGAAAACACCTCGTTGCGGGTAATCGCCGATCATATTCGATCCTGCGCTTTCCTGGTGGTAGATGGGGTGATGCCTTCGAATGAAGGCAGGGGTTATGTGTTACGCCGAATCATTCGCCGCGCCGTACGTCACGGCTATCAGTTGGGTGTTAAGGAAATTTTCTTTTACAAGATTGTTGCTGCGCTGGTAAAGGTGATGGGTAGCGCCTATCCGGAATTGAAGCAGAGTCAGGCACGGGTAGAGAAAACTTTACAGGAAGAGGAACAGCAGTTTGCCCGCACTCTGGAAAATGGCATGGTGATTCTGGAAAAAGCGATTGCGGAAATGCAGGGCGAGACCAGCACGATTGCCGGCGAAACCGTCTTCAGACTCTACGATACCTATGGCTTTCCCGTGGATTTAACCGCGGATGTAGCTCGAGAGCATGGTCTGTCGCTGGACATGGATGGTTTCGACAAGGCCATGTCGGTGCAGAAACAACAGGCGCGTGCCGCCAGTAATTTTACTTCGGTAAGTAAGCTGGAAATAGACCCGGGCAGCAGCACCGAATTTATCGGCTATGAGCACTTGCAGGGAACATCTTCGGTGGTGGCGTTGTTCAGTATCGAAGGCGCAAAGATCGAGGCAGCATCCACGGCAGCTGAAGTGTTGGTGCTGCTGGACACGACCCCGTTTTACGGGGAATCCGGTGGTCAGGTGGGGGATACCGGTGTGCTAAAAAATGCGTCCGCCAGCTTCGAAGTGCTGGATACACAAAAGCAGAACGATGTGATGGTACACAGGGGCATTCTTCGCAAGGGCTCGCTTAAAGTTGGGGACAAACTGGAATCACAAGTAACTCGGAGTGATCGCGTTGCCACCACATTGAATCATTCGGCAACGCATCTAATGAACGCGGCATTGCGTAACGTACTCGGCGAACATGTGACTCAGAAAGGTTCGCTGGTAGACGCCGAGCACCTACGCTTCGATTTCTCCCATAACGCGTCTGTTAGTGCTGAGGAGTTGAAGCAGATTGAAGATCAGGTAAATGCCGAAATTTTGAAAAATTCAGCAGTCACCAAACAAGTCATGCCAATCGCAGAAGCGCAGGGAAAAGGCGCATTGGCTTTATTTGGTGAGAAATACGGTGACGAGGTGCGGGTGATTACGATGCTGGACGGCGCGGGCGGAGAGTATTCCGTCGAATTCTGCGGCGGCACTCACGTCAGCCGCACCGGTGATATCGGATTGTTTAAACTCACCGCCGAGTCTGGAATTTCTGCAGGCGTTCGCCGCATTGAGGCGGTAACCGGCAAGGGTGCATTGGCTCTGGTGGAGCGGCAAGAACAGACGTTGAAGCAGCTCTGTGGGGTGGTGAAGTCCAGTCAGGAAGGTCTGCTGGACAAGGTAATACAATTGAATCTTGCCAACCGAAACCTGGAAAAGCAGTTGCAGCAATTAAAGGCCAAAATGGCATCCAGCGCCGGTAGCGACCTTGCCTCCCAGGCCGAGGAAGTAGGCGGCATTAAACTTTTGGCGGCAGCGGTGGACGGTTTCAACCCGAAATCTCTGCGCGACACAGTCGACCAACTGAAAAACAAACTGGGCAGCTCGGTTGTCGTTCTGGTCACCGCCAGTGAAGGTAAGGTCAGCATGGTGGCGGGCGTCAGCAAAGACCTTACGGACAAGGTAAAGGCGGGAGAACTGGTGAATATGATTGCCGGGCAGGTAGGCGGTAAGGGCGGCGGTCGACCCGACATGGCGATGGCGGGTGGCAGTGATGCCAGCGGCATTCCGACAGCATTAGAGAGCGTAAAACCCTGGGTGCAGGAAAGACTCTAGCTCCAAGGCTAGCCAAATTGAAACCAGCACAGGATTTGACCAAGTAATGGCATTGATCGTTCAAAAATATGGCGGCACCTCCGTCGGTACTGTCGAACGCATAGAGGCGGTTGCCGACAAGGTGGCCGGATTTCGTGATAACGGCGATGATGTTGTCGTGGTGGTTTCTGCCATGAGTGGAGAAACCAATCGCCTCATCGCTATGGCACAAGAGATCATGGAGCTTCCGACGCCCCGGGAAATGGATGTGCTGTTGTCCACCGGCGAGCAGGTAACAATAGCCTTGTTGAGTATGGCGCTGGAGCAACGCGGTTGCTGCGCGCGCTCCTTCACCGGTGGTCAGGTACGGGTGCTTACCGACGGCAGTCACACCAGAGCTCGGATTCGGGAAATTGACAGCTCCAAAATTCACGGTCAGTTGGAGCAGGGCAACGTCGTTGTGGTCGCTGGTTTCCAGGGCGTGAGCGAAGATGGTCATATCACTACCCTGGGCAGAGGTGGGTCCGATACCACTGCAGTCGCCCTGGCCGCGGCGCTGGAAGCTGACGAGTGCCAGATTTACACCGATGTAAAAGGTGTCTACACAACCGATCCCAGGATGGTGGCGGACGCACGCCTGCTCGCCCACATCACCTTTGAAGAGATGCTGGAACTTGCCAGTCTCGGCGCCAAGGTATTGCAGATTAGAGCCGTCGAATTTGCAGGCAAATACAAGGTTCCCCTGCGGGTCCTATCCAGCTTCGAAGAGGGTGCGGGTACCCTGATTAGTTTAGAGGAAAACACAGACATGGAAACACCAACCATAGCCGGCATAGCTTTCGAGCGCGATGAAGCCAAGTTAACCGTTGCTGGCGTGCCGGATATACCCGGCATCGCTTATGAGGTTATAGGGCCAGTCAGTGATGCCGGCATTGAAGTCGATGTGATTGTGCAAAACGCCGCGGCCGATGGTACTAACGACATCACCTTCACCGTTAAGCGCAGCGAAGCCGAACGCACCAAGGCAATCGTCGAAACGGTGGCGACGAGACTGAAAGCCGCCAAAGTAGTGCTGGACAAGAAAATCGGCAAAGTATCCCTGGTCGGTGTCGGCATGCGTTCGCACGCCGGTATTGCCGCCAAGATGTTCAAGGTACTGGCGGATGAAAGCATCAATATCCAACTTATCACTACTTCGGAGATCAAAATATCTGTGGTGATAGAAGAGAAGTACCTGGAATTGGCGGTGCGGGCGTTACACAGTGGGTTCGATCTCGGCGATGCGAATTACGAAGAGGAAAACACAAAGAACTAATATTTTGTCTAAACCGGCCGTAATAAGTTGGAATCTATTGAACTTAAGCAGATACTGCAATGGTGGTTTTCGGCGTTAAACCCGTAAATTTCATGGGAAAAATAGAAAGTCGCAGAAACGGGACACCCCAGTGAACTGCGTGCACTAGTGTATAGGATGTAGCTGGTTATAGCAGCCGCAGAGTGGTTAACAGCCAGGCTGAAACTGCAGAACTTGAGTCGTTGGACGTGTGGACAACAGCCAAGTGCAAAGGAATGATCAAAGGAGGTATGCGATGTTAATTCTGACACGCCGGATTGGCGAGACATTGATAATAGGAGATGATGTAACCGTTACCGTATTAGGCGTCAAAGGTAATCAGGTTCGCATCGGAATAAATGCTCCCAAAGAAATAGCAGTGCACCGCGAAGAAATCTACCAACGTATCCAGAAAGAAAAAGCCGCCGAAGCATCTGGTGGCGAAGCAACAGAAGAGTCTGAATGAATCCCGACCGGGGTTCTGCGCATATTCTGCAATAAATTTCCCACCGATAGCAGTAGAATCTTCAAGTAAGGCGGAAGCCTGTGTTATTATGCCCGCGGTTTTGGGAGAGGTGGCCGAGTGGCTGAAGGCGCGCCCCTGCTAAGGGCGTATGGGTGGAAGCCCATCGAGGGTTCGAATCCCTCCCTCTCCGCCACACAGTCTGGTCTCCGAGATACAATTCTCCAGTCCGCAGAACTACTCCCGAAAAATCAGGAGGTTGCAGCGATTTAGACGAATTACTGCCGACCTCCCGGCGCTTACAAAAGCGCAATATCTCCCGTTTTCTCCGTTCCCGACTTTCGAGGTCCGCACTGGCATTTTTTACCGCTATAAACGGTACTGACAAGTTAATCACTCAAATCAAGAAAAACGCCAATTAGGCATTTCTACATTGCCACTGCTCTTATCCCAACACGTAAAGGCACGCAGCCGGAAATACGGTACTGTCAAGTTAACTCGCCCTGAGTAATAATTGACCCATGAAACTAGCAAAATCAATATACAAGCGCCACCGATTTCCCCCTGAAATCATCCAATACGCTGT
>CAVOFA010000126.1:0-7565 GCA_963694865.1 Gammaproteobacteria bacterium | reverse complement strand
GCAGTTGCAGCAGTCTGCCACAGGCATTGGGCAGATCGCTGGCGCAGGCTTGTTGCCAGAAGGGCAGGCTATCGCCGCTGTGCTTACCGTCGGTTTTTCCCAACATCGACATCGTCGCAAAAAACAGAATCCAGATACTCATGTGGGCAAGATTGGCGCGGCCGCCAAACCAGTTCGAACGCCAGACATTGAGCAGGGATTCGGAGTGAATGGAGCGCACCGCACGATCGATGGCAATTACACTCAGATTTAACAACGGCACACAAAGCAGCTTGTCATAAAAAGTTGGCGCACCCAGGGTGCCCAGCAACGTATACAGGCCAAATACCCCGCAGCCGTATAAGACGCCGAACAAGGTTTTTCCCAGCGGTGTACGTGGCGACGTCGAGGGATCGGTGATGAGCAGATGCAGACCGAGAAACACAGCGGCAGGAATTTCCGAATCGAGAAAATAGGGAACGCCGGTGGATGCTGAGTACAGGGCGCTGAGGGCAAACAGGGTGATAGCCGACATGCCCGCCACCAGGGTGATAGAAAAGTAATACATCACCACCAGGCCGATCAGAAAAAGAAAGGCGTAGATGTACGGCGCCAGGGTTAAGGTCGAGGCAATCTCCTGGCCCCAGGTTAAACCGGTAGTATTGGTAACAATCAGAATCAGGGAGAACAGACCCAGGGCGAAAGCCGACGGGTTAAAAATATGCACATTACGGCCTTCTCGCTGCCAGCGCACATACTCCTTGCCCATAAAACCGACCGCAATCATCAGAAACTGCAGATAGAACCAATCATCTCGAAACCAGATGAAAAGATTAATACTGAGAATGATGGGGAAGGGGCCAAATCCCAGCGTGTAATCCCGGCGCCGTGACCAGGACAGCAATATGTCGAAGACGAAGGCAAACAATAGCTGGCCGATAATAAGCCAGAGATGGTCGTAAACCGGCCGCCAGTAATATCCCCAGTAGGCATAGAGGCTAATCTGCACCAGGGTCTGAATATAGTGCTGCGGTCGCAACACTATCGAGAAAGCGTGGGACTCATTGTCCCGCCTGGCGCTGAAATACAGATAGGCCTGCCAACTCAGAAGCGCGACACAGGCGCCCCAGAATGACCAGACCAGAGCGGTATTGGATTGAACTCGGGAGGTGAAAGACAGCAGCAGCAACGCTGCCGTCAGTGCCAATGGTAGTGTAAAGCTGCCCAGAGAAGAAGTATTAAGATTTCGCGCTTGCCCCGAGCCTGTTCGCTGTTGCGCGCTGTTGCCGGCCTTGATGTTTGCGGCGCTTGCCATTGGTTTACTGCCTTTGTCTCGTAGTATTTCTGCGCAGCAAGAATAAACCACCTACTGGTGAAATTCAATTTGACTACTGCCGTTTTGCTCGTTAATTCCTGCTCAACGGAGGTCCCTCACAAGCGTAATTTCTGCTTGAAAAATCTCTTGAAAAAGCTTAGTTTCAGGCAGTTAGGCTTATGCATGCCCGTATTAAAATGAAGAGAACCTCTGACCAATGAATCAAAGGTTCCTTACAACAGAGTTGGAGAATCGAATGAACAACAGAGCGCTAAGTAAACTCACCGTGGTACTCGCCAGTGTACTGGTCGCGCCCCTGCTCTCGGCTCAGGCCGAGGTCATGCCCCGTACCGAATACGGTACACCGGATTTTCAGGGGACCTACACTTTTCGCACTATTACTCCACTCAATCGTCCGAGAGAGCTGGAAAACAAAGCCACTCTCACCGCTGAAGAAGCCGCGGAGTGGGAAGATTATGAAAATCGACGCCAGAACCGGGATTTGATTATCGATTCCGTTGGCGGCGCCGGTTATCCGCCGGGGGTGATTTCCTACAACGAATTCTGGTACGAGCGCGGCGTGGAAACCATTGCCGACCGGAGAACATCGCTTATTTACGATCCTTCCAACGGTAGACAACCGCAGACAAACGCCGCCGGTAGTGAGCGCCGAGCCGTTTACGGCCAGATGGTCTTTGAGAGTGCCGGCCCGGAAGGCCGCACTACGATTGACCGCTGTCTTACCGGCTTCAATGCCGGTCCACCGATGATTCCCGGCGCTTACAATAACAATATGCAGATCGTGCAAACCAAAGATCACATCATGATTCTCAATGAGATGGTGCACACGGCCCGTATTATTAGATTGAATAGCGAACACAACACCAAACAGCTCAAATGGGAGGGCGATTCCATCGCCCATTGGGAAAACGATGAGCTCGTGATCCACACTCAGCACTTCTTCAAGGACTACAACTTCCGCGGTATGTCCGGTGATGCCGTCGTTCAGGAGCGCTTCCGCTGGGTAAACGAGGACACCCTGGAATATGATTTCACCATCGAAGATCCACGTTCCTGGGACGTGTCCTGGTCTGCCAAATTACCGATGCGCCGGGTTGAAGATCCTCTGTTCGAATATGCATGCCACGAAGGCAACCACGGCCTACCAGGCATCCTCGCCGGTTGGAGACGCTACGAATCAATGGGTTTCAATGGCGATGGCACGCCCAAGTCTGAAACCGGCAAGGTTGACACCGAGGAAAACTAAAAGCGCTACAGGCTGTAAAACGCCCACCAGTTGGCGGCAAGCTATCGCAATAAAAAAATGCTCGGAAAGGCAGCGCGCATCGGCTCTGGCTCCAGTGGCTGAGAGTCGCCTGCCCTAATTCCTGCTTGCCAATGCCAGTCGGCGCAATTGTATGCTTTCGCCACACAATAGTGTTTGAATTGCTAAAACCTCTAGCCTATTCTGTATCCCCCCTAAAAACGCAACGAGAGTTATTTAGAGATGACTAAAAATAACACCCTAAAGACTGTATTCATCAGCTTGTTATTGGCTCCAGTCCTGGTTTTAGCCCAGGCTGATATGCCTCCCACTAACGATTCCCCCAATCCCTATCTCACTCAGGCTGGCTATATGAAGCTGCCCGCAGGGAGAAACTGGGGCTCTTCCAGTACCGTCGATATTGCCCTCGATGGCGAGAGTATCTGGGTTGCAGAACGCTGTGGCGGCAACATCAACGCCTGTGTACAGAGCCCTGATACCAACCTGATCATGTTATTCGACAAAGCTGGAAACCTGGTCAGAAGTTTCGGTGCGGGTTATATCACCTGGCCTCATGGTATACACGTAGATACTCAGGGCAACGTTTGGGTAGCCGATGGCAGAGACAACCAGGGTGGAGACAATCCTCCGGCTAACGCCTATGGCCACCAGGTACACAAGTTCAGCCCTACCGGTGTCCATTTGATGACACTTGGTACCAAAGGTGGCGGTCGAGACGAAGAATTTTTCTACACGCCAAATGACGTGCATGTTGCACCCGACAGCTCCATCTTCGTCGGTGAAGGGCACTCCAGTGCCGAAGGCACTCCCAATCGCGTGCTCAAGTTCGACGCGGATGGAAACTTTCTTTTCTCATTCGGTGAGTGGGGTGAAGAGCCCGGTAATTTCCGCCAGCCCCATAGCCTGGCCATGGATTCCAAGGGTCGGCTGTTCGTTGCAGACCGCGGCAACAACCGTATCCAGATCTTCGACCAGCAAGGAAATTTTCTCGAAGAGTGGCATCAGTTCAGTCGCTTAAGTGGCATCTTTATCGACAAGAATGATGTCCTCTATGGCGCAGATTCAGAATCAGGTTCTGTGAACTCCGATCATGGTGCCTGGACCCGCGGTATCCGCGTCGGTAGCGCCATCACCGGTGAGGTGGAATTTCTGATTCCTGACCCGCAGCCTGATTGCCGAGGCACCTGTACTGCAGAAGGTGTTGCGGCTGATGCCAATGGCAATATATACGGTGCCGAGGTTGGCCCCGTCGGTGGCATCAAGCGCTATGTTCGAGCCATCAAATAGTTTGCTTTAAGCAATAAAAAAGCCCGCCTTTCGGCGGGCTTTTTTTTGTGCATAATTACTACTGCTTTCCTGCTTTTAAAAACCTGAGTTTAAAGCCCTGAATTGAAACCCTGGGCCTGAACTTCCAGACCAGCTAAGCCTTAGACAGGATCTCGTTAAAAGTAGCACTTGGCCTCATCGCCGCCAACGCTTTCGCAGCATCAAGCTTGAAGTAGCCACCCAAATCCAACGCCACTCCCTGCACCGCAAGCAATTCCTCAACAATCACGGATTCACTGGCTTTCAAGGCTGCTGCAAAAGCTGCGAATCTTGTCTTCAGTTCGGCATCGTCGTCCTGATCGGCCAGGGCCTGAGCCCAGTACATGGCCAGATAAAAGTGGCTACCCCGGTTGTCGAGTTCATTAACCTTACGGGACGGCGACTTATTTTCGTCAAGGAACATCCCTGTGGCCTTATCCAGTGCATCCGCCAACAGCCGGGCACGGGCATTTCCAGTGACATTAGCCAGGTGCTCAAGGGCCGCGGCCAGCGCGAGAAATTCACCCAGGGAATCCCAACGTAGATGATTCTCCTTCTCAATTTGCTGTACGTGCTTGGGGGCAGAGCCACCGGCACCAGTCTCAAACAAGCCACCACCCTGCATCAATGGCACGATGGATAACATCTTCGCGCTGGTGCCAAGCTCCAGAATCGGAAACAGGTCGGTGAGGTAGTCCCTGAGCACATTACCGGTAACAGAAATAGTGTCCTCGCCAGCCTTCATGCGTTGCAGGGAGAACCGCGTCGCCGCCTCTGGTGTCATGATTTGAATATCCAGGTCGCTGGTATCGTGGTCCGGCAGGTATTTATTCACCTTGCTAATAATCTCGGCATCGTGAGCCCGCGCTGAATTGAGCCAGAATACCGCCGGCGTGCCGGAGAGCCTGGCACGACTCACCGCCAGTTTTACCCAGTCCTGAATCGGTGCATCTTTGGCCTGGCACATGCGCCAGATATCCCCGGCTTCGACGCTGTGCTCAAGCAGGGCTGTGCCCTCACTATCCACTACGCTCACCTTACCGGCGCCGGTAATTTCGAAAGTCTTGTCGTGAGAGCCGTACTCTTCGGCCTTCTGCGCCATCAGCCCCACGTTAGGAACACTGCCCATAGTGGTGGGGTCGAAGGCACCGTTGGCCTTACAGAAGTCGATCACTTCCTGGTAGACACCGGCGTAACAACGATCGGGGATGATGGCCTTCATGTCATGTAGCTGACCGTCGGGCCCCCACATCTGACCCGATGTGCGTATTGCTGCTGGCATCGAGGCGTCGACAATGATGTCGCTGGGCACGTGCAGATTGGTAATACCCCGGTCGGAATCCACCATCGCCATTTCCGGTCGCGATTCGTAACAGGCGGCGATATCCGCTTCGATGGCAGCGCGCTCGGCCTCTGGCAGAGACTGAATCTTGCTATAGACGTCGCCAATACCATTGTTGGGATCCACTCCCAGCTCGGCAAACACCGCCCCGTGCTTGCTAAACACCTCGGCGTAGTAAACGGTGACGGCATGACCGAAGATGATGGGGTCGGAAACTTTCATCATGGTGGCCTTAAGGTGCAAAGACAGCAGTACGCCTTGCGCCTGGGCGTCATCAATCTGCGCCGCCAGAAATTCACGCAGCGCATTTTTGCTCATGACCGAGGCATAGATCACCTCGCCGGCCAGCAGGGCGATGCCGTCCTTAAGCACAGTCACATTGCCGTCGGCGTCGCTGTGTTCGATACGCACGCTGGTGGGGCTGGCGAGGGTGGTAGACTGCTCGCTACCGAAGAAATCACCGTTACTCATGTACGCCACATGGGTTTTGCTGTCCGCCGACCAGGCTCCCATGGAGTGGGGGTGCTTGCCCGCGTAAGCCTTAACCGATGCCGGTGCCCGCCGATCCGAATTGCCTTCCCGTAATACCGGGTTAACCGCACTGCCTTTGATTCTGTCATAGCGGTCTTTGATCTCTTGCTCCTGCTCATTGTTCGGCTGCATCGGATACTCCGGCAAGCCATAGCCTTTTTCCTGCAGCTCTTTGATCACCGCCATCATCTGCGGCACTGAGGCTGAAATATTCGGCAACTTGATGATATTTGCCATGGGGTCCTGGGTCAGTTGGCCCAGCTCTGCCAGCACATCCGCCTGCTGCTGCTCAGCGCGTAAAAATTCCGGGAAATTGGCTATTATGCGACCGGATAGTGAGATATCCCGGGTTTCTACAGCAATGTCAGAGGGGCCGGTAAAGGCCTTGATGATAGGTAGGAGGGAATAGGTAGCCAGTGCTGGCGCCTCATCGGTTTCGGTATAAATGATTGTAGATTTCTGCTCTGACATCGTTAATCCTTGAATTTAATTCGCTTCTCGGTTTTTCAGTTCGGGCTCGCGGGTCTATTGTCTGTTGGCTCGGCGCCTAAGGCATCGACTCCACATGCTGCTGGTAAAAAGGGCGCGTATTATAGCAACCAGAGGCAGCAGCGAATAGTGGCTCGCAGTTCCGGAGCTACAGAACGCACTCACTTGCCTTCACTGTGTATAATTACTGAAACCAGAGCCGGCAAACCAACAGCTAAAAACCAGAGCTTCCTAGCTATCAATTCCTAACTACAATTACCAAAAGCATTGAGAATTATTCATGAAAATCGACACCGCCCTGGCTGATTTCAGTATCCGCAGTAGCACTGCCGATGACTGCCAACTGATTCTGGACTTAATCAGGGAGCTGGCCGAGTACGAGAAACTAAGCCATGAAGTAGTGGCCACTCCGCAAATTCTGCAGCAGTCCCTGTTTGGCGAACATCCCTATGCCGAGGTAATTATTGGGGAATTCCAGGAGCAGCCGGTGGCCTATGCCCTGTACTTTCACAGCTTATCCACCTTTACCGGGCGGCCTGGCATTTATCTTGAAGACATTTATGTGCAGCCGGCGATGCGCGGCAAGGGCTTTGGTAAATCCATGCTGCGTTTCATCGCCAAACTTGCGCTGGGGCGTAACTGTACCCGGCTCGAATGGTCGGTGCTGGACTGGAACCAGCCTTCGATTCAATTTTATCGCTCTATCGGTGCAACGCCCATGGATGGCTGGACGGCGCAACGCCTGGACGGCTCGGCACTCAGCAGTTTCGCCAGCGAGTTCAGCCAGGGCAGCTCTGAATAATGAATCAAAGCTTATTTAAATTGCAAACGAGGAAGATAGCTTGAGCAGGATTGTGTATGTCAACGGCGACTATGTCCGTGAAGAGGAGGCAAAAATTTCAGTATTCGACAGAGGTTTTCTTTTTGGCGATGGCGTTTACGAAGTAGTGCCAGTTATCGCTGGCAACGTCGTCGACACGCAATATTTTCTGGAGCGACTGGACCGCAGTCTGGTCGAGCTGGACATTAGCTGGCCCTGTAGCAAACAGCAGTATCTTGAGGTAATGGAGCAGCTGCTGCGACGCAATGAACTAAGAGAAGGCATCGTCTATTCCCAGGTTACCCGGGGTGTTGCGGACCGCGACTTCCCGTTTCCCGCGGACACGCCAACGACGCTGGTGGCTTTCACCGTCGTGATGGATTTACTGGAAAATCCCGCCGCTGAAAACGGAATCACCGTAGTAACCACCGCCGACTTGAGATGGAAACGGCGTGATATCAAATCCGTGAATCTGCTCGCGCAAGTGCTGGCAAAGCAG
>CAVOFA010000125.1:0-7713 GCA_963694865.1 Gammaproteobacteria bacterium | reverse complement strand
CGACACGATGAACCGTTGCAGCCTTCGCGTGAAAACAGTCCACCGAAAGTACGACTGCAGGCGGAGGGGCCAATCGCGGAAGGAAGAGTAGGATTTGGTCGCGGCATGGTGTCGGAAACATTAGAAGCCAATGTTGGTGAACCGATTGAATTAAATGCCCGCGTTCGCCGGGACAACCCATTTCGTGATGATGATGACCGCGCTATTCGAGTTAGATGGTTTAAGTATCAAGGCCCAGGTGAGGTTGTATTTACTCCCAACTGGAGTTCATGGCGGGAAGAAACGATAGGTTGGATCGAGGCGGCGACTTGGCAGCCATCCGAATTCGCCTATGGCGAGGGGAAGACTCAGGCTGTTTTTAGTGAACCTGGTGAACATATAGTTCAGGTGCAGGCTTATAACAATGCTGGCCGTGCCGCCTATGAGACTCAGGACTTCGAATTCTGGTGCTGTTGGACCAATGCCTTTGTCAGAATAAACGTGAAGTAACGTAAGTAAACTAAACCCGAAACAGACTTTGTTTTATCCGAAGAGAAATGCAGAGAAAAGTAATCTGCTCTCAACCAGGAGAAGCACAATGCAACATACAACGAAAAAGGGCTACTACATGGGTTCGCTAAAAATGATTGGTGTGTTATTTCTGTTCGCCATACCACAATTTGGAATGCAGGCTGCCGAGCCCACCCAGGGTCCGACTTTTTCAAATGAAGTCGTCAGAATTTTGCAGCAGAAGTGCCAACGTTGTCATCAGCCCGGGGGCATTGGACCTATGCCCTTGGAAACTTACCAGCAAGTGAGTGCCTGGGCATTGCGCATCAAGGAAAATGTGCGCCGGCGTGTCATGCCACCTTGGCACCTGGATCCCACCATAGGAATTCAGGAATACAAAAATGATTTCTCATTAAGCGATGAGCAAATTGCAACACTAGTGGCCTGGGTTGACTCCGGTACGCCAGAAGGTAATCCAGCGGATTTACCAGGAGCGGTAGACTGGCCAAACTGGTCGGAATGGGAATTGGAACCTGATTTAGGGCCGCCGGACATGGTATTCGAATCCGGACCAATTGCGGTGCGTGCCGAGGGTGGAGACTTTTGGCCTTCGGTTGATGTGAAGTGGCCTGCGCTGGAAAATCAACGCTTTTTGAAAGCTGCTGAAATTCGCAACACTATCCAGGGCCGTGCTGCGCTGCACCATAACAATATTCGACTTAATCTCGAAGAAGGGCCTTCCGGTCGAGTCGTCGGTGCGGGTGCCGGAAAGCGTTGGGACTATTTCGGTGAAGATACTGGCATCCTGTTCGACACCGGACCCGGCGTTGTAAATTTTGGCGCACATTATTTTCCGATTGGCGTTGAATTCGAAGATAACATCGAAGTGGCATTCTGGTTTCATCCTGAAGACGAGCCACCTGAAACTGTAGCCAGTGTGGAGATTCACCATTTAATAGATCAGTTCGATCCCGATCAACCACGGGCACGAGATATTCTTATTCCACCCCATGGCACTCAGACCATGTATCGCACCTGGGTATTGGACGAGCCGGTTATGCTCAATAGTTATCGAGGTCATATGCATCTACACGGTATCGCCATGTCTATTGAAGTGGTGTGGCCAGGAAGGGTGAGAGATTATTATGGCCCTGGTGCGAATCGACGCGACGTCATAGCCTCAATTAATAATTACAATCACAATTGGCAAACAAGTTTTGTATTCGCCGATGATGCACGACCCATTCTTCCGGCCGGTACCGCGATCGTCATGCGCACTCACTTTGATAACACTGAGAATAATCCACTGTCTATCGATCCCGATCAGTGGGTAGTGTTTGGTGGTAGAAGTGTCGATGCCATGTCCCACTTCCACGTCAGCGTGACTTATTTGGAAGAGCAGGAATATGATTCCATCTTGGAAACAAGATTTGATCAGTTAACGGATCGCAAAAACAGGGATGGAGATTACGGCACTGCGCTACTAGCAATTCATCCAGATGAGCGAACCAGACTTAAATCGGGAACTACTACTTTAGCGACAGATGAGACGCTAACGGGTTCCGGCCAATATACTCAATAGTAAATTTGCAGCAGGAGAAATAATCCAAAATGGATATTGAATTCAGTTAAACTCAAAAAGAATTATCTGCGTCCTTCTTTCACTCAGGATTAGTTATGAAATTCCGACTCTTATTTGGGCTTAGCGTCACTCTATTCATTAGTCTTAACGTGCCAGCTCTCGTTAGTGCACAGCAATCTGAACGTCCCAATATCGTGCTCATTCTCGCCGACGATCTTGGCTATACAGACATTTCTCCTTTTGGTAGTGAGATTAATACACCGAACATTGCCAGACTCGCTGCGGAAGGTCTTTCCTTCACTAATTATCATACTGCCGGTAGCTGCGCGCCAGCGCGAGCTATGCTGCTTACTGGTGTGGACAGTCACAGGAACGGTGTGCCAAATATTCCCGAGGCTTTGCCGGCTGAGCAAATGGCTTATGATCACTACCAAGGGGTGTTGAACGATAAAGTAGTCACACTTGCTAACGTATTGCAGGCAAACGGTTACCATACTTATATGACTGGTAAATGGCATCTAGGTCATACTCCAGAATTGCTGCCTTCAGCGCGGGGGTTTGATCGCACTATTGCCATGGCTGATACCGGGGCGGATAACTGGGAGCAGCGCACCTATCTACCAATCTATGACCGTGCGAACTGGTATGCCGATGGTGCGGAGCACACTCTGCCTGATGATTTTTATTCATCGGAATATTTTATAGATAAGACCATCGAATTTGTCGCTTCGAATGCCGAAGACGATCTGCCCTTCTTCGCCTATATACCTTTCCAAGCTGTTCACATGCCTGTGCAGGCGCCACGTGAGTTTTCGGACAAGTATGCCGGTGTATATGATGAAGGTTGGACAGTTATGAGGGAGAAAAGACGTCTTGCTGCAGAGCGAGTGGGCGTCATCCCTGCAGGTACTGAGGCAGTAGTCACACCAGGAACACTAAGCTGGGAAAGCTTGACCGAAGAGCAGAAACGTCATCATGCACGACGTATGGAAGTGTATGCCGGCATGGTGGATGCAATGGATATGCACATTGGCCGTTTGATGGATTATCTGCAAAGCATTGGCGAATATGAGAATACTATTTTTGTGTTTACTTCTGATAATGGTGCCGAAGGCTCCAATATAGTTCTTCCTAACGGCGGGTCAGTGCTTGCTCCCTGGTTCGATATCGTAGGTTACAACACCAACTATGAAACTCTAGGCGAACGTGGCTCATGGAATGCCATTGGTCCGAGCAATGCCACAATTGCAGCCTCACCTCTGACTTATTATAAGTTTCATGCCAACGAAGGCGGCCTGCGAGTGCCGCTAGTGATGGCGGGCCCGGGAATCAGCAGGCAAGGCGATATGACTGATGAGTTCGTCTTTGTGACTGACCTCGCACCTACCATTCTTAGCTTGGTTGATGCTGATAATCATGACGGCAGCTGGTTAGGTAGGGAAGTGGAGCCAATTATCGGGGCTGATTTTTCTGGATTCCTAGCTGGTTCTCCCACGTCGGTGCATGATGAATTCGATGCCATAGGTTATGAGTTAGGCGGAAACAGTGCTTTGTTCAAAGGTGATTATAAAATCGTGATAAATCGAACAGGGCAGAGTGAAACAACGTGGCATCTATTCAACATAAGAACTGATCCTGGTGAGGCTAGGGACCTTGCTCAGAAGCAACCGGGTTTACTTGGAGAGATGATTGCAGACTATGAAATCTATGTTCAGGATAATAATGTACTGCCCATGCCTGAAAGTTATAGTAGGACAGGGCGGATATTGGGGGACTCGCTTCGGCAACTTCGGCTAGGTCTGGATCGGTGAAGGTGACAATCGCAACCGCACAAATATATAAAGGCGAATTTGAAAAAGTTTGAAAAAATTGGAATTAGGAAATTTAAAGAGAGCACTTTGTGGATACTGAATTGACAGCACTCACTTAGCTTTCTTAAAAACAATGAATTGAGAGTCTTAGTCATTGTTGATTATACAAGTGTTGCCCAGGGGTAGAATCGACTCTTAAATTCGTAGAACTTCAAATTATGAGGCTTAAGCTGGTCCCTTCGTCTGTAAGACAAGTCTGGTATCGTCCACTCTGCCCCCTCTTATTTTTTTGCAAGAATAAACCAGGTGAATTATGACTTATAAAAAGCCCGACAAAAAAATCAAGAACAAATCGAGCTGGTATTTACCGCCTCTGAAACGCCGAGATTTTTTGCGTGGCAGCGCGGGTGGCATGGCAGGTGCATGGCTCTCCACCTGGCCTTGGCAAAAACTTTCTGCACAGCAAAATCTAAATCCTGTGACCGAAGATTGGGATTCGGGGATCGTGCGGCACTTGTTGCCCGCTGTAAATGAAACGCAGATTTTGATAAAGACTTCATTCACTAGAGCATTGAGAGAAGCACCTCGACTGCGAATTCAAAATGGTGGCAGCACTAGATTGGTCGAAGGATATTTGAACGATACCAGTGGTGAGTTCTGGCAGTTTTATGCAATTGACCTGCAGCCTGATACCGAATATGAATTGTCTCTACAAGACAGTCGCGGCAACGCGTTGTGTGAGCGTTGGCCCTTATCAACTTTCCCGTCGCCTCAGCAAAATCCTGAAAAGGTTCGGGTGTTATTTTATACCTGTGCCGGGGGTCCCGAAGGGGAGTACTTTGGAATTGGCGATAGGCGTGGCAATCTGCCGATCGCCATACGGCAAAGATTATTAAGAAGAGGATTATCATTCACACCTCAGGCGGCGGTAGCCAACGGTGATCATATTTATTGGGATCTTCACACCTGGCAGGGCGATCGCGCCGGAGAATTGAGTCCTGCGGGACAACTATCAAACTTCGATTTTGCGGCCCGAGTTATGGGTGGCAGTAATGAAGATGCCATGAAATTGGCTGCAGGTCCTCAGATTGCTCCGCTATATGGCACTGCCTTTAGATCCACGCCCGTGTATTTTCTCCAGGATGATCATGATCACTGGGAAAATGATTCACCGCTTACCTATCCAGTCCCATGGTTTCAATTACAGCTGGCGCGCACTACCCAGCAACTGTATTACCCTGAGTTTCTTCCTGATGCCACACGCTCGCCCGGACTTCCCTATTCTACCAGTTCTGCCCGCGGCGAACTCTCCGAAAGCTTTGGTACCTTGCGCTACGGTCAGTTGTTAGAAGTGTTGCTCTACGATGTGCGTCGGACTTTGAGTGTTGGTGAGCTCAATGCAGTTTTTCTTGATAGCAATGTTGAAGACTGGCTCGTTCAACGCACGGGGTCGCAAGATACCCGTCATCTGGTACATGTGCCCTCGAATCCGCCCGGGTGGTCGGCGGGCAAATGGGGGGAGTGGTATCCAGATACATTGCATCCGGAGACAGGTCAATTGACTACTCAGATCCCCAAACCTCATTGGCAACAAGGTTGGCTGAATCAACATGACCGCATAATGCAGTCGTTGGCAGACATGAAGCACCGAAACCCACTAGTGATAGCTGGTGATCTTCATGCCACTGGTGTTGGAACGATGCATGGCGCTGGCAATTTGAATTTCAGTGACAACCCCATCACCAATATTCTTTGTGGTCCGGTTGGGACATCGATTCGAGGGTTTCCCTCAGTGGTTCGCGGTGTGTCAGCAGCTCCATCGCAATATTTGAATTTTCAGGAACAAGTACCACCGATTGAAGAGCATGGCTTTTCTATTGTAGATTTTGAACAAGATCGAATTGTAGCGAAGCTTTTTAAATGGGATGTGGATAGTCAGCCTGTGGATGCCATTGATACATTAGAGCCTTATCACACAGTTGAGCTAGATCGACCTTGATTTAAAAGTTTAATCAGCGCGTCAATTTGCTGGCTGCTATTGCATAGGTGCGGTGATAAAGGGATCCCTTTAGCACGAGTATTAAATTAAACAAGAGCTTCTCTAAGTCGCTTTAAAAGGTAGCAAGAAAATAGGGCGCTTGCCATGTTTGGGAAGAGCGCTGCGGTCCGTCCCCTCTTATTCGGAATTTAGTGAATCAAGTGACGCCACTCTGGCGCAGGCTTTCAATAGTAGCAGCGTCGTACCCCAGTTCCCGCAAGATGTCCTCAGTGTCGGCGCCCAGAGTGGGGCCGGGTTGGTTGGGGATAGGGTCGGTCATTCGGACTGGGCTTTGGAGATTTCTAAGATCAGGACGGCTGGGGTGTTCGGTGGTGACAATACCATCGCGGTTGAGTAAAAAGGGATTTTCCAGTGCCTTGGCAATGTCATAGACAGGCGCGCACGGCACATTGCCGCCCAGTACATCCATCCAATGCGCTGTTGTCTGCTTCGATAAATACGCGTCGAGCGTTTCCGTTAACAGGTCTCGGTTTTCCCGGCGGGCTTTCCCTGTCTGGAACTGCTTCTTTGCTGCCAATTCCTTTGCACCAATTCGATCACAAAATATTTCCCAAAACCGATCTGATTGCGCCATGACAAATAGCCAACCGTCAGCGGTTTTAAATAGCTGGGAAGGGGTTACGCTGGGATGGGCCGAGCGTGGAGAGCGGGTGGTTTCAATGCCGTCGTTCAGGTACCAAGCGCCGACATAGTTTAATTGATGTGCGGCAACGTCGAACAAGGCAACGTCGATATCGCGGCCCTCACCAGTTTCCCGCGCTTTCATAATCGACGACACTAGGGCCAGGGAAGTGGTAAGCCCAGAGAGGTGATCGATAAGCGACAAACCCATGCGTGCCGGTGGGCCATCTGGTTCTCCGGACATGTAAAGGTAGCCAGTTTCTGCCTGCATCAAATAATCAAAGCCGGGCCAGTCCCGTCGTGGTCCGTCGCGACCGTAAGCGGATATAAAGCCACAAACAATTTTTGGATTGAGGTCATTGAGCTGGTCATAAGTGAGCCCCAATTTTTCTGGTTGATCGCCGCGCAGGTTACACAGCAAGGCATCTGCAGTTGATACGAGTTTGCCAAGTATCTCTTTGCCTTTGTCAGTCTTGAGGTCGAGGGTCAGTGACCGTTTATTGCGATTAAAAGCCTGGAAAGACAAGCTATCCAGCTCGCCTAAATCGCCCCCGGGTCCCATCCGTCGAATAGGATCACCTTGATGCGCGCGGTTTTCGATCTTAATGACTTCGGCGCCCAAATCAGCCAATTGCAAAGTACCATAGGGACCGGCTGCATAATGCTCTACCGCAAGAATGCGAACACCTTCCAAGGGCAACATCAGGCCAGATTCCCTGAGTCTATTTGCTTCGAATCCATGACTTGCTGCATATTTATGAAGCGGTCTTTGATGCATATCAGAGGTGTATCAAGATAAATGTTCAATCAATAGTTCCTTCGCTAGCATAAATAAATCTGCGTTAGAAATCAGGAGTTCCGCGTAAAGCTGATTAAAAGTTCAGACCTGATCTAGGTCAAGAGCTTTTTTTTGATGTCTTTCAGTTGCAGGTATTAATTAGAGGATGGTGCCACCACGAGTACAGAGTACCTTCTAGGAATAGGGCTGCACAAGTAAATCTACCCGCGTCAGGATCACAGTACGTCAATTCGCTTGTGATACTAAAGAAAAAAAAGGGGTCAGACCAATAATGCAGTACTATATTACTACTGCAAAACCACTTACTTAATCATTAAGTAGCTTATCGCCAATAAGATTGCTACTTCACTGG
>CAVOFA010000124.1:0-7732 GCA_963694865.1 Gammaproteobacteria bacterium | reverse complement strand
TTACTATAAACCAGCTAGTTGCTCACACATTGATTATGAATTACCCACAATCATGGTGTCTTTTGCTAGTTAACCTTTTCCAGCCCGCAATATGCCCTACCGGCTCCATCCATGAGTAGTTCCCTTCGTTACACTCCCTGTGTTTCTTAGTCGAATAGTCTCGTTTGCGGCGGCGCTCTGGGTTCTGGCGAATTAATCGTGTCAGTATTGGGAATTAATGACTAGAGCTAAAATCTAGTTGCTTTCGAATTTTTATTGATTACGGGTAAGTTTCGAAAGAACTGAAACAACAGATTCGTAGCGCAGGCTATTTGCAGCATCTAGCGCAGATCTATTTGAAGCATCACGTAGGTTCGGATCTCCGCCCGCATCAATTGCGACCGTAACCGATTCCAGGGTTAGCAATTCCCTGGCGCTACTGTCCAGAAAATCCCTGTCACTGCGCCCCATTTTTGAGACCCTGTCTAGACGTCGGTTCCCCATTCCTACAGCCGCCATCAAAACTGATACTTCTCCCTCATCGGCCATTTGGAAAGGTGCTCTACGTACCCCGCGCCCCCCACCTCCCCCTGCAGGGTAACGGACATTGTGCATAAAGTGAGGATCAGCACCGAACTCAAGCAGCACTCTCATCATGTCGGGTTCGGTAAAGCGTGCGGCAAGCCATAGTGGAGTGGCGCCAACAAAGGTTTCATGAAAATGGAAATCCAGCGATTGACGACGGGTTGGTGTCGCCTTCTCCACGCGTAATTCCGTATCTGCCCCGAGGGCAAGGAGAACTTCCAGAGCCGGATAATTTCTGCGCAGCACCGCAGCGTGTAATGCCGTGTAACCTGGAGCTGACGCATTCAAATCAGCCCCGTTTTCAGCAAGCAGCTGCACAATTTTTGCATTGCCTCCATGCACCGCTTCGATAAGGGGACTCACTCCGGATGCGGAAATCTCATTCACATTACTCCCTGCACTCACTAACAAGGTTGCAGAAGACAGGTGTCCAGATCTGACCGCAAACATCAATGCATCGTTTCCACCCGACTTATAATTACCCCTAAAATCTGGATTGCTGTACTGCTCCTTATCTGTCTTCATCAATAATGATTGAACTTCAGTTCGGGTATGAACATCGGCGTTATATTCAAGCAGCGCCTCCACAATTGACGCATAGCCTTGCCCTGCAGCCCACATTAACGCAGTTTGCCCACGCGTTGCGCTTACATTCGGATTCGCGCCTGCTTTTAGCAGTAGCTCCACAACCGTCGCCTCCCCGGAACGAGCGGCAATCATCACCGCGGATTCTCCCAACAAGAGATTGACATCAGGGTCTGCACCGGCTGTAACTAAAGTTTGAACCATACTGGCGCTTCCATTTTGTGCAGCCAGCCATAACGGCGTTACACCTAAATCGGTGGTGGCATTTACATTGGCACCGGCCTCAATCAGAAGACTTGCCATTACCGAATTATCTCTATAGCTAGCCCAATGCAGCGCCGAGGTGCCATCTGCAAAGACTGCATTTACATCACTGCCTGTAGCCATCAGGGTCTCAAGCAAAACCCAATTGCTTGCCTTTGCTGTGTCGACGATTAGTGGCTCTGCCTGGCTTCCAGCCCCAAACAAAAAGCCTGTCCATAACAGTAATAGAATCTTAACAAACTTATTTCTAGGCATAGGTGTCTCTGATCTCTGTGTTTGTTAAACGCCATCGATAGGAAGCATTCCCGTACTTCCACCGATCCTGTCGACAGGCAAATCGAATTTGTCCATTATTGCCACTAGCAGGTTTGCCATCGAAGGTTGATCCGCGTATTTTATGTGTTGGCCACCATTTAAACGTCCTGCTCCCCCACCAAGGAGTAGTACTGGAAGATCGTCTCCAGAGTGCATTGTGCTATTGGAAATCCCGGCGCCGTACAGAATGGTCATATGGTCCAGCAAAGAACCTTCTCCGTCCGGAGTTGCCGCAAGCTTTGCCAGGTAATTGGCAAACAACTGTGCATGGTAGCGATTAATAATCGACATCTTCTCTACTATGAGTGGATTATTGTTGTGATGAGATAAGGGGTGGTGTGCATCGGGAACACCAATTTCCGGATAGGCGCGGGGGCTCTGCTCTTTGCTCATCATGAAGGTGATAACTCGGGTCAAGTCCGCCTGCAGGGCCAATACTTGCAGGTCCTGCATCAGTGCAACATGCTGTTCAAAGTCAACCGGGGCACCTTCAGGTTGGGCAAATTCCGGTAGTTCCAGATCAATCTGCTCCTCTGTCTTCTGAATCCGCCGCTCAACATTCCGAATTGACTCAACGTAACTATCCACTAAATGTTTATCTTCTGCTCCAAGTTGATAATCTAGACCCGATAGCTTTTCCAGCACAGTATCGAGAATGCTTGATTGTTGTTTCAATCGTGCTTCACGAGCATCTCGATTCGTGCTTCCGCTATCTCCGAATAGTCGTTCAAATACTGCGCGAGGATTGTATTCCATAGGAAGGGGTTCGGTGGGACCGTGCCATGAAAGGGTAGATGTATACACACAACTCAGATTTGCAGTGCATGCTCCAGCGTTCGCGGGCGGATCCATTGAAAGCTCAAGAGATGACAGTTGCGTCTCTTTTCCCAACTCGGCAGCCAGCAATTGATCTACCGAGATATCTGCTAACACTTCTACTTCGTTTCTACCACCGCGAGTTACGCCGGTCAGGAATGATCCAGAGGCCCCTGCATGCGCCATATTCCAGTTTGCCTTGAGCCCCGATAAAACCAGCATCTGGTTTTTATAGGGTGCAAGTGGTTCCAAGATCGGTGTTAGTTCGAAATCACGTCCTGTTTTTTCTGGAGTCCAGTAGGGCATTGCCATTCCGTTTGGAACATAGAATGTCTGGAATCTGTGAATGGGAGCTCTTGCTGCGGCTGAAGCACTCGAATACGCCGAGAACCCGGGAACCATAGCGTCCAGCAACGGAAGCGCAACCGTCGCACCGAGACCACGTAAGATTGTCCTGCGTGGCAAAGTTTTCCGAGTGTTGATATTTACGGTTTTAGGTATTATCGCCATTTCAATTCTTCCTCATCTAATAAGATAATAGAAAGCCAATATATAAATACCCTTGGCCAAACATCGAATGGTTGGTTTGCATTTCATTTAGTCGCCGCTGCTCGTTCCAGTTGAATTCGTTAAGAATGCCGGGCTATTTACAATACCCCAAATCAATGAGGACCAGCTGTAATTTTTAGCTGCAGCACTATCTACGATGTGACGGATGGTGGGTTGATCAAAATATTCGACCTTGCGACCTAAGGCATACGCCATCAGTTTCTCAGTAAGGGTATGAACAAACTGCTCGGGACGGTCGAGCATCCATGCACGTAGATCCGAAAATCCTTTGAACGCTACCCCACCAGGATAACTGCCGTCGGAATCAATCGGAATGCCAGCTTCGTCCAGGGTGCGCCAGCCACCAATCACATCAAAATTTTCCAATGCAAATCCAAGCGGGTCAATGACCGTATGGCAGGAAGCGCACACGGGGTTCGAGCGATGTTGTTCAAGCCTGTCTCGAATTGACTTGGGCGCCTGGCCGTACTCAGCCTCAGGCAAAATCGGAACATTCGGTGGGGGTGGCGGTGGCGGCGTTCCAAGCATGTTGTCCAATAGCCATTTACCACGCAGAACAGGAGAGGTGCGCCCGGGGTAAGACGTTACCGAGAGCAAAGAACCATGGGCCAACAAACCGCCGCGCTGTTCCAGGTTTGGCAGCCTTACTTTTCTGAATCGACTTCCATATACCCCAGGGACTTCATAATGTTGGGCCAGACGTTCATTAAGGAACGTATAGTCTGCGTTCAAAAGCTCAAGTACGCTTGCATCCGTTCGCAATGTATTTGCGATGAACATTTCCGTCTCAATCCGAAAGGCTTCAATCAAGCTCAAATCGTAATCTGGAAACAGCAATGAATTTACACTGACTTCCTCCAGACGACGCAAATTAAGCCACTGCGAGGCAAAATCTTCGACAATCGCCTCGACAAAGCGTGGATCTGCGGTCATGCGAATGACTTGTTGCTGTAAATTTTCTGCATCTTTCAGTTCGCTCTTCTCAGCGGTATCTAATAGAGAGTCATCAGGGATGGAACTCCACAGGAAAAATGACAGACGGGACGCGAGTTCAAGATCGCTTAGTGGAAACTGCTCAGCGGATGAAGTTTGAGGGTCCGCTCCACGCCACGCCCCACGATAGGTACGAACCAGGAAATCAGGATCGCTCAGTAAATATTCCAAAGCGAATTGAATACCTGTGTCAAAACTGCCACCAGCTAAACGACCCTGATTATAGAAACCCATTAAGGTTTCCAAACCGCCCTCTGAGACTGGCTGCCGGTAAGCTCTCCTCGCGATTTTGGAAAGTATTTCGGTAGCACATGTTATTTCGTCTGTGCTTTCATCCGTTGGGTGACAGGAAAATATCTTGGCTCGACTGGAAGTTGCAGTGGTAGAACTTAGTATTCCATATGGCCCTCCTATCTCGAGAGAGTGAACCTGCTGGTAAGCCATATAAACTTCATCATTGGCGAGTAACCTGCCCTTAAGAATCGGTTGAGGTCTATTTTCTGGCTCTAAATGTTCTCTGATATAAGATACTGTTACCACCCCCGGGCCCGCTTCAACTGGCAATGAAAACTCCAGTTCCTCATCGGCAGTTTGCATGTACGTTTCCCAGTCAATACTACCCTGTTCACCGGGTGTAGCCAGGCCGCTAAAGCTAATTGCTGCCGGAGTCCCTGGTGCTTCTCCGCCGATGGTAAAGCGTTTTAGTAAGCGCCCATCAAGTCGAACTTCAAGTTGCTGTGGCCAGCCCAAACCCATAATGAAATCTTGCCAATTCGCCCTTAGACGAATTCTGAACAGATACTCTCCATCGACTGGGAAATTATGTGCAGCACTAAGTCCCCCACGTGTTCCGAATGGGACTTCTTCATTCTGTCGCCAGTCTTGCACTAAATGGAGGGGCACTTCATAGGTGGTAAACGACGGTGCAACAGGAGGTAAACCGGTTGCCATGCGAGTCACATACCTGGCAACTGACATATACCGCTCTAAATAGGCAGTTGAAAAAGGCAACGATTCCGCCATATTGTCGAAACTGCCATCCGCCGTCGGGTCTCCAGGCAACAGAGAGATAACATTAACATCAAGACCAAGCAGCTCATTGATAGCGTTGTTGTACTCGTAGCGATTCAGCCGGTGTATTGGCACCATTCTCCCGGGGTTCGGATTTTCCGCCCAGGCTTGATCGAGTTCTACTTCTAACCAATTGACCATTTGGTCAATTACTTCGAGATCCGGGCGTGGCATTCCTGAGGGAGGCATCATGCGTGCACGTAATTTTGAGGCCATTTTCTCCAAAATCTCGGCATGGCTACCGGGCCTGACGAAATCTATTTGCTCTAATGACAACCCAGCTATCACTGCTGTATCACTATGGCAAACTACGCAATAAGATCCCACCAGTTCTTGCATAGAAGAACTATTGAAAACATCTTCGCTTGCTGAACTCCCGCTAGCAGGCAGTAGAGCGAAAATAGAGGTTACAATAGGCAAGGCAAGATTCGAAAGTGACATAAACTTTCTCTTAAAAAGTGGCCGGCTGGTAAAAATACTCATTAGCAACATTATACGACTCAACACCCCATCCACCCTGGTAATGAAGCAAGCAAACCGTATCTGCAGTATCCACTACACTTAGTCTGGTTCGTATTGATATTTAACAGCAGATCAATAGGATATGAGGCCTATAACTGAAATATGTTGTGTTGATATTGAACAAACTTGTGCTGATATCAGTATTTGCGCATAATCGCCCATCATAGCAGAACAGCGTATAGGCTGCACAAACACCCTTTCCTTGGCCACTTTACCCTAAAAAGTCGAGCGACGAGATGATGATGGGGTTTGTCATGCTCGCCCCACTTCTTGAATAATCGAAAGAGACTGCTCTTCTTTGATATTGGATCGGGAATTACCGGCTCTGATCTCATTTATTACTGCCGTTCCTGGCAAGTTATTTAGCGAAGGGGTTTACGTAACCAGCTGGCAATACTCTCTCTGGATCTGGTCGAATGCTAACCATTTCAATTCTTTCTTCGACTTCATGCCAGCCGTGAAAAACGCCTGCGGGAATAACAATTATGTCTCCCTCAGACACTAAGCGAACCTGGCCATCGCCTCTGGCAACAGATGTGGAAAAACTTTCACCGACTAGTTCGGTAACAATGACACTGTTCGCCGGAATATCATTACGTCCCAGCATGGTTCCTCCGGTTACCAATACACCTGAGCCGGAGGTTATGTAATAGACCTCAGATACCCGTGTGTGGACAATTCCGCGCACGGGTTCGTCATTGGCGACTATTGGATCTCGAAATAGGACGCCTACAGCAACATGGGAATTTCCGATGTCGACGACCTTTACCTGACGATCAACCCGGCCTTCAGGGGCGTGTATTACGGCCTGCCATTCGTGAAACGGTATATCAGTCGCGAGCTTGATGGAATCCACTTGGGATGCAGCACTAAATACCACAAGCGAACATACTGCGGCGCTTATCAATGAAACTACTGTTTTAAATTTTGACATTTCGGGTACCTCTTGCGTATAGGAAGAACAAACACCCTTTTCTTGGCCACTTTACCCTAAAAAATCGAAGTACGGCAACCAATTATCGTTGTTGAAGCGGCTGGCAATTACTATAAACCAGCTAGTTGCTCGCTGATTTCCCAGAATGCCCGGGTAGGCTTCGTATTTAACAAAATTGGCATTACTCCCGAAGCCTGCTCGAGCTGGTTTCTGCCGCGCATAGTCAATATGGGAACGGCACTGGAGTGGATTTACAGCGCGGAGCTGATCGCCGCCGATGAATTATTAAACCGGGGATTCGCTAACGCAATCGAAACGGCCGATCAACTATTGGCCAGCGCCTACCTTATGGCCAAGCGTATTTGCCAGCACAGTCCCGTCGCCATCGCATTGACTCGACAGATGATGTACCGCAATGCGGCACTGCCGCATCCGCTGGAAGCGCACCGTATAGATTCCTTGGCAATCTTTTATGCAAGCCGGACAAGCGGCAAGGAAGGTGTTCGCGCTTTCCTCGAGAAGCGGCCTGCTGAGTTCAGCGACAAGGCGTCATCCGACATGCCGCCGTTTTATCCATGGTGGGATGCACACAACTAGGCTTCCACCGCTGAGGAGACTCAGCTTACGGAATTTTTCTGGCATTTTGTTGCCATAGGATGTTAGATTGACCATCGATATTCATAACAGCGTGTTTTTTGTGAAGCTTCCAGCAAATCGATTAGCGCCAATAATAGTACATTCGGAGATAAGAATGAGAGCAATAGGAGCAATCCTCAGCCTGGCCGTTTTATTGATGGCCTGCGAGAACCAGTATCAGGATGACGGCATGCCAAGAATTCGAACTCAGAGCCAAGTAGATGCATACAACCTGACAGTAGGCTCGGAAGGTGAAAAACTGATTTGCACCCGAGAACAGGTGACAGGAACTAATCTTCGCCGTTTCGCCTGCACTACTT
Organism: Gammaproteobacteria bacterium; assembly: GCA_963694865.1. Classification (GTDB taxonomy): domain Bacteria; phylum Pseudomonadota; class Gammaproteobacteria; order Pseudomonadales; family Pseudohongiellaceae; genus UBA9145. The sequence goes on along the minus strand of CAVOFA010000124.1, from coordinate 142 downwards.
TGGATCAGCGTGACAGAAATGCACGAAATGCTCAGAACACCATTGAGCAGGCACGATCGGCGGGTGTCTTTAATTAGTCGATTGTCTGCACGCTCAGAAATTCTGTTATGTGCATAGGAGAATCACTGCGTGACTGAATATG
>CAVOFA010000123.1:0-7732 GCA_963694865.1 Gammaproteobacteria bacterium | reverse complement strand
ATCACGAACTGTCTTCTCGGCACTTCTTTTCTTTCTCATCATCGTTTTCCTCTCGGGTTGACGATGAGCTAAAAGTACCTCTTAAGCAATGGGCCAATTATGTCCAACTAGGGCTGACGGGGTACAACAGGATGAAGCAAAAACCGTACTGACGAATCGACCAGGTGAAGGTAAAGAAGGCATAGACAAAGATAAAAATCAGCACCAGCAACTTCAGCTGAACTATCTCCAGCGGCACTTCAGTGACAAAGCGCAGGCTCGACAAATTCATCAGCATTTCACTGGCAGTACCTAACACGGTAACCAGGCTCGCCAGGATTAACGGAGAAGTGGACGCCAGGAAGGAGACTTGCTTTTCCAGGCTGGCCAGCAGCTCGGCGTCTACCTCGCTCATGCCGCTCCGAGTGAGTTTCTTGACCCATTCCATGCGATATCGGTAGAGCACGCTGGACAGGCTATTGCGCTTCTTGGCCGCGCGCCGCGCGAACAGGGTGTACCCCATCCAGCAGCCGATAAACCAGATGACAGCAACAATGTCCAGAGCATTTTGATCCATGGCGCGCAGCTTACTGAGTGAGTTGTGGAAAAGCAACTCGGTACAGGTAAAAGCTGCTGTATTTGAGCATAGGAGCTGTGGCAACATCTGCGAGCATTCGTTAATAGAGAGGTAAAGTTAGAGACATACATGAACCCGCTAATCTCAGTCAAGGCAGCACTGTGCAGGGTCGGTCGGCGTGCCGTACTCAAGATCGATCGCTTCGAACTCGCGAACGGGGAGCACTGGTGCCTGTTTGGTCCCAATGGCGCCGGCAAGACCTTGCTGGCGAATCTACTAAGTGGCAATCGTATCGAGTCGGGTAACTATGTCTGCTATCAACCGGGCTTTGATCCTGCTCTGGATATTTACCAGGTGTCCTTCGAGGAGCAGCAGCGGCTCTGGCAGCGCGACAACCGCCTGGACATAAGTGAATACAGTGACAAGGCTGAGGATGCTGGCACGGTAGTTTTGCAGCTGATTACTGCTGCGCGGGCGCAGCAAGAACAGGATCCGGGGCTGCTGGATGAACTTCTAAGCCAGTTGGACCTGAACTCGCTGTTGGACAAAGGCATACGTTTTCTGTCGTCAGGACAGATACGCAAGGTGCTGATTGCGCGCGCACTCTATGCCAAACGCGCAGGCGTATGCAAATTATTGATTTTCGATGACCCTCTGGAAAGTATCGATAAAGACTCTCAAACAAGAATTGCCCAATGTATTGAACGTTACCTGGGTGATGATTGTTGCAGTTTGCAGTTGTGTCGACGCAAACAAGACATACTGCCGGGGGTGACGCATATGGCAGTCATGGATAAGTTGCTGCTGCTCGATCAGGGAGTCGCAGACACGGTGCAGGCAGGCGCCGCCTTTACAACCATTGATCAAAGGGCAGCTGTGATTCCTGCATTGCTACCACCCGCACTACCACCAACGATTACAGAAGAGGCAACTTCAGAGCTGGAATCCCCGCTGATTGAGCTCGATAATGTTAGTGCAAGCTACGGTGAAAACAGGATTTTAAGTAATGTAAGCTGGACCATGGAGCCACACCATCATGTTGTCATCGAGGGCCCCAACGGCTGTGGTAAGTCCACATTACTGAGTTTGATCGATGGCGAGAATCATAAAGCCTATGGTCAGGCCGTGAAGCTATTTGGCAAGATCCGGGGCACCGGCGAGACTGTGTGGGACGTAAAAGCCAGGTTCGGCGTCGTCTCCAACGAGCTTCATAACAAGTATGTGAAGGGCTGGAAGGTGCTGGATGTCGTGGTGTCCGGCTTCTTTGATTCCGTAGGGCTATATGACGACAGCGGCAGTGCCGAGATTGGCCGTGCCAGGCAATGGTTGGCTGCGTTGGGGGTAGAAGAATTGCAGCAGCACTACTACCACGAAATTTCCTTCGGTCAGCAACGCCTGGCATTGTTAGCGAGGGCGATGGTGAAGCATCCCCGGGTGTTGATATTGGACGAGCCCTGCGTCGGGCTGGACGACTACCACCGCCAGCTCATATTGAAGACGCTTGATGTTATTGTGGCTCAAGCCAACACCAATCTGATCTATGTGAGCCATGTCGTTGGCGAGCAAGCTGCGTGCATAAACCAGCGGCTGCGCTTCCGGCCCACTGACGCCGGTGGTTTTAGCCTAGAGCAGACAGAGGTTCCCTAAGTGCGGATATAATTTTCCAGTTGCTCTATGGTGGATTGTGGATCGCTAATTACATCCTTGACCAGGTCACCCAGAGAAAGCACGCCAACCACGATGTTGTCGTCAACAATTGGCAGATGACGAATATGGTTGTTCTGCGTCATGATACCCAGTGACGCATCGACACTTTGCGTGGAGGGCACAGTGATAACACTGCTACTCATGATCTCGCCCACTAAAGTTTCCTTCGACAAACGTCCCTTGAGGATGATCTCGCGGGCATAGTCTCGCTCCGAGATAATGCCATTGAGCGCGGCGCCTTCCATCACCAGCAGTGCCCCTACGCGCTTGTCCGCCATCACCTGAATGGCTTCGAATACCGTGGCATCCGCGTCAATGGACCAAATTTCATTACGCTCTTTGTGTCCCAATATTTGTTTTACAGTGTGCATCATTCTTTCCCCCTAGCCCATTGATTCAATACTACCCCTCAGTTTTCTCAAGCTCAATCACCGATAAACCATCTCTGCTCTGGCGCAATTTTCTGCTACTTGAAGATAGCGCAACACGTGATCTGTCCCCACCACGTAAGCATGGGGCTCGCCGGGCTCTCGAGCTGCCAGCGCGGGAATTTTGTCACGGCTGTGATCGAATATCAGGTGGTTGGCGATCAAAACATCCACGCCTCTGTTCTGTACGATATTCTGCATACGCACCGAAGAGTCAATATATAACTGTACCTGCTCAGTTGGTGTGCGTGGCCAGATTGCCGTGCCTCCCCAGGACGCGGCCAGGTGTTCTACGCCATTATCTTTCACCGTGATGATAGATGAAAAAGTGCCCTCGGTATGGCCCGGTGTTTCGTAGAGTGTCACCGTGGTATTGCCCAACTCGAAGCTCATGCCATCGCTGGCGACGATGTCTCGGCGCGGTATCGGATCGCGGCTATTGCGGGCCACAAGGTCCCAGTCGGCTGCGCCCATGATGATGCGGGCACCAAATTCGTCCTGCAGGTACTTGGCGCCGCCATGATGATCACCGTGACCGTGACTGATAAACACAAACTCGATATCCGCCGGGTCGAAACCCAGTTTCTTCAGGCCACCGACTATGGCATCCCCGGTGGCATAGTCGAATACTGTATCCAGTAACATGATGCCGTCGTCAGTCACAATAGCCCAGGAACTGTGGTCATTGGTGCCGACGAAATACAGCTCATCGAATACTTTGACCGGTTCTCGGTACCAGCTTTCTATAGCAGGGATAGTTCTCACCGATGGCGCGGTTGCAGTCACGGCGGTTTCTACAGTTGTTTCTACAATAATGCGAGGATTGTCCGGGCACACCGTTTGAATGAGGCGCTGATGATCATCCGCTGCCGCCAGGGCAGCCGCGAGCCGATAGATTTCGGCGATATCTTCGACATTACGCTCTGCGGCCTGAATTGAAGCGGACAGGCAGAGCGTCAAAGCAAACAGGCTAAGTTTGATTTCAACGCAGTGAGATTTCATGGAGAATCTCCTTATTGTTTTTGTCTGTGTCAGCCAATTCGAAATGGCTGAGTTAACAGAGTGCATGGAGATCCTGGTCTGGTCAATGCCTATTTGATGGTCACTACACTGAGTACCACTACACGTCCCTAAGATTTGTGATACAGCAGTGGAGACAGGGCCACATTTACCGTAGCGTGGTTGGCTGCTATTGGTAACATCAGTAAATTCACTTGTGACCGCTTCTAAGGTAAATTCGATAGGAAAGCGTGATTAAAGTTATTTCAACAACAGAGCTGACGAAGGAGCTCCTTGGGCGCCCATGATGCTTGCCCGTCCGCTACAGCTCTCTAACGCGGAAGCCAGAAGACTAATTCTGCAGAGTCAGCGCCTGTACAGCCGTCGTAGTTTCGGTACTGGCGCGGACGCCACCTTGGCGGCAATTGAACATCTAGCCTATGTACAGATCGATACCCTCTCGGTGGTTGCCCGCGCTCATCTTCACACCTTGTGGAACCGGGTGGTGGGATTTAGCCAGGCCCACATCGACCAATTACAGGCAGACGGGAAAATATATGAGCACTGGGCCCATGCCCTGGCAATTTTGCCAATGCAGGATTACCGCTATTCCCTGCCCAGGATGAACCGCATCGCCAGTGGTGAGACCCATTGGTATCCTAAAGACTCGAAGCAAACCAGGTACGTTTTGAAGCGTATACGAGAGGAGGGACCGCTGGCGGCGAAAGATTTTACCGATAAAAAAAGCAACAACAAGATGTGGACGCTGGCACCGTCGAAGATGGCGCTTGAGCAGCTTTTTATGGAAGGAAAGTTAATGATTCCGCAGCGGAAAAATTTTCACAAAGTCTATGATCTACGAGAACGGGTGTTGCCCGCTAATGTAGATACCAGGGAGCCAAGTGAAGCCGAGTATTGTCGGCACCTCATCATCGGTTATCTGCGCAGTCATGGCCTGGGGAAACTTAAAGAGACCATCTATTTGCGAAAGGGACTGACTCCTGCGGCGAAACAGGTAGCGCAGGACATGGAGGAGGAGAAGCTGTTGCTCAGCGTGCAGGTAGATGGACAACAATACCTCTGTTTCCCCTCGGCACTGGAATGGTTGGAGACCAAGGCACCTCGCGCCAGGCTGAAAATTTTATCTCCCTTTGACAACGCTATTATCCAACGTAAACGTATCAACGATTTATTCGCTTTCGATTACCAGATCGAATGTTATGTGCCGAAGGCGAAACGCAAATTCGGTTATTACAGTCTGCCTATTCTGCAGGGAAATAAACTGGTAGCGCGCATGGATGCGAAGGCATCGCGCAAGGACAAGGTATTCCATGTTCTACACCTGCACCTGGAGGAAACCGTAAAAAATCCCGAGAAGTTTTTCGATGTGCTACTGCCAGAATTAAACAGATTTTTGAGCTTTAACGGCTGTGAAACAATAAAGATTCACAAAATTTCGGGCTGTGACAAGGTGCCGAATTGGACGTAGTAACTGCAGGATCGACAATTCTGTAATCTACTTCATAGTGCAGGGTTTTACAGTCGGGATCAGCCATAATTTAATCGTACTCCCAATTAGAGGTAAAACCAAAACAATGATTAGTCAATATCTGTATATTCTATACGCGCGTATGTAGTAGAGTTCAGCATCTTGAGCAGTGAAATGGGTCAGGGGTTTAACGCCAGGAGGCCAGACGCAGCAATGATTTTTGAAAAAGCTTGGATAGTAGTTATTCTTTCTTTGTGCCCATACGCCACTGTTGCGGCACAAAATGTGGAGGCATTAGAAGACCCGATACCGATGAAAATCGAGAAGGGTGACATCGTTGTTGCTGCTGCCAGTTTCTTGCAGTTACCACAGACACAGGATGTGAACTCTGAGGGCGCGCACCCGGCGTTTGCTCGGCTGCAATACCTGCTACCGGTAAGAGACGGCTCTGGCAGGTTGATGATTAACGACACCCGCGGATTGCTGTATGTAACCGACAGTAACGGAGCAGAACTGCAGGTCTATTTGGATCTTCGCGAGCAGGCCGTTGGTTTTAGTGACGCGACTTTTGCCAATGAAACCGGTCTGGCAGGATTTAGCTTTCATCCCGACTTTTCCAAACCGGGCGCTCCCGGCTTCGGCAAATTTTACACGTCTTTTAGTTCTCCATCAGACCATGGCTACGCCAATTATCTGGACGATGCCGCCGGCAACCATGAGAGTGTCATCCGGGAATGGACCGCCGAGGACCCCAGTGCAAATGTTTTTACTGGCAGCTCCAGGGAGGTTTTCCGCATCGGCCAGTTTGACCAGAGTCACAATATAGGCACTATCAAATTTAATCCCTATGCAAGCGTTGGATCGGCGGACTACGGCATTTTGTATGTCAGTCTGGGCGATGGTGGTGGTGCCCACGATCCTGAGGAAAATGGACAATCTCTGGCGGCACCGATGTCTGCTCTCATGCGTATCGATCCCCTGGGCGGTGGCGGTATCAAGCAATACGGCATTCCCGCAGACAATCCCTTTGTTGGCGTGCCAGAGATTGCCAACGAGATCTGGGTTTATGGTCTGCGCCACACCCAGCAATTCTCGTTCGACACCGATGGTCGCGTGTTTATGACCGATATCGGTCAGAACCAGGTAGAAGAAATAAATATCGGTGTCGCCGGTGGCAATTACGGTTGGAGAGTCAGGGAAGGCATGTTTGCAACAGCATTCTCCTTCGAAAGTGCGCGACCTGGCCCGGTTTATCCGCGGCCTGAGAACGACCCACAGGAGTTTATCTATCCCGTTGCCCAATATGACCACGACGAAGGCAATGCGGTGGGTAGTGGTTTTGTCTACCGCGGCAGTGCTATTCCCGAATTACAGGGTAAATATGTCTTCGCCGACATGGTGCGGGGCCGGCTGTTCTTCATCGAAGTGGAAGGTCTGAGTCCCGGCGAGCCAGCACTGATTCAGGAGTTACGCGTGCAGTTCGATGGCGTCGAGAGAGAATTTCACGATGTGTCGAGCTATCCCAATGCCTATTCCCCAAGCAACAGATCTGATTTGCGCATGGGTATAGACAGTGAGGGCGAGCTATATCTACTGAGCAAAGGTGACGGTCGAGTCCGCAAATTGGTGCCAGCGAATTAGCTGTGTAGTAGTCTTTTGATTCCTGTATTAGATTTAAACAGAGGACAGATCACGGGTAATTCATGGTCTGTCCACATTTCCTTCTGACCACGAGGCATCAAAATGAAACGCAGAAAGTTCATACGCAATAGTAGTGTTCTTTCCAGCGCCATGTTATTGCCTTCCTTATCCCGCGGCGCTGACAGCTGGTCAGGCGGTCAAATCCGGCATCTTATACCCCTGACTAACCACGATAGTATGCTGCTAAAGGTTTCTTTTGTGGAACCACAGAATAGCCCAAGCCTGCGCATTGGTGCTCGCACCTATCCAGGCCGGCAACTGGATACGATGGGTCGGTTCTGGTCATTCACGGCGGCTGGCTTAGACAGTTCTCAACAATATGAGTTGTCCCTGCATGCGCGCAATGGCTCTCGTTTTGCCGACCCCTGGCCCTTGCAGACCACACCCGCACACGATGCGCCTGCTGAGACCATGCGCCTGCTTATATTTAGTTGCGGTGGTGGCCCTGACAACGCCAAGACGCAGACGGGAGCGTGGCGATTCCTGCCGGTCAGCATGCGCCAGCGCCTGTTTCAGCGGGCACTGTCTTTTGCTCCCGATCTTGCCATCGGGGTGGGTGATCAGACCTACTGGGACCAGAACGTTGCCCGTCGCTGGCGTGGTAATGCGGCCAGGCAAGCTAACCGGGAAGAGATCTATGGCAAGTATGGCAAATTTGATGAAAATCTGCCGGTCTATGGAACTTCGAACGAGGCCACTTTAACCAATTGCCAGGACGAGCAGATCGCTTCTTTGTACAGCACTAATTTTCGCTCGGTGCCATTGATTCTGACCCAGGACGATCACGACTATTTCGAGAACGACGAAGGCACCGATGACATTGTTACGTTTCCGCCGCGCAACTTCACTTCG
>CAVOFA010000122.1:0-7785 GCA_963694865.1 Gammaproteobacteria bacterium | reverse complement strand
GTTGAGGTAGTCATCAAAGCCTCGGCGATTGGCTAGGTTTGTGAGCACGTCAGTCTTGGACAGTGCGTGCATTTGCAGGCGCAGTCTCACGCCGTCAAGAAAGGTGCGCTCCAGGCGGGAAATGGCAATCACCAGCACCGCGACATACAGCACTAACATGCCGACGAGGATCTCCTGCAGGCGCTCTCCTGCCTGCAGAAGTTGGTAGATCAGAGGCAAAAGTATTGGCCCGCAGTAGAATAGAAATGAGCGCAAGTGGGTGGCGAGGACTACCCCACCTGCCGAAACGATACCAATGAGAATTGCGATCAGCAGCGTGCGGTATTCGCCGGCATCGGGCCAGATAATAAATGCTGTAGAACCCCAAAACGCCGTCAGAATAAAGGCCAATAGTGACTGGGTTTTGATCCATGCCGGCAAGGCAGCATCGTCAATGGGCCAGCGCTGCATGAATTTTAAGGTCACGATAATTCTGGCAATTGCGGTCAAAGTCAGCCCCGTCCACCAGATAGATAATGCTTGTAGTGAAATCACTAAAGAGAACGCATAAACCACTGCAGCAGCGGCGATTATATGAATAACTGCCACTGCAGGCGTATTTTTATAGAGGGTTAAGAGCGCCTCGCGCCGGGCTTCTTGTTCGAAGGCATTGTCTGGCGAATTTGCTGTCATGGATCTGTTTCTGGCTTTTAGAATCGAATTTTCAAGCAATATAGCAGATTTGTAAGCACACCTGCGTGAACTTGGTTCGCACTGTTTGTGCTGTATTGGCGGCATCCCCTCAGGCGATCTTTGAGCCAGGCAGTAAATGCAGCAGTAATAATTAAATGATGAGGTCCGAAAACGGCCAATAGCTGGTGGGAGAAGGTGTATGATCACGGTCAATCAATAGCGTCTCTTTGGATTTCAGCAAGAGCAAAATAACCGTGCTACTCAATAACGACGAATATGAAGGCGCCCGCCAGAGTCGAGATTCTCGATTCGACGGGCGCTTTTTCGTGGGGGTGTTGACCACCGGAATTTACTGTCGGCCAATCTGCCCGGTGCGCATACCCAAGAAAGAAAATGTGCAGCTTTACCGCTCGGCAGCCGGCGCTGCAGAGGCCGGCTTTCGGCCTTGCCTGCGTTGCCGGCCGGAGTCTTCTCCAGGAACGCCCGCCTGGATAGGCGCGCCCTACAAAGTTTCAAGAGCCCTGCAGTTGATCGCAATGGGATCGCTGGACAACGGCTCTGTGGAGTCGCTTGCAGGCCAGCTGTCGATTGGGCCGCGGCAGCTAACTCGCCTGTTTCAGCAGCACGTTGGTGCGTCCCCGGTGGCGGTGGTACAAACCCAGCGCCTGCACTTCGCGAAAAAGCTCATCGACGAAACCACCTTGGCCCTGTCAGAGGTGTGCTTTGCGGCGGGCTTCGGCAGTGTGCGCCGCTTCAACGCAGTGTTTCAGAGCACCTACGGGCGCTCCCCCAGGCAACTGCGTGATCGCAGCAGTCAGTGCAAGACAACCGCTGGCGGCACAATCGAGGTGCAGCTGTGCTACCGACCGCCACTAGACTGGAAAGCGATGTTGTACTATCTCGAGTACCGCCGCATCCCCGGTGTGGAGACGATCGATTTGGCAGCGAACAGCTACGCCAGGACGATCGTTATTGACGGCCAGGCGGGTGACATCAGCGTGCAGTTCTCGGAGCAGGGTAGTTTTGCAAGCCTGCAAATTAATTTCCCCGACACGCGTCATTTGTACGAGATCGTCGAGAGGGTTCGCCTGCTGTTTGACCTGAAGGCAGACAGCGAAGAAATCGATCGATTTTTTGCCCGGGACGAACTGTTAAAGACAGTAGTGAAGCAAAATCCAGGTTCGAGAGTAACCGGTTGCTGGGACGGCCTCGAAGTGACAGTACGAGCGATTCTGGGGCAGCAGGTGACGGTAAAAGCAGCAACCACGCTAGCCGGAAGGGTGGCGGCTCGACACGGCAGCGCCTACGAGGGTCTGAATTCGCAGCTGACACACACATTTCCCAGCGCAGACGTGTTGGCCGGTGCAGACCTGAATGGCCTGGGTATCGTTGGCCAACGCATCGCCGCGATTCAAGCGTTGGCAGCGAAGGTCGCGGGCAATCAACTTGCGTTCGATGGTGTGCTGGAAACCAGCGCGTTCGTCAAGGCGATATGTGAGATAAAGGGCATAGGGGAGTGGACGGCACACTACATTGCGCTGCGAGTTCTCAACGACCCAAACGCCTTTCCACACTCAGACTTGATCCTACGTCGAGCGGCAGCACCGGAGGGTGAGACGCTGACAGCGAAACAGCTATTGCAACGGGCCGAGGCGTGGCGACCGTGGCGGGCTTACGCGGTAATTTTGTTGTGGAAGCACTATCAACAAACCGTGCGTGACAAGCACTGAATGGCGACAGCGATCCGACAACCGAATTCAAGCTGCAATCGATGCGGCAGAAAATCAAGCCCACTACTGGGCAATGTTTGGATATTACATATTTCAGTACTACATGTTTGAGTACTACAGGAGAAGCTGACGATGACAATTTACTATGAGTATTACAGCACAGCGATTGGTGAACTGCTGCTGGCTGGCGACGGTGAACATTTAACGCTGCTCGGCTTTCCCCAGGGCAAAATGTTGAAGCGCCATGAAGAAAACTGGTGCCTGGACTCAGCGCCGTTTAAAGAAGTCAGGTCTCAGCTCGATGCCTATTTCGCCGGCGAGCTGCAGAGCTTTGATTTGCCGCTGCTACCCACGGGCACTTCGTTTCAAGAACGCGTTTGGCAGGCCTTAACCGAAATACCTTTCGGCGAGACCTGGAGTTATGGTCAGCTGGCGAACCATATCGGCAAGCCCAAGGCGGCGCGGGCGGTGGGTGCCACCAATGGCGTTAATCCGATTCCTGTCATAATTCCCTGCCACCGGGTAATCGGCAGTTCCGGCAAACTCACTGGCTTCGGTGGTGGGCTACAGACCAAACAATATCTATTGAAGCTCGAATCCGAGGCCTTCGCTACGGGATTCAATTTCAGCTGAATCCGACTCTTCAACGCGAGTGATGGTTAGTTATTGAATCTGGAGTTACTTAGTTGCTTGTGAGAAACCTCTTCGGGCATGTTGGTAATAAGTCCAAACATCCAGCGTAGTCCATTTACCCTCTGGGCGTGCTCTCCCGTTGGGGTATTTGCTGCAAGCGGCTTTTCTGGCCGGAGTTTGTATCGGATATCCGCGCTGGTATAGTAGGCTACCTTGTGAGGTAGCAGGTGGAAGCTGGGTCTGGAATTACCCAGGGTTGTATCAAGCAGTCGATTTGGATCGAACAATGCAAAGTAGTCAACAACAAATTATTTCCCACGTGGGCAAATGGTTGCAAAGTCAGAAAGCTGTCTGGCTTTGCACGATTTTAAAAACCTGGGGTTCATCACCCCGGCCTGTCGGTGCGATGATGGCCTGTACCCTGGATGGCGAGCTGGTTGGCTCTATCTCCGGCGGCTGCATCGAAGAAGATTTTCTCGAGCAGTTACAAGATGGCAGTCTGAAGTCTCTGTACGATGAAAATGCCAGGCCCTTTCTGCTTAAGTATGGTGTGACGGCTGCAGAGCAGGCACGCTTAAAGTTGCCTTGCGGAGGTCAGTTACATGTTTTGCTTGAGTATATCGAAGCCTCTGACGTCAATATACGTGTCTTCAGTCGGCTTACAGACGACCTGGAAAACCACACTAAAGTAAGCCGTGTCGTCGACCTGGGCAGCGGTGAAATATCTGCCTATGATCGAAGTAGTGAAGAGGCCGTGGTAATGGACGATCAAAAGATGGTTCACAGTCTTAGCCCCATGTTTCGCTTGTTATTGCTAGGAGCCGGAGACGTGGCGAAGTTTGTCGCCGAGATGGCGCTGGCGCTGGAATACGACGTCACTTTGTGTGATCCCCGGCCTAACTATTTGGATAACTGGAATGTCGATGGTGTAGAAAAAATTTCGCGGCTGCCCGACGATGTGGTGCGAGACCGATTCAGCAATCCTTACAGCGGTATTATCGCTCTCGCTCATGACCCAAGAGTGGATGATATGGCGTTGATGGAAGCATTAAAGACGGATGCGTTTTATATTGGAGCCATGGGTTCCGAGCGCACGTCGGCCGCAAGAAGGCAACGATTACCAGAATTAAACTTAAGTGAAGACGAGATAAATCGTTTGCATGCGCCGATAGGTTTTCAGATTGGCAGTAAAACGCCCGCCGAGATAGCTATTTCGGTAATGGCCGAAGTAACAGCGGTACGACACGCTGCAAAATAAGCGGAATCTAAGGCTCACAAGCACGTGAAATCATGATCGATTTACGCAGCGATACGGTTACTAAACCCAGCGCGGCAATGCGGGCGCATATGGTTGCAGCTCCGGTCGGAGATGATGTGTTTGGAGACGACCCCACTGTAAATGCGCTGGAATCCAAAATTGCTGAGATGACAGCGAAAGAAGCAGCGCTACTACTGCCATCTGGAACCCAAAGTAATCTGGTGGCCTTGCTGACTCATTGCCAGCGTGGTGATGAATATATCGTCGGTCAGGACTACCACAGTTACAAGTATGAAGCGGGAGGTGGCGCGGTGTTGGGCAGCCTGCAACCGCAACCGATTCAAGTCGAAGCCGATGGCTGCCTGGATCTCGAATTGGTCAAGTCACGAATAAAACCTCTCGACCATCATTTTGCCCGCAGCAAGCTATTGGTTTTGGAAAACACCCACAATGGCAAAGTGCTGCCTCTTAGCTATATGGCTGAGGCATATGATTTTGCCAAGGCAAATGGATTGTCGCTGCACCTCGATGGCGCGCGGGCGTTTAACGCGGCGGTATCGATGGCGGTGGACATAGCCGAAATCACCCGGCACGCCGACACGGTGTCAATTTGCTGCTCGAAAGGTTTGGGTGCACCCATGGGGTCTTTGCTCTGCGGCAGCCTTCCGTTTATTGCCGAGGCCAGGCGCTGGCGCAAGATGGTCGGAGGAGGAATGCGCCAGGCCGGTATTATTGCAGCCGCGATCGACTATGCGCTAGAACACAATATTGAGCGACTCGCCGTCGACCACCGCAACGCGCAACGCCTGGCTGCAGCATTGGAGCAAATCGACGGCGTCAACATTCTCGCGGTGGATACCAATATGGTATTCCTTAAGCTACCGAACCACACACTGGGAGAGCAACTCGCCAGCCGCCTGGCGCAACAGGGCGTAATCATCATAGCCGGTGACCGGCTGCGCCTGGTAACGCACCTGGATGTTAGTGAGAAGGATGTCGAACTGGTGGTTAGTTTGTTTCAGCAGGCCTGCGCTGCGGTTATTGCGCGATAGCGCGCTCTTCGCCATCCGCCGCCATGGACTCCAGACGGCGTGCTCCCGCAAGAATCCCGATTATGCCGTAATTGCCTTCGTGGCAGGCATACTCGTATATAGGCTCGTCCATCTTCGACAGAGGGTATTCGCCAGACCACTGGGCGGTATACACAGAGGGATCATCGACGGTAAAACCATAGACGATCTTGTTGTTAGCTTCCCGCTTAAAGGTTTCGATCACGGTCAGGTTTTTGGTAGGTGCGCCCCGGTAATTCATCCAGGGATTGTAGTTTTTGGTTTCGACGATTAGCGTATCACCGTCCCAACGACCGATTGAATCGCCCAACCACTTCTGGTGCGCTGCCGACGATGGGCTGCGATCATCGGTAATCTTGATAATACGAGCGTCGTGAGCCATCTCCACGATGATGTTGACGTAGCCGGGCGATTGCACGATTTGCATGTGGCTGTTGTACATTACCGGTGACATGACCGGCCCTGAGCTATTGCCGAACGCTATCAGGCAGCGCTCACCCAGGCCGCGACCTTCCGGACCGTCATTGCGGTCAGGGCTACTGGCACGAAGGTCGCGCATGCGATCCCTGAATCCGGCAATTCGCTCGGGTATACGCCCATTGGCAGGGTCAATGACTGCCGAAGTGCGGAATTCACCGCCGATGGTGGGTAAAAACATGCCTCTATCGGTCCAGAACAGGTCATAGTTGCCCACTGGTGGCAGGGCTTCGAGTTTTGGAGCTGAACGATTTGGATCGAGAGGCACATTGTCGTCTTCTACAGTCTGTTGCGCGCTGTGTTCCAACACCATCGCCTCTGCTTCGGTATAGGCCTGCTTGGTGCCTAACTCGCGGGGGCGCTCGAAGGGCATTACCGTGTGGTTCTTCCAGTTACCCTGCAAGTCCGGCACGCCCCATTCAGTGAGCGGTGTCTGAAACTCCTGAGCAAAGGCGCAGCTGTTGAAAGCGAAAGTGAGTGCAATGGCTAATGCGGATAGTCGCCTGTCCATGCTTCGTCTCCATAATAATGTAATGAAGTAATTAGATCTCATAAGTCATCCTAGTTAATGCATTTAACTAAATAAATCAAGATATAGCTTACACGCATTATAAGGTAAATCGGGGGAAACTAAGGTCACGAATTGTGGCAATTTCGGCACCTACAGGATGAGACTGCCAGGCCATGGGGATGACCGGGCGGGGGCAGGCCAGACTATTTTTGTGTATCTGGGCCCCGGGTTGGCTTACTTTATCTGTCGCGCCAGTCGCAGCAACAGGGAATCGGACCCCCCCACGCGCCAGTAAACATAAGCCCTACCGGTAAATTAGCGCCTTTGATGAATTCACGGTCAGCCAGGTAGATGGCGGCGCTCTGCTTGCTGTCGGCCTTGATCATCAATTTGGTAGGTGCTCTAGAACATTTGATTGTCATTGCTGTCGGTTGACATCAATGACAAGCCGCCAGGGAAGTCATCTTCGTCCAGATCATCTTCCACCACTTCCTTGCCCTCAGAAAGCTGGATGCGTAGACGCAGGTTGTTCTTGGAGTCGGCATTTTTGAGGGCCTCTTCATAGTTGATCCTGCCGCCTCTGAACAAGTCGAACAACGCGTAGTCGAAGGCCTTCATGTCCTGTTGCTCACCTTTCTCCATGACTTCCTTGATCTCGAGTATATTGCCTTGCTTGATCAGGTCGCACACCCGGGGCGTGCCCAATAAGATTTCGATGGCGGCGACGCGCTTGCCGTCGACAGTTGGAATCAGACGTTGGGAGACGAACCCCTTCAAGTTCAGGGATAAATCAAGGAACAGTTGTTTGTGACGTTCTTCGGGGAAAAAATTAATAATCCGATCCAGCGCCTAATTCGCGTTGTTGGCGTGGAGTGTGGACAAACACAGGTGGCCGGTTTCCGCGAAAGCGAGAGCGTGCTCCATGGTTTCCTGATTGCGAATCTCGCCGATTAGAATGACATCTGGCGCCTGTCGCAGAGTGTTTTGCAGTGCCTCCTCATAGCTATTGGTATCCACACCAATCTCCCGTTGATTAACTATGGACTTTTGGTGAGGATGAATAAATTCAATCGGGTCTTCGATAGTAATGATGTGACCCTGGCTGTTTTTATTGCAGTGGTCGAGCAACGCAGCCATGGAAGTAGATTTGCCGGAGCCGGTACCACCCACGAGCAGGATAATGCCGCGTTTCTGCATAATGAGCTCTTTCAGGATAGGCGGGAGTCCGAGCGCATCTGCATTGGGGATATCGGTTTTAATATGCCGGGCAACGAGCGCTACTTCGCCGCGCTGCTTGAATATGTTGATGCGAAAACGACCGATGTCAGGCTCGGCCACGGCCAGGTTCATCTCAGGACTCTTTTCGAATGCCTCGATCTGGTCTTCGTTCATGATTTGATAGGCGATTTTTTTAACTACGCCCTCGGATAATTT
>CAVOFA010000121.1:0-7853 GCA_963694865.1 Gammaproteobacteria bacterium | reverse complement strand
CCGACAGTGGTCTTTGTATGGATTTGCGCCTGAGGGCATTAGCGGTTACCAGAAGCTTTTAGCCCGGGCCCGGTCGGCTTTAAAACAAGGCCCGAGAGTCTTGGTTACAAGCTCTAACAATATAGGCATAAACCCCATCATTATGCAGCGAATTCTAGGTGCCGCCTTGCAGCCACATCGAGCTGAAGAGTTTGCTACAGGTCGTAGTTAAAGGTCGTGAAATCATCGGCATAAATCGTCGCCAAAGCTTGCCGAAGTTCCTCGTCTAGTAACTCAGCATAGTCCTTGTGCTCGGAGCTGTTCTTCTTAGATAAGGGTTTCGTGGGTAGCGAGAGAACGCTGCAGATATGATCGTAGTCACGCTGCAACGACTCATAACGGCCTACAAAGTCCATGGCGACAACATTTGATGCTTCATCCGTTAACAGTGAGGTTTGTGAAGCCACAAGAACCCGCCTCCGAAATTGTGGCCGGGTGAGTGCTTGCTTCATCCACACGGCAGGGTCTTGGCGGTAACTTGGGTCAGTCCGCCCAAGGAAAGCACAGACCGAAACAAAGCGATCAAAAGGATGGCGCACAAACGCAAATTTAAATTGACGATCTAGCTCCGCTTTAGGAATGGCCTTAACGAGCTGTCGATACGCAACGTGCCCATGATTGACCGCAGCGATTTCTGCCAAGGGGGCAAGCTGCTGCCCATACCGCAACTGCTGCTCCCAATCGCCCACACCGAGGTGAGGCCGCAGCAACTCGCGCACTGCATGGGTGCCGGTCTTAGGAACAGCGAAAAAAACAAATTGCCGGCTTGTAGAAAAAATCATTCGGAAGCGGTGACACCATAGGTTGCCAATAGCTCGCTACCCAAGGCCTGTTTAAGTGGGTCCAAATGATGTTCAAAATTTCGCCATTGGTCCAATCCAGACCGGTAGATAGGTTGACGCACTTGCTCTGCACTGGGTGTCCTAATCGTTCGCTCAGTCTTGTGAAAATCCAAACAGGCGTCTTCAAACGGCAGGGCACAAAAATCGAGAATCCGCCTCACTTCCCCCTCTAAATTGTCAACGACATTCTCGTGATCAACTCTTAAAACAAAACCCGGCAGCACCCTATCCCAGTGATCCATCAACTGTGTGTATTGTTTGTAATAGCTACCAATCTCTTCCAGACCGTAGGAAAACTCCTGCCCTTCACCCCACAGTTGCTTAAAACCACTAAAGCAACAGGACATGGGGTGACGCCGAGCATCAATTATCTTGGCATTGGGTAGTATCAATTTAATGAGGCCAATATGGAAAAAGTTATTGGGCATCTTGTCGATAAAAAATGGGGCATCGCCGCGGTACACCCGCGTCTGTTCTATAAACTGCTCCCCAAACTTCTCAAACAGTGAGGTGTCCAGTTCTCCGAGTATTTTGGGATAACGCGGTACCGCTTGACCCGCCTCATCACGACCACGCAGCCTCTTTGCAAGGTCGAGAATGTTATGAAGTTCCATCGTGCCATCCACCCGGGAATGAGACGCGAGGATTTGTTCAAGAAGCGTCGATCCCGACCGTGGTAATCCAACAATAAAAATAGGGTCCCTAGCAGCCACCCCGGTGTGACCTACTTTTTCAAATAATTCCTTATTACAAACCTCAATTTGTGCCTCAATACGCTTTGAAAGCTGTGTCGCATTGAAGTGCGTGGTGGGTAACTTCAGGGCATTACCCCTTGAGTAAAACTCAAAAGCCGCATCGAATTGTTCCCTGTCTTCCACCGCCTTGCCTAAGGCAAAACAAATCTGAATCCGATCAACACTGCCAATAGCTGCGTCTTGCTCCAAATCCTTCATTTGCATGATTTGGTTATCATCAAACTTGTAGGACTTGGTATTCGCAAGACTCCAGTAGGCGTCTCCATGATCAGGTTTTATAGCCGCACTGCTTTTAAAAGCATTGATCGCCGCTGCCCTGTCACCACTGGAGTTATAGATATGCCCCTGACTGATAGGAATCAGATGATCGGTGGGATGCGCTTGTCGCAGGTTTTGGTATAGCAATCCGGCTTCATCAGTTTGACCCACTGCGAAGCAAGCCGCAGCGTAAGCCTTTGCAATCTGATCATTATCTAGCGGCTGTTCTGCACGCAGTTTTACCGCAAGATCGTATGCTGAATGAAAGCGCTGACGCCGCATCATGACGTGAAACAGCTGGATAGACGCCGCCATATTTTGGGGTTCTAGCTCATGTAATGTCTCCAGTAAGAACTGAGCCTCGTCCAATATATTTTTTCGGGTCAGTACCTCCGAGAGTAATCTCATTCCTTCTGTGTGTGTCTTGTCGTCTCTCAAAAAGTATTTACATAAACGCTCAGCGTCATTAAGCAAATCCTGTGACAGATAGCTCATTACCGTTCTCAGCTCCTGCGGCAGTGACTTGAGAAATGCGATTTGCTGCTCGGCTGTATCAAGTTTTTCAGGAGCGAAACGGGCGTAAAGTGGCGCGAGTAACTCCCAGCAAGTCATTAAAGATCCATCTAAATCCACCGCCCTTTCAGCCGCCTCAAGGGCCTGCTCCGGTAAATTTAGACTGAGCGAATTAATAGCAACCTCTTGGTGAGCTCTGGCCATACCTGGAAAACTCGAAGTCAGATCAGACAAGCTTTGCAGCGCACGGGCAGCATCGCCACCAAGCCGATAGCGCAAAGCGCTCAGGTAACCAAGATTAGGATCTCTTGAAAACTCTAATAGAAGCCTGTCTATCATTTCGCCTGCAGTATGAAGGTCTCCACTGGCGAGCTTTCGCTGAATATCTTCGAGTGATTGCGACGGAGCGGCAGTACTGGTCATCAAATTATGTCCCAAAAAAAAAGGCGATCAAATGATCGCCCTTTGATCTTAGATGCAGGTTTCCTCAGAAAGAATACCCGAATCGCAAGCCCAACGTTCTTGGACGCATCATACTGGACTCAGGTGTGAATTTACCGGCAGTTTGTACCACGTATCCCTCTTCTGAGGTGACGTTGTTAACATAAACTTCAGCTGTCCAGTCATCACGAGCATAACCAAGGCCTATATTCAGTGTCGTGGCTGCCTCATTCACATAACGAGAATTTGAAGGCACGCTACCATCGGAGGTGGCAACCGTACCGAAGGTTCCACCCTCATTCTGAATATCCACACCCGGATCATTCCCATAAGCGAGTTCATGGGTATCGGTCATGAACTCGGCGCTACCCACAATTCCTGTAACACTCTCACCACGATAAACCAGCGATGCATTCACCCAGGCATTACCCTTCATGATATCAAAGTCGTAGCGGACACGGATGTTTCCAGAGAAGCTGGGTGCCAATGGCAATTCAGACCCCTTGGGAACACTTACACCCTGAAGCTGCGGGTTGATTCGCGTCAGCTCGGTATCGAGGAAACTCGCTGCACCACTAAGGGTGAGTCGACTGGTTGCCGCCCACATGAAGTCAATATCCACGCCACGAGTTTCTGCATCACCCACATTCTCCAGGAATACGAGGAAGGCAACGTTAGACGGATCGAATCTTGCCACCTGCAAATCGGTAATTTCAGTGCTGTAGATACTGGCATTGAGTCGCAGAGTGTTATTGAATAATTCCGATTTAATACCTAATTCAATGTTCTCCAGTTCGTCAGTGGTTGCGACCGCTGGCACCACATAACCCTCATAGATACCCGATTGGTTACTGGCCAATTGGCCCGCATTCCGGTTTTGAGCCGCTGGCCGATATCCCTCTGAATAAACACCGTAGAGCATAATGTCGTTAGAAACTCTCCAATCCACAGAGAACCTGACGATAGTGTCATCTTCTTCAGTGACGCCTTTACTGTTAATGCTGGAGATATCAAGACGACCCTCTTTAATCGCTTGAAGGGTTGCCGCATTATTACCACCACCTCTGAACATCTCCTTCGCCGAACCACCATAGGTTGCTGCAGCGCCCGGGTAGTTGAGCAGTGCCAGGAACTGGTCATCTGTTACGTTTCCATTGTTGTAGGCACCAAGAGCAGTGAATCGATCGGTTGGACTGTTACTAAAACGGTGGCTGTTACAGAAGCCTTCTGCAGCACCGCCACCACCATTACCGCCGTAACGGCATCCGAAAGAAAAGTTTGATGCGCCCAGAAGTTGGGTTTCGAGGTCATACTTTCGAGCACCAATCGTTACGGTTAAATTATCAGTAATATCAAAGGCTAACTGACCAAAATAGGCGAGTTCCTCTTCGGTTCGGGTGTAATCGTTATAAAAGGTCGTCAAGGGCCCAGCGGGTCCGACTTGATTGGTTCCCGCAACCCCAGGAATTGTCTCGTTGGCCAGCACATACGGTGACTGGGCCGCAGCGCCGTAGTAATTCACTTGGAAATCACTGAAGGCATCGCCGGTTGAATAGTACTGGAACTCACCCAGTGTTTTAGTTTCCACATCGCTGAAGTACACCCCAGCCATTACACGCCAGCGACGATCAGGATCAGTGCTGATGCGCAGCTCATGAGTGGTTCGTTCGTTGGTGGTTTGATCCCGGTACGCTTTTCTGGGATCGAAACAAGTATTTTGATTGGTAGCACCAGGTGCCGCGTAGATATTGCCACTGCACAGATAGTAAGTAATGTATCCGCCACCATTGTTGTAGTGGGTGTAATCAATCAGAGAGTCGATTTCTCTGTCGAGGTAACCACCGGCATACACAATATCCAGACCTGCAATGCGACCTTCAATAGTGAGCGTGGTTAAATCGAAGTCATCGACATTGCGTTCTGGCTGAAATTTGGCTGATTTATCTCCGCCAAGGCTGGGGTCGATCAGAAATGAACCCTCGACATCCAGCTTCTGTGACGAGTGCTGTACCAGCGCACTCCAGTCGTCAGAAATGTCCCATTTTACACCCACTCGGTACCCTGTGTAGGTCGCTTCGTTCCAATCGTCCTTGACCTCGTCCTGGTTACTGACGCTATTGACTACAGTGTCAGGGAAATTACGGAAATAAGGGCCGTAACCAATAGAGTTACGATCGACGACTGGACCTGAGGGCGTGAATGTTGAGGCCGTATTGCTGATCCAGCCACCCTGGCGGTTATTGTAGCCGACAGTACGTATTGCCAGGTTGTCACCAATTGGCATATTAATCATGCCTTCGATGTTACTGCTGTCATCGCCACCATGGGTCGACGACATGCCCACATCTACTCGGCCTTGCATCTCACCCATGACAGGCTTGTTGGTGATCATACGCATGTTACCGGCCTGGGAACTGGCGCCGAATAACGTTCCTTGAGGGCCAGCGAGTACTTCAATGCGCTCAAGGTCGGATGCGTAAATATCGAGGTTACGCCCGCCAAAGGAGACCGGCGTCTCATCTAAGTACATCGCCACACCAGGGGCTGAGCCCTGTGCAGAGGATACCGTGACCGAGCCTTGCTCAGTCGCAGAGCCGCGAATATAAATTTCTCTCATGCCAGGTGCATTACCTGCGTCAATCACATTCGGGAGGAAAGCCACGTACTCGTCGAATGTCATAATGCCTTGCGAGCGCATTGTCTCGCCCGAAAGTGCGTTCACAGAAATCGGGACATCCTGCAAGCGCTCAGCCTGTTTTGTTGCCGTAACAACGATTTCCTCTAACTGAGCGTGAACAGGGCTGGAAACCAAGGGAAACAATGCAAGACTGAGTGCCGCCGCAAGGGGCGTGCGTCGAAAGCTTCTTGATGAATGAGACATACGGGCTACCTTTTTGATTAATATAATAGTGCGACCAATGGACCACGTCGTTACTATTTTTGTATATGTAGTTATAAACCCTACCTTTTATGGGCGCCACCTGCAAACCCCCGATTTTGTCCTCAAAAGGGCACGCTGGAATACTCAAATAGTGTTGAAGGATAGATATCTCCGCCTGTCCGCTGTCCGACGGTACGCTGCGGGTGATCGCAGATGTCACCGATCAGGACGCGATCCAGACCATTCTGGCGCATCTGAAGCAACGCGCGCCACCTGATGCTGTGCACCAGCAAAGGCCGGGTCAAGGGCCGCAAAACGATCTCTTTGCCGCTATCTGATGGTTGAAACCACGGCAGCGCATTTATCTCTACGCCACTAGAAAAGCACGCTGGCTAATCGCCCATCACCAGGTCAGCCAATAACCGCAAACAACAACAAACTTGGTAGCGTTTAACCACTACTCGTCATACGGCTCCACTCTTTCATAAAACAAGCAGGCAACCAATCTGATTCGTTACTCAGACTTTCGATCGAAAAGCCCTGTTATAATTCCTATCCTCCAGCTATAGGTTATTTGCTCTTTGTCTGCGGTTGGGGATTTATCCGGCCGATAGAAAGTGTCATTATTCCCGTCGCTAAACACGCAATAAGTCATTAAGCCTCGATAGGGGCCTACAAGAGATATTTATGCATCTCGGTTTCAGCTTCATGAATACGCCTTTCGACCCGCCGGTTGTAGAGCTTGCCAAGGCCTTGGAGGAGCGGGGTTATGAATCGCTGTGGACCGGCGAGCACAGTCATATTCCAGTTGAGCTGAAAACGCCTTATCCCGGCGGAGGCAAACTGCCCGAGCCCTATAAATGTATGCAAGATCCCTATGTCACTTTGACTGCAGCAGCGGCGGTTACCACAACTCTGAAACTAGGCACCGGTATTGCACTGCTGTTAGAGCGAGATGTGTTTTCCCAGGCTAAAACTATTTCTACACTAGATAGGTTTTCTAGTGGTCGTTTGATAATTGGCACCGGTGTGGGCTGGAACGAAGAAGGATTTAGCAATATTTCTTCACTGCCTTGGAATAAACGTTACGGCATTTTGCGCGAGACTGTCGGTGCCCTGCGCAACCTTTGGACTGATGATGAAGCGGAATTCCACGGTGACTATATCGACTTTGATCCGGTCTGGTGCAACCCAAAACCGGCACAGACCGGCGGGCCGCCAATTGTATTTGGTGCCATGGGGCCGCTTGGCTTAAAGCACACGGCAGAGTGGGCGGATGGTTGGATGCCGGTTGATTTGATGCTGGGCGATAATATTGCCGGTGGCATTGAGAAATTTCGCGACAGGGTCAAGGCGGCTGGTCGTCAGCCTGAAGATGTGGAAATTACGCTACAAACGCTGATTACTCCAGATCTTGATACGTTTAAAAAATACCGAGATATGGGCATTGAGCGTGTGGTTATCGGTGTCGAAATGGATGGCTGGGATCGACCTGAAAGAATCAGGCCGATGATCGACAAGTTTGCGGAATTTATTCCCGAGATTAAATAATTCATAGGTGTACCCCGTCAACACCTATGGAACAGATATAGCACTGGTTTAAAGGGTTCCCAGCGGTACGTTACTCAGGATAAAGACTCTTTTTCGATGTTTATTGTGAGTTAACCTTAGACTTGATATTGCCTGATTAGACTCAGCTTCTCTTCACTGCTGATGAACCGCTCCAACACGGGTATCTGAAAAAGTTCTAGCTTCGACTCCTGATCTTGCTTTGACGTTTCTACTGCTACTCAAGAAGCCTCTAAGCGCCAGCGGAAGATTAACATTCCCCGCTCAGCTCATCGTGTTGAAGTAACTCAGGATCGTCCCAGAAAGTATATTTGACTTTAAAAAAGAGTCACTTAATCAAAAACAACCCTCTGTTAAAAGCAATACTAGAATTTGTATGTAAATACTACTCTGAACGATCTGGGTTTTTGCGATCTAGCTCCATTTTTTGGTGCTGTACGTTGGCTAATCGTCCATCACCAGGTCAGCCAATAACCACAAACAACAACAAACTTGCTAGCGTTTAACCACTAATCGTCATTCCGCTCCACTCTTTCATAAAACAAGCAGGCAACC
>CAVOFA010000120.1:0-7894 GCA_963694865.1 Gammaproteobacteria bacterium | reverse complement strand
CGTCGTCGAGGTGAGTCACCGCAATCCAGGCGTGAGACATTTCGTCACCAGTACGGCTACCACCATATACCCATTGATCGGGATCAGGGTTGTTGGGGTTTCCAGCGGTATTGTCGTACCACTGCTTGATTACCAATACGGCGCCAGCAGGCAACAGTGGTGCTACGTCTGGCTCATACAGGTGGCTGTGATGCCAGGTGGCACTCCATTTGGAAATCTGGCTAATCTGCTCGGTACGCCCAGTTTCTGGATAAAACACCTCCAGCGAGGCAGCGTTCATGCGCAGGTGACCGTGGGGCTGAAAGCTGTCGATTCTGACTGGATGATCGAAGGAGTGAAAACCCTGAGTCATGACTTTGCCATGGGGTGGCACAATCAGGTTGCCGTTCTCGTAACCTTCCCTCAAGCCGTACGAGGCCAGGTCCTGCGTATAGGGAGCCTCATCTTTATAGCCTTCCGGGTGGAACCAGATGCCAAGCTCGACCACGTTGTCCCGGATCATCTCGCCTTGAGCTATTGCCCCGACACCGCCAGGAAACATATGAATGTCCCACTGAATTAGCATATCAGCAAAGGCAGTTCGGCAAACGCCTGCTGGTACCACTTCTCCCCACTTACCCATGGCATATTCAGTCACCGGTTTGCGCTCAACCTGACCTTGTTCGTTTATTTCCGCGAAATAGGTGTTTGCATGGTGGACTACCGCCTTGGCATCGCCCCTGGGCTTGACTTGTAGTGCTTTAATACAACGATCTTTAGTGATGCCGCTCTCAATAAAATGCTTGTGCCATAAGTCATTGCCATTCGCCGGGATATCGATAGGATCCGACGCAAGTACTAAATCCGGCTGACCAAATTGATTGACGAAGTTCCAATCGTCAGTATTTCGAAGCTCGGGGGCTGCTACTAATTGGTCCGGATTCCCTATGATGGATCCCTGGTTCACCCACGTCACTACGGTGTCGATGTCTTCTTGCGAGAGACGCCAGTCGGCCTGCAGGTCCTGGATGCCGATGCCATGATCGTAGGCGTAGGGAGGCATTTCCCGATTGGCTACACGCATTTGAATCAGAGGGGCCCACGGGCGTACCTGCTCGTAGCTCTCGAGCTGCATCGGTCCGATGCCGCCCTCGCGGTGACAGACCACACAGTTTTCGTTGATGATTTTACCAACGTGGCTGTTGTAGGTGATTTGCTCATCCTGTGCGTTAGCCTGAAGGCCAAACGTAAATAATACGCCGGCTCCCAAGACAGTCCACACGCGAACTTTCTTACTCCAAGATTGCACTGTTGTTATCATGATTCGCCTTAAGCTGGGATATGTCTGGGTACAGATGAACTTATGGTAATTGGTGGCCTTATTAATGTCCATCGATAAAGGTGGTTTTTCTTGTTAAATCGCAACACACAGCTCTCTTCAGGGGCTCTCGAACAAGCTCGAAATGCCGACTGATTGGGGCCTTACGACTGCTGTTGAAACGGTGGTACTGGCCGATTAGTGGGATCGGCCAGAAAATCACCAAGTCAGGGGGATACGGTTACTCGCTGTATGACATTTGTCCAACAGCACTGGTCGCTATTGGAACTGTCGGGACCCGGGTGCATATCTACCTTGGTGTGAATCATGTATTCACCAGGCTCGGAAAACGTTGCGATAACTCTGGCAACTCCGGAACCGTCCTTAATTTGCATTTGATTGGGTCCTGGCTCCTGAAAAAACTCAAAACGTCGATCGCCTTCTTCGTAGGGATTTTCAAGCACCTCTGTGGAATCATGACGGGTAAATACCACTTCTCCCGGACCCTGGTACATACTGAATTCCACACCCATAGGGATCGAGATACCAGCGAAGCGCGGATCGCTGGTATCTCGCTCCGCTGGATCGCTGGCATTGATAGAGATTGTCACCGGTGTGCCGGCAGAAACTCGGCCGGAAAAATCACCAACCTGGGCCAGCAGACCTGGTGACTGACGTCCGTTCTCACCCAAGCCTACCAGTGGCTGCAGTGCTCCCTGTGGCCGCGGCAGGATGTAGTCCAGCTCATAGGCTCCTATACAACAGCGACCGGGGACTTTCAGGGTTTCGCTATTCCCAGTCGTCAGGTACCACCAGACATCGACATCTTTCTCATTTGCGGGCACAGTAACTGTAAACCAGCCTGTGCTGCGGCCGGGTGGGAAATAGGTTGGTTGAACGCCGCTGTATTTGGCAGGCTCGATATAGTTGCCTTCGCCTAGCGGAATAGTAACGGCTTCATCGTTTCGATTGATGATGCCGAATGCATAGCTGGTTGTGCCATCCAGGTTTGCGATCCAGCCTTCCAAAACAGGAATGATGGGCAAGCCTGCGGGCGGTACAAGACTCAGGAATCTGTCATTGTCTGTCGATTGAGCTTGTACTGTTAGGGTCGCTGTTGCCAGTAGTGCTAAGGCTACGGCTGTACAGGTTTTGTATATCTGTCGCATGGGCGATCTCTCCAAAAAATCAGGTTCGACTTAATCGCAGCCCACCACCGAATCGCATTGCAAATATGCACGGCGGCGAACTAGTTTTTATTTACCACTAAATCTTCTCAAAACAGGGATGCTAGGATAGCCGCCATTTGGCCTCGAGTCTAGTTTGTAAACATCGACAGATCGCGGCCTGTAGGGCTTTTTTCAAACAAAATGTAACAAGATTGGCATTTGTCAGCGTTGCTGCGTGTCTGAGTGGATTCCGGCAGCAAATATACGCCTGCAAACATCCCCGCCGGAACCCGTGTACGCGTCGCCGGGGTCTTCGATAGCTGCATTATTCACAGCTGACCTGGCTAAAATTATCAACTTCAAAGCGACTATGCTGAAGCAGACTCTTCACCGGTTTCGGCGTCTTCCAGCAGCTGTGCCCATTCCTCAAGATTGCTCATTACCGCCTCCATGGCTCGGTTCATTAGCGAGCCTTCGCTTACAATCTTGACAGATCCAGCTTTAAGCTCCCGCGCCAGTCGCGACCGCGTCAATTCCACGACCTTGGCGCCTTGTTGATCGGCGAAAAACAGCTTGTCGATGCTATCGATTTTTGCGGCCAGTGTGGCGCGTACGGGGGCACCGGCGGCACCTTTAAATTCCATCCAGCTGCCAATTGGCAATTTGTCGACCTGTCGTAAATGCGGGTCGTTCCTGGGTAGTGGGGGGTCGGTTTCACATCTTCGTGATCTTATGTCCCGCGGTCTGCCGTTATTGCCTGAGGCAGGCGCGGCTGATTGAAGGGGAACGGCTCCCGCTTCGACAGCAGCCAGGTGAAAACTGTAGTCTTGCACCTGTTTTAACTGGCGAATGATTTTGGTAATTTTCGTTTTAGAAACGCCGCCGATTTCCAGGGTTTTGGCGAGATTGTCTAGTAGCCGCGGATTGATTTTATCAAATTTTTCTTTGTCTCCCGGCTGCTTGTCGGCTTGCACTGTCCATAACAGAACATCAATGGTGCTCATTACCGGCTTCCAGGATCGGCCATTCAAACCTTCATTCAATACCAGTTTCACCAAAAGCGCATGCATGTGAGTGTCGAGAAGAGATTTAATCGACGGGTCCAGGTTGCTTTTCAATATCCGCCCGTTAATTTTTTGAGAAACAAACTTTTTAACGTCATCCAAACTGCTCTGCTCAGTTTCAGCTTCTCTGACTCTTTGTTCCAGAGAAGCGTCAACACCACTTTGTTGATTGTTGATTTCGCGAAGCGCGCTAATCAGGCTTTGAAGAAAGTCATTGCTAATATCAGTTTCGGTTAAGAGGCGTTCAACCAACTCCTTTACTTTTAAATAGATAGGATCGCTGTCCAGTTCTGTGCTTTTAGTCCAGGAAATTCCCGCCACCGCAAACTCGTTGAGAATTACTCGTCCAGGGTGTTGCTCGTTATTGAAGAACGTCGTGTCTGTTAGTGCTACTTTCATAATTGGAATCTGGGTACGGCCAATCAGTTCTTTCATGGCAATCGGTAGGGAATCATCTTTCCAGATTGCTTCGTAAAGCAGGGTGACCAGATTTATTACGTCGGAGGATTCGGCATTTAATGATGATGGCGATCCTTGTGAGACTCCATCATTGAGCGACAGACTGATGGTAGCCGCAATGGACTCGCTGTCGGTCGTAGGGCTTTCAGTTCTGGACCTGGAGCTGGCTGGCACCGCCAGCGTTGACTGGATATTTGTCAGTGCCTGCATCAGCTGTTCATGCTGAGTCTTGAGATTTTGTTGTTCGGCCACCAGATCCGCAGTAGGGGTGTTGGCTGCCTGCTCATTAGCTGAAGTAGGCGAAATCGGCAGCTCAGCTCTGGACCCCTCATTGACAACTAACTTACTAATCAGGGTTTGCATCGCGCCAAACACTTCACTATTAGACTTTTCGGGCGCGGGCTCCCGGGCAGCGGCCGTAGCTCTGTCCTCGTCCCTTTTGGCCTTCATCAGCTCCCGGTTTCTGGCTTTGACATCCAGATTGGGTAACACGTCCAGATCAATGAGGATCTGATTGGCTTCGGTTAGTACTTCCTCAAGGTTTTTAAATACGGTTTTATTGAACTCACGATAAATCGTCAGCAGATAGTGGGCCTTGAGCCCCATTGGGCGAATCGCTTCATTGAAGCAATCGCCAATCTGTTCAGGGTCCAATGGGTTATTGCTGGGGCCAACGCCCGAATTGTGATAAAGCGAACTCAATCTGGTGGTAAAGCTAATGTATTGTTTGGTGTCGCTCTCTCGTGCACGCTCGACCATGCCTTTCATCGCGATAAGCGCTTCGAGGTAATCGTGATCGATCAGCGACATATCTTCAGAGTCTATGTCGAGCACATCTTTCTCGGCACTAGTCCCGAGCGCGTCGAAGTAGCCATTTAGATTAGTAATGAAGCGTTCAGCAACAGCCTGGGATTGCTCTCTGATGGGAGGCAGCTGAGTTTTAGTAAACTTCATCGCCTGCGCTTCGATCTGCAAGGTGGCATTCTCAAGCGCAGAAAGCATTAGCCTGGTGAGGGATTTGACTGACGAGAATTTTACTTTATCAACGAATTCTTTCATTACATTCTACTAACGAAAAAGGCCTGACTGCGTGCCTAATCTAATGTCAGCTATACGCTGTACTTCCGGCTTTGGTGTGACAGTGACACGCTTGGTGCCCATAAATTCTGCGGCAGATTATTGCTCAGTAGCCGTGAATCTAGCACATTGAGGGATTGATATCAGGCTTATTAGAGATACCCGGAGGCGAGATCAGGATCTGAGCGGGTGCAATCTTCGGATTCAAATTGCTTCTTTTTCGGCCGTAATAGTGAAGAGCTGATACAACTTCGCGTTAATTTCAGAGACATTGCCATTACATAACTTCCACTAATACTGCGAGCGAGCTAAGGCCGATACAGGCAAAGATGCTAGATTCCGAAGCTCAATTCGAGATTGAAGCTCGCGTGAAAGGGATTAGATTCAGACCGAGCTTGGTTGATGGTGTAGCACAAGCTGTTAGTGCTAAGCTGTAACATCAACTGCTCTGGCAAGTCTAGAGTTAAGCTGCCATTGATTCTTAATTCAATCTCATCATGCTGAACTTCCCTGAACAACCGAAGAACTACAGTTCAGTCTTCCTCGAAGAGACAGACAAACCCTTGCCGGAGAAAATCGATGCGCGGATGCGTTATGCATTCTTCAGTACTATCGCTAAAGGTGGCAAGTCGCTCATAAAGTCGTGTAAAGACTTACACCTGTCACGTTTCGTTTGTTACAAAACCCTGAAACCTGAATTCGCTGCCGATGGAATCGAACAGCAAAGATTAATCAGGGAGGCTAGGGTCTCCGCTATGCTGCAACACCCCAATACAGTACCTACCTATGAATTAGGCAGGGATAGCCGCGGCAATCCGTACTTCACGATGAAGCTTTTACATGGTTATACCCTGCGTGAAATTCTGGATTATCGTGAGCGCTATGACTTGACTCAACTCCTTGAGGTGGTGCGACAAATTGCCAATGTTCTGGAATACGCGCACACCCATGGTGTGGCTCACGCGATATCAAGCCGGAAAATATATTGGCCGGGCCCTATGGTGAAGTGCTGTTGATGGATTGGGGTTTGGCCAAGGTTTGGCATCCGGATGGGTCGACGGTGCCGGACGAGGAAGGTAAACACGTGGAGATTAAGGATATTACCCTGACCTCGCAAGGCAAGGTGCAGGGCACACCACATTATATGTCGCCGGAGCAGATCAACCAGGATCCCGCAATTGACCATCGTACGGACATTTATAGCCTGGGTGTGGTGCTCTACGAAATTCTATGTGGAGAGACACCTTCCAGGGGTGATAAGCTGCATCATATTATTGAAAGTACATTAAGCGATACCCCTGTGCCACCATCGCAACGTACCAGGCAACGAGTACCCCGAGTGTTGGAAGAAATCGCCATGGCCTGCCTGGCAAAACAGCCCGCTGATCGTTACAACTTAATCGCGGAGTTACTGCGCCTATTGCAGTCAGATTGGCGCTCCGACCTCGGACGCGGCAGTAAAACCGAAACCGGCAAGTAGAGAAGAGTGATGAAGATCCAGCTCAATGTAGTGATGTTGCTGTCAGCAATGCTGCCTGCAACTATGAACCAGTACCGGCACAGAGATTGAAACAGTAAGGACCGGATAAGGAGTTAAAAATGAAAGTGGCGTTTATAGGTTTGGGTGTTATGGGATATCCCATGGCCGGGCATTTAAAAAATGCAGGCATGCAGGTATGTGTCTATAACCGTAGCCAGGAAAAAGCCCGCCAGTGGTGCGAGCAGTACGGTGGCGAAATGGCATCGACGCCGGCGGCTGCGGCGCAGGACTGTGAGGTGGTACTGGTTTGTGTAGGCAATGATGACGACGTCAGGCAAGTGGTATTGGGAGACAGTGGCGCGCTGGCAGGAATGGCGGCGGGAGCAACCCTGGTGGATCACACCACAGCGTCGGCGTCACTGGCCCGTGAGTTGGCTCAACTTGCGGCACAGCAGCAGATTAACTTCCTTGATGCCCCGGTCTCAGGCGGGCAGGCGGGAGCAGAGAACGGTGCCTTAACCGTTATGGTGGGGGGAGAGCCAGATGCCTATGACGCCGTTAAAGTGGTGCTCGGGCGCTATTCCAAATTTAGCAAATTGTTAGGGCCAGTTGGTAGCGGTCAATTGGCGAAAATGGTGAATCAAATTTGCATTGCTGGAATCGTGCAGGGGCTGGCGGAAGGCTTGAATTTCGCCATCAAAGCCGGGCTTGACGGCGAGGCCTTAATCGAGACCATCGCTAAAGGGGCTGCTGGTTCCTGGCAGATGGAGAACAGGTACAAGACCATGCTGGCGGACGAATTTGAGTTTGGCTTCGCGGTGGACTGGATGCGCAAGGACCTCGGTATTGCTCTTGAGGAAGCCGAAAGCAATGGCGCCGAACTGCCGGTTGCGCAGCTAGTGGACAGTTTTTACGCTGAAGTTCAGGCCATGGGAGGTGGGCGTTGGGACACCTCCAGCTTACTGACCCGCTTTACGAGAAAATAGGGCTACAAATCCGCTTCAATTTTAATCTGCTTGCATTTCAGTTTGTATTTGGTCTTTGGTGGCATAGGAATTTGAAGTAAATGTCGCCACTGTCGTTTCGTCGAATTTGTATTGATTCCTGTAAGCGAAACTACTAAGTTACGCTGCTAGAGCAATTATCCTCCAAGGGGGGGAATTGTCATGAAAGCCAAAATTTTTCTTGTATTTTCCATGCTTACGGTCTTTTCTGGTGCCGCAGTGGCACAGTTTGCTGGCGCTGATTATGAAGTACCTCGAACTGAATATGGCCAGCCAGACCTGCAGGGCGTCTGGAATTTCAGTTCCAACACGCCGATGCAACGATCACAGCGCTATGGCGAGCA
>CAVOFA010000119.1:0-7915 GCA_963694865.1 Gammaproteobacteria bacterium | reverse complement strand
ACCGTGGCTGGACTCCTCTGTTTATCGCCGAAGGCTATCGCTACGGTCTGCCAAGACCCTCACGGCCAACTATAGAAGTGATCGAAACCATGATGACAGAAGCCGGAATCACATTAGGAGGACAACGGCCTGAAGTCATAGATATTTACGCAGTACCACTTAACTAAGAATAAACATGCTCCAATAAGCCGCCGCATAGCAGACGGCTCTGCTGTTTCTACACTCTCATTTCGATTTTGTAGCGTAAAGTTGCACAGTGAATAATAGGCGACAAAAGCCATCTGCAAAAATCAGTTAAAATAAAAAGAATACGGAGGTGGCTGCATGTCACTCAGACTATCTCGCTTCACTCTATCAGTCTTAATTTTAGTTTCGGCGCTTCACATAAGCAGCGCGGACTCTGCGGAGACTTGCAACTCCGATGGAGAGTATCGGTTTGTTTGTGGAACGACGAATCCTGAAGATTTGTATCAGCTTCCAGGCACTAGCTGGGTCATAGCTTCGGGTCGGATCTCAGACTCAGCAGGGCCGATCTATGCCGTGAACAGTAATGACTTTAGCGTTGAAGAAATATTTCCAAGCAATGCTTTAGCGCCTGAATTTGATAGGTCTATCTATCGCGACTGCCCGGGACCAAACCTCGTATTCCAACCCCACGGCCTTACCCTGCGAGAAGGCGATGGAGGCAAGCATACATTGTATGTAGTTGGTCACGGGGCACGGGAAGCGATTGAAGTTTTCGAGATAGATGCCAATGACAATATTCCCTCGCTGAAATGGATTGGATGTATTCCTTCACCGGAAGGCACTAGGCGAGTCAACTCCATAACTGCATTACCCGGTGGCTATCTCGGTGCTACCAATTTCGATACATCAGGCGGTGAACTCTGGGAATGGCATCACGACACGGCGTGGATAGAAGTGCCTGGCAGCCAGATGCCAGGGCCGAATGGATTGGTCTCTTCTGCTGACGGGGACTGGTATTACATTGGCGGCTGGAGTGATAAGGCACTGGTAAGGCTGTCTCGAGGGCGGAGCTCAATTCAAATTGACACTGCTCCAGTTGGCTTTAGCGTTGACAACGTTCGTTGGGGTAAGGATGGCAACATCGTAGTAGCCGGCCATGTCTCTCGATGCCCGAATTCCAGTCCCTGTGAGCTTTCGGCGGCCCGGGTTGCACTGGTAAATCCCGCAACGCTTAGTGTGCAACAAATAGTGAACTATAAGGGCAATGATTTTTTCAGGCTGGGCACGGTAGCGATCGAATTCGAAAATGAAATTTGGATTGGTGGAATAAATGGCAGCATGGGCATCGCTAGGATCCCGCAATAAATTGCGCATTAAGCCATACAGAAATGGGGACAGATTTATCTCGAATTGGATTCTTCTGAATAAAACAGGTCTGTCCCTTTTGTTCCGTTTTTTGCCCTAATTGGGTACTGACAAGTTAACTCCCAATCTGTCCGAATTCGTTCCATGAAAAAAGCAGAAACCTATAAGCGCCAGCGTTTCCCACCTGATGTCATCCAATATGCAGTCTGGTGGGGTGCAGTTGAACCTATCAGCCAAGAGATTGATTGGTAAGTAAGTTGGCGATCTGAAAGTTGGTTGATGTGACTATGGGTGTTACTTTAAAAGAGAGGCTCATTTATAACAATTGTAATCTGGCGGGGGGGGGGGAGTTGGTCTAAGCTTCTAACGCTTTGATATAATTAAATTAAACTCGTTTAAAGTTTCATTAATGTTACATTCTATGTTACTAAGATTTCCTACTTGAAAAACATCTGAACCGCCGTCGAACGAGGTTTTTCTCTGGTCAAATCCAACTATTTATACGGGATATTTCCATGGATTGGCGCTTGAAAAAGCGTAGCGCATCTCCTTGATTTGCGTGTATGGTCAAATCGCCCCGCTTCTTGTTCTTGATTATTTAGTTTAAGGTAAAGCCCGCCGTAACCAGTTAGTTATTCACAGATGAAGTCTGCCCAAGGGATAATTATGAAAATCGCTGGAATTCTCACGCTCCTCCTGATCTTGTTGAGCTGCACGCCAGAATCAATCGGCCCTGACATTCCATCCAGTAGCAACTGGGATACCTATCTCGGCGACAACGCGCGCACTCACTATTCCCCGCTCACCCAGATCACTCGGGATAATGTCGAGCAACTCGAACTTGCCTGGTCCTATGATTCAGGCGAATTGCGTGAGGGCAGCTCCACTATGTATACCAGCCCACTGGTAGTCGATGGTGTGCTCTATGGTCTCTCTCCCAAACTAGTAGCCTTTGCCCTAGATGCCGCTACCGGAGAAGAGATCTGGCGTTATGACACCGGGGGCAATGGCGCCCCACAAAGAGGCCTGATGTGGTGGCAAGAGGGCAATGAGAGACGTCTCATCTATGCGGCCGGTCGAGAACTGATTGCTCTCGATGCTGGCACTGGAGAACCGGTAGAGAGCTTTGGTGAAGACGGACGTTTAGACCTGAGACCATCAGCTGATGTAGGTCCTTTCTTCACCAGTGTTCCCGGTATCGTGTTTGAGAATATGTTGATCATGGGTTTCTCCACTAGCGAAAGCTCCAACTCACACGCTGGCATGATCCGAGCATTTAATGTCAGAACCGGCGCTGAGATCTGGCGCTTTAACAGCTTACCGCTCACTGGTGGATTAGGCTCTGACACTTGGGAAGAAGGGGCATTATTGAATTCAGGAGGAGCAAATAATTGGACCGGCATGACGCTGGATGAAGAGCGCGCCATGTTGTTCATTCCGACAGGTTCAGCCACACCTGATTTCTACGGCGCTTCTCGCAAAGGAGACAATCTCTTCGCCAATAGCCTGGTCGCCTTGGACGTGCACACCGGCAGCTACCGTTGGCATTATCAGACCATTCGTCATGATCTCTGGGATCGCGACCTCCCCTCGCCCCCAACTCTGGTGCAACTTGAACGGAATGGCGTATTAATCGATGGTGTTGCGGTAACTACCAAGTCAGGTCATTTATTTCTGTTCAACCGCGATACGGGAGAATCACTCTACGACATCTATGAAGTGGACGGCATAGCGAGCACATTACCCGGTGAACAGGCTGCCGACTCTCAGCCTGTTTCATCCGTCGCTTTTACCCGTCAAGAATTTGAAATGACCACCCGCAATCAGGAAGCTATCGATCATGTTACGGAGGTGGTAGCACCTCTCGATCAGCGACCCTGGGCCTCACCGACTACTGCAGGAATACTGTTTTATCCCTCCTACGATGGTGGCGCCGAGTGGGGAGGATCTGCTTACGATCCAAATGGACACAAGCTGATACTCAATGCACAGGAAATTGGAGGCATTATCCGCCTCTTTGAAATACCTGTAGGGTTTAGCAATCGAGGTGTTTTTGCAGAAAATTGTGCAGGCTGCCACGGAGAAAACCTCGCTGGAACGGATCGAGGAGTCGATCTAACAGGCATCACGGATCGATTGTCCACAGCGGAAACTCGAGAGCTCATCGTCGAAGGCCGCGGAGCCATGCCTTCATTTGACAGCCTCGACCAGGTCGAGATCAACGCCGTTGTATCCTATATACGCAATCCGGAACAGGAAGATGCGGATCAACCGAGCACCGAAATTGATTATGCCTTCGCTGGCTATCTGCGGGTAAGAGATCATGAAGCCTTGCCGGGTAACACGCCGCCCTGGGGAACGCTGAACTCTATTGACTTGGCTACTGGCGAAATCGACTGGCAGGTAAACTTCGGCAATTATCCGAGTCACCCAGAATTAGATTATGGTGCGGAGAGTTATGGTGGCCCAGTTGTTACTGAGTCGGGTGTCATTTTTATCGGCGCGACACCGGATCGAATGTTTCGCGCCTATGATTCTGTCGATGGATCGATACTCTGGTCAACGGAGTTGCCAGCGGCCGGGTTTGCTACTCCAGCGGTGTATAGTGTGGATGGACAACAGTTCGTAGTTATTGCCGCCGGTGGCGGACGCATGGGCCCGCCATCGAGTTCTCAATACCTGGCATACAGCTTGCCCAATAATGAGAATGATAATTAAACATAGTAGATCAAAAACTATCGCCGGACCTATCGGCTCCAGCTAGGCAGCCAAGTGTCATCTTCGATGCCAGCCGCTTCTTGCTTTCTCGCACCGCGGAGCATAAGCGGCATAGCATAGTTTGCTTCATGGCAGGCATATTCAAACAAATCGGCATCCGTATGCTGTAATTCAACGACCGAGGTGTATTTGTCGGTATACATCTCCGGGTCTTCTACGGTCCACCGATATTCGAGTCGATCATCATCTAATCGGGTAAAGCTCTCGGTTAAAGTCATGTTCTCACCAGAGACCTGATTGGTGCCGTTAAACCGAGACAAGTGATTGAAGTTGGTCGTCGTCACTACAAAGGTATCGCCGTCCCACTCGCCTCTAGAGTCTCCCTTCCACAAACGCATATTGCTCGGCAGCGCCTCGCCTCCATTGGTGGGAATGACGCGATGGTCATTCACCATCTCCGTTTGGATCACAATGTAATCTTCGGTCTGCACTAGCTTCATCATATTGTTATAGGCACCGGAGCGCATAGGCGGCCCTGCGTTAAAGCCAAGAATGCAGCGATCATTAGCGTCTCTGTCTTCTGGTCCCTCGGGAGCGCGGCGTTGTAAGGCCCGAAAGTAACCTGCCGTTTCTCTACCGCGATCGGTCATCGCTGGCATGCGCCCGTTCTCCGGATAAACAAGTTGCGAGGTGCGCATAGTTGAACTCATGGTAGTGCCTTGATCCAGGTAGAACTGGTCGTAGCCGACGTCTAGATCCTGCTGGTCATACTCCCCATCGAATTCCGCTGTCGCTCGCGCTGCGCGAGAATTCTTGACGGCTGTTTCATATTCTTCAATCTCATCTGCAGTCAGAAATTCTTTGTCGGCGAATGATGCGGGGCGCTGGAACGGTGTGATAGTCCCAAAGTCCCAATTACCCTGAAGGTTTGGCTTGCCCCAGGATTTCATTGGCACATCGGCACTTACGGTTGAGCTGATGCCAAATAAAGCAAAAACAAGGACAGCTAAGGTTGAATCCTTCATGTGGACGTCCTCTTATTCATAGTTTCGGTTTCATAATAAACTATTTGCAGGCGATCAAACTGAGTTTTCAGGGGTACTGCCATCGAGCGCCCTGGGCCCCTCATAGTCTTTACGTAAATGTTCATACAGCAAATCTTCGGCAAATTCGACGCACTTGAATTCCAGTATGCGTGCATCGTTTTCGATGCGACGATAGAGCGGCATGCGAATAGTCCACGGCTCCCGAAAAACTTTTGGATCGGTAATCGTTGCTTCATACTCGATGTGGTTATCATCGATCAGACTATAGCGTTCTTCTACGTGCAGTTCACCGCTGTGATGGTTGCCGGCTGCATCAAACCATGTATCGGACATCTGGGAGCTAACATCTACTACCAAAGTATCGCCTTCCCATCGACCCAGCGAATATCCCATCCAGGAAGGAATAGGCGCGGAGGTGCCAGGTCTATCCATAAAGATGCTGCGGCTATTGCTACCCCACTGGTAGGCAATGAATATCTCGCTGTCTGTCTGTAAAATTTGGAACGGTGCTGGCATATAAGTCTGTCGTGGTATGCCAGGAATATAACACTTGGCAGCAGGATCCAGATTGGCCCAGTCGGTCTGATTACTCTTTTGTTGTGCCCGAGTCTCTGGCAGGTAGGGAATCACATCTCCTACCACCACACTGGTGCCCGCCTGCATTACGCCGTATGCACCGAGAATATTGGTTACTGGCATACCTCGAGCAGTATGTCCCTCAACATCCCAGTGCGCTGTATTGAGCGCCTGCCAAATACCGCTTAAGTCAGGAAGCTCGTTCACTTCTACTGAACTGGCCAGCTCTGGGCTAGTCTCGTCAGAGCTTGTCGGGGCTGGTGAGCAGGATATTATTAGCACGCCTAGAAGCAGCAATAATATTCCCTTCCAGAAAACCAGATTCGGTAAGTGAAAGCTGTAACTCTTAGAGAGCAGTTCATCTCTCATAGTTTTGAAATTTGTATCACTCATTTAAAATTCACCCTTCGCTGAGTTTGTCACCTGTTGCTGGCTAATTACTGGCGGGAGGAGCACCTACACCGGAAGAGCCCATGAAAATATTTGTTCCATCTGTAAAGGTAATATCTCTGCCACTACCCCGACACTTAGGCAGGCAGTCTGGATCCTTACTCTGATAACCACGGACAAGAATTTCCGTGCCTAGCTGTAATACCGACCGGGTGAGGCCAGCCCGTAGCAGCGTATTCGGGGTGCCGCCCTCTAGCATCCAGTCTTCTTCGCTACCATCTTCCAGAGTAGCGGTGATATGCAGCCAAGTGTGAGGGTTAACCCATTCCATGCGGGTAATCACGCCACGCAAACGAATAGGCTTGTTAATGTCGAACTCTGAGGAAAACGCATGGTGGCCCTGTACCGGAGCTTGCACCAATAGACTTGAAACCGCTATGGCCGCCAGTAAAGCAATCAGACGCTTCATAATAGAATCCTCAACATTCGAATTTGATAGGCTATGTAAAAGCCTTCAACATACGACATGTAGTAATTAGTTTCAAGCACCGCTCAGCTTCTCTGCACCAACGAAATGCACTGCAGCTTACCTCTGCGTGTACTGCGGGTAAATCTCGACTAGAATAGACAAAATTGTGAATTAGCAAGGAGAAGGCCGATGAGAAGAGTTCATCTATTGGGTGTATTGGCAGCTTTTAGCCTGACTGTCTCGCTCAATGTAGCACTGGCACAGGAAATCATCGATACACCTACCCATCGACTGGAAGAAGTTGCCGAGGGGATATATTTCGCCACCGGCAACGGCGCTCTCTACACCATGAGTAATGCGCTTATCATTGAGAGAGATCAAGATGTAGTGGTGGTCGATTCTCACATTACGCCAGCAGCGGGAAGAGCATTGCTAGACTCGATACGTGTAGTCACCAGCAAGCCAGTCACAACCCTAATCAATTCACACTATCACTACGATCATGCCAACGGCGTGCCAGCCTTCGGCCCGGACATTGAAATCATAGGGCACGAAGTAACCTATGAGAAACTCACTGCGGATCCGGCTAATGAGCACACCTATCTTTCTTCCTTGCAACGCTTCGACAACACAGTGGCACGGCTTGAGCAGGAGCTGGAGAATGCAAGCAGCACTCAGGAGCGACAAGAACTACAGGAGCAGCTGGAATTCTGGCAGGCACAGGTGAGCGCACAAGATGAAATCGTATTTACCCCACCGACAACGACCCTGCGAGATACCTTGACATTGTATCGTGGTGGCCGAGAAATTCAGCTTCACTATTTCGGCCGCGCACATACCGGTGGTGACCTTGCTATCTATCTGCCGGAAGAAAAAATAGTCTTCACCGGCGACATGATGCTAGGTGGAGTTTCTTATATGGGTGATGGTTACGTTACGGAATGGGCTGACACCCTACAGGCGTTGAAACAACTGGATTTTCATTTAGTGCTACCAGGACATGGTCCAGGTTTCAGTGACCGGGCACGAATAGACAATGTACAGGCTTACTACACTGACCTCACCGAAGAAGTGCGTCGCTTGAAAGGGCTAGGATATAGCGCGGAAGAGGCTGCTACTAGAGCAGATTTACGCCAACATGCCGACACTCTCGGCATAACACAGCTCGGCGCAAATTTAGAAGCCGTGCAGCGCATGTACGACATTATGGATGGTTTGATTGAGTAAGGTAGTTCAGCAACTTAGTTGAATAACTACCTGTACCCCGTCAGCCCTAGTTGGACATAATTGGCCCATTGCTTAAGAGGTACTTTTAGCTCATCGTCAACCCGAGAGGAAAACGATGATGAGAAAGAAAAGAAGTGCCGAGAAGACAGTTCGTGAT
>CAVOFA010000118.1:0-8447 GCA_963694865.1 Gammaproteobacteria bacterium | reverse complement strand
GGAAAATGCACTACGATAAACAGACTAAGTTATTAACCCGGATGGGCTAATGTGCCT
This sequence comes from Gammaproteobacteria bacterium, assembly GCA_963694865.1. Lineage (GTDB taxonomy): Bacteria > Pseudomonadota > Gammaproteobacteria > Pseudomonadales > Pseudohongiellaceae > UBA9145. The sequence goes on along the minus strand of CAVOFA010000118.1, from coordinate 8,390 downwards.
CTTAGATCAGAGCTAACTTTGTCCAAGATGGTTTGACGACGTACAATTCACTGGCGTTAATGCGGGCTGCGAGGCTGATAATCTGGTCCTCGAGATCATCGAGTTGAAGTTTGGAAAATGTAGCGGAAGTCATTAGCTGCATAGCAATTTATCCTTGGTAGGCGCGTTGATTTATGGTGACTATTTATACTGTTCATATATACACTATTATATACGTATTGCATTGATATTAATAGATTTTGTGATTTAAAAAGAACAAGGATTCAGCTACCCGTTGATCCTACAAATGAGGGTGTAGAGCGCTGGAAGAAATCGGTAAGGAAATTCAGCAAGTAGTCAGGTTGCAGCCGTTCTTAGCATCGAGCGGAAGACTAATATAGCGAGCCTGGCTCCTATGCTAGACTCTCCCGTCAAATAACTAACAAGATCAGGAACTCAGCGGTGGGTAATCTGTTCGAAGAGCTAAAGAGACGCAAGGTATTGCGAGTAGCGGATAAAAGGGACAGATTTATTTAACACTTGCGCAGATGTCTTCCAGACCATGGAAGTACTCTCTGCTGAAACATAGAGGGCTTATTCCAGCCAATGCCCTGAGATTTCAATGGACCAGCAATCACTGCCTCTCGCAAAATACACCGTCCTCGATTTAACTATCGCCCGGGCCGGTCCAACTGCTGTGCGTCTGTTGAGTGACTGGGGCGCCGACGTGATTCGCATCGAGTCGCCGCTGAGTGGTGATATCGCCGGTAAGCGTCATGGATCGGATTCACAGAATCTGCACCGCAATAAACGCAGCCTGTGTCTTAACCTGAAGACGGATGCGGGTAGACAGATTTTTATGCAGTTGGTAAAAAAGGCAGACGTAGTAGTAGAGAACTTTCGTGTCGATGTGAAGTACAGACTGGGTGTCGATTACGTGGCTGTGAAGAAAATTAATCCAGCGATTGTCTATGCCAGTATCTCCGGCTTTGGTCAGCACGGGCCGTACTCGAAACGGGCGGCGGTAGATCAGATTATCCAGGGCAGCAGCGGCTTGATGTCGATTACCGGGGAGCCGGACAGGGGACCGATGCGTGCTGGAATCGCGGTGAGTGATACCTCTGCTGGCATGTTTCTGGGACAGGGTATTTTACTGGCGCTATTGCACCGCGAGCACACTGGTGAGGGCCAATGGGTGCATACATCCTTGTTGGAATCCATGCTCTGCAAGCTGGATTTTCAGGCGGTGCGCTACACCATGGACGGCGAGGTGCCGAGCCAGGAGGGCAACAACCATCCTACGCTGTCGCCCATGGGTGTGTTCGACAGCGCCGACGGTCAGGTGAACCTGGCCGCCAGCACCGACAAGATGTTCAAGGCCTTCTGTGAAGTGATGCAGGCTACTGATCTGGCTGCCAACGCCGACTACGAAACGGTGGAAGGCAGACTGAAACACCGGGAGGCACTGTGGCGTGAAGTGAATGCCCTCACCAGTCAATTTGCAACCGGGGAGTTGGTACAGCGACTCAACGGTGTGGGCATTCCCTGCGGGCCAATCAATACTATCCAACAAGCCTTCGAAGACGAACAGGTTCAATCTCTTGCCATGACCAAACAGGCATCCCACAAGGCGCTTGGCGATATTGATCTTATGCGCTCGCCTATCAATTTGTCACAGTACATTCATGGCACAAATTTCGAGAGACCGGGACCGGAACTTGGCGAACACAGCATAGAGATTCTGCAGCAACTGCATTACAGTGATGAGCGTATTGACGAACTCATGCAGAGCGGCGCGATAGTGGATGGTGCGGGTGCCGCCAATAAAAAATCGTAACGGAAAAAACACGCTGAACAGCGCAGGATCGAAACTACATGAACATGCAATCACCTTCCTCTTCCCCCAAAGTACTGGCAGAAATTGACAATGGCATTGGCTGGATAACGTTTAATAATCCTCAGCGCCACAATGCCATGGCCCTTGAAATGTGGCAGGCATTAGCGGCTCTACTTAAGCAATTTTCCCAGGACGCATCGATACGAATCGTTATTCTTAAAGGCGCCGGAGACAAAGCCTTCGTCTCCGGCGCCGATATCTCCGAGTTTGAGAAGAAGCGTTCCAGTCAGCAGCAGCGGGATGCCTATGAACACGCTTTCGACCAGGCTCAATCCTGCCTGGCGGAATTTGAAAAGCCGGTTGTCGCCATGATCCAGGGCTATTGTATTGGCGGTGGTCTGGCGCTGGCGCTCAATACCGATATTCGCATCGCCACGGAAGATTCTGTATTTGGTATACCCGCGGCCAAACTGGGTCTGGGTTATGGCTATGCCGCAGTCAAAATGCTCACGTCTATCGTTGGACCTTCTCATGCTAAAGACATCCTGTTTAGCGCAAGATTTCTGGATGCTGACGCAGCGCTCAGAATTGGACTGGTTAATTTTGTGGTGAGCCGTGAGCAGCTTTTGCAGCAGGTACTGGAGTACGCCGGCACGCTCGTCGCCAATGCGCCGCTGACACTCAAGGCGTCGAAGGCCGCTGTTAGCGAAGTAGTAAGAGACCCTGGACAGGTCAGCCCGGAGTACGTAGGCAAGTTGGTGAATGACTGCTTTCTCAGCGATGACTACAAAGCGGGCAGAGAGGCGTTTATGGCCAAGCGTAAACCAGTTTTCAAGGGCTCGTAACGCAGCAGCTAAACCAGCGTCTGGACGGCCACACAAATTTGGAGATGAATAGGCATGAGTGAAGATCCCGATTTCGGCAACAGCGCCAAAATTAAGCGCAGAGAGTTCCTGTCAGCGGCGGCCTTGCCCATTGTTGCGGTCGTGGCGCCTGCAAGTTTGTCCGCGCAAAGCACTACCAGTTCATCAGCTTCGGATCGGGTTCGCGTCGGCATTATTGGCGCGGGGGCCAATGTGCGGTCAATCCAAATTCCGGGCTTCAGGCAGATTTCCCAGTGCGAGGTGGTGGCGGTCGCGAATCGCAGTTTGCAATCCAGTCAGCGGGTTACCAGTGAGTTCAATATTCCCCGCGCCTATGGATCCTGGCAAGAACTGCTGGACGCTGACGATATCGATGCGGTCTTGATCGGCACCTGGCCCTATATGCATCATGAGTTGACTCTGGCGGCACTCGCCGCCGGCAAGCATGTTCTGTGCCAGGCGCGAATGGCAAATAACGCGACCGAGGCGAGGGCTATGCTGGCGGCATCGCGGCGTTACCCAGAGTTGATTGCGCAATTAGTGCCGACCTCCACCAGCTATGTTATCGACAATGTGTTGCAGCGCCTGTTGGCTGAAAATTATGTAGGTGAAGTGCTTTCAGTAGAGGTACAAAGACTGCGCAGGAGCTTCGCCGAGCAGGATGGTGTGTTGGGCTGGCGCCACGATCGCCAATTTAGTGGTTACAACACTTTGAATATAGGCTCTACCTATGAATCTATGCTGCGCTGGTTTGGTGCTGGCAGTCGGGTGACAGCACAGGCCAAGGTGCATGTTAGCCAGCGCAAAAACGCAGCAGGCGAACGCGTAGCGGTTTCCATCCCTGATCATGTTGATGTGCTTTATGAGCTGGCCAACGCAGCGCAGGTACACATGCGCTTCAGCGAAACCACCGGGCTTTCCAATGGCAATCAAACCTGGATTCACGGCAGTGAGGGCACGATTCATATCGATAGCGGCTTGAATGTGTTTGCCGGGCGACGGGGTGATGCGGCATTGTCTGCTGTTGCCAACCCGCAATCCGGGCAGGCCTACTACCGCGTCGAAGAAGAATTCATAAATTCCATTCGCGGTGTCGAAGCGGTTAGCCTGGCGCGCTTCGAGACCGGTGTGCAGTATATGGAGTGGACCGAGGCGGTGCACCGCAGTGTCGAGTCCGGGCAAACGCTCAATCTCCCTCTGGCATAAAAACACGGTCAATAATTAGGCTATGCATCGACCCTGATAATTTGACTTGTTGAGCCTGAACCTTCATAGTCCCGCCCGCATTTAATCCAGGAACCTGGGATGACTACTGACGGCGTAACTCCATTCAAGCAATTAGACCTATCCAAGCCCGTTTTAAAAGCGCTGGATGATGTCGGCTATGAGACCCCGTCGCCAATTCAGGCGCAGGCGATTCCCTTGCTGTTGCAAGGCAGAGATCTCATTGGCCAGGCCCAAACCGGCACCGGTAAAACGGCTGCCTTTGCCCTGCCCATAATCTCGACGCTGGACCTGAAGCAGCAAGATCCCCAGGTACTGGTATTAACCCCCACCAGAGAGTTGGCCATACAGGTGGCTGAAGCCTTTCAAACCTATGCCAGCCGCACCAAGGGCTTTCATGTATTGCCGGTTTATGGTGGTCAGGATTACGGTGGCCAGATTCGGGCGCTGAAGCGAGGAGTGCACGTGGTGGTGGGGACGCCAGGTCGAGTGATGGACCACATGCGTCGCGGCACTTTAAAACTGCAGGGTCTTACCACTTTGGTATTGGACGAAGCCGATGAGATGTTGCGCATGGGATTTATCGATGACGTGGAATGGGTGTTGCAGCAAACACCTCCAGACCGGCAAATCGCTCTATTCTCCGCCACCATGCCGCAGCAGGTGCGGCGCATTGCCAATCAACATTTGCATGAACCTGCAGAGATAACCATTAAGGTCACTAAGGCTACGGCGAAACTCATTCGCCAGCGCTTCTGGCCCGTCAGTGGCATGCACAAGCTGGATGCACTCACTCGAATTCTCGAAGCTGAAAGCTTCGATGGCATGATTATATTTGTTCGTACCCGAATTGCGACGGTGGAGCTGGCGGAAAAACTGGCAGCAAGAGGCTTTGCCGCTACCGCATTAAACGGTGACATAGCCCAGAAGCAGCGCGAACGCACCATAGAAAAACTGAAGAAAGGCAAACTGGATATTCTGGTTGCCACCGATGTTGCCGCCAGAGGTCTCGACGTGGACAGGATAAGCCACATTATCAATTACGACATTCCTTATGACGCGGAAGCCTATATTCACCGTATCGGGCGCACCGGCAGAGCCGGGCGGCAGGGTGATGCCATTCTATTTGTAGCTCCCAGGGAAAAGCGTTTGCTGCACGCGATCGAGAAGGCAACGAACAACAAGATAGAGATGATGGAATTGCCCTCTACCGAGTTGATCAACGACAAGCGCATCGCGGACTTCAAGCAGGCGATTTCAGACACCCTGGCCAGCGAGGACCTGGGTCTGTTCACGCACTTAATTGAGCAGTATCAGCGCGAGCATAATATCCCAGCCCTGGAAATCGCCTCGGCGCTGGCGCGCATGGTGCAAGGTGACGCGCCCTTACTCTTGCAGCACAAGCCACTGCCAAAGCCCGACAAAAATTGGGACAAGAGCAGCAGAACGGATAGCCCACGGGGCAAACGCAGATCGTCGAGAGATCTGGAAAAGAAGACGGGAGAGGGCAGGGGAAGAAACCGGGAAAAAGACAAGGGCCGAGAGCGCTCTGCTCGCATGGACGAACCCCCGGAGCCAGGCATGGAGCGTTTCCGCCTGGAAGTAGGACATGTTCACAAGGTAATGCCGGGGAACATCGTCGGTGCTATTGCTAATGAAGCGGGCCTCGACAGCAAACATATCGGCCGCATTACTATTTTTGAAGATCACAGTATCATCGACCTGCCAGATGACATGCCTGCTGATATATTCAAAGACTTGAAGAAGGTTTGGGTGGCGGGACAGACCCTGAAAATTTCCCGCTTTTCCAACGATGCCGTTTACGCAAAATCAGACCGGCCACCATTGGGCAAAACCACGGCGCTTGACAAGAAGAAGAGAAAACCGAAAACCAAGAAGAAAAAGTCTAATGCCAAGGCGAAATCAGGGTCTGTAGAGCCTAGTAAAACCAGCGCAAAGAATAGAAAATAACAAAGCAAAAAGTTTGCTAAAGAAAGCAGGCCGGAGAAAAGCCGGATTCAGCTATCCATAAAGGAGCCTTACTACCGAAGTCTCAGGTCCCAGCGCCAGCATTTGATAACATTGCCAAATCTTCTGCGGGAACAGCTGATGTTGCCGCAATTTAGGCTCTAGCCAAAAAAGTTGAAATCAGAGGTATTGTTAAAGGGAAACAGCTGGGTAATAGGATCGTTTTCGATACCCAAGTAGCGACGCAGCGCTTTGTGCACGTGGCCGGGATGCAGCAGCATGCCCTGACTGTCATCCCGTTGCAGGGTGACCGGGTTTATCCTCAAGGCATTGTGACCGCCATCGGTTTCGCCGATCACCTGGTTGGTGTAGCCCGCATTTTTTCCCATGACGATATAGCTGCCGATGGGCCAGTGGTCTTTGCCTTGAGAGCCGTTAAAGAAAGGCGTTCTACCGAAATCCGATCCGATTAACACCACCAGACGATCCGCCAGATCTAATTCCTCCGCCGTGGTCCACAGATAGTCAATGGCATCTGAGAAGTTCGCGATAAGCGGAATAGTTATTTCATCATGCCTGTCATGGGTATCATACCCGATCTCATGTAGATCGGCCGCCACGGCTACTCCTGCTTTAAACGCCAGCAAACTGACTTGCATTTGTTGATGCAGAGTACTGTTAAATTTGTCAATTTTTCTTGCCTGCTGGATTTCATCCTGAGGGGGAATCAGGTCGCCGAAAACCTTTATGCCTTCAGCGCGAGCAAAGGCTTCCAGGGTAAACTGTCGATTCTTCCAGTCGCCTTCCGGCACGTTAGCGGCAGCGGTAAGTCGTTCCAGCTTCTGGACGTGCAATGCCTGAATAGCGTCCCAGTCGCTTTGTAAGCGAAATCTGCCATCGCCACCTGCAGGAATATTGGGGAAAATAATATTGTTCAACTCATCGACGTTGTCTATGCGAGTGCTTCGAACTATTCCCTAAGTAGCGCCGTAACCACCAAAGTTTAAATAGGACAACGGAAATTCTGGTGCGTTTATCGATGCCATCAATGAAGTAAGAGTGGGATAGCCTTCGGAATTTCTTCCGCTCCAGTTGTTTACAATGCCTACTGTATGCGCGTTGGTTTGGGCATCCACACCGTTGATAACCAGCATGTCGGAAAAGTACTTATCAAAGAAACTCGCATTTTCCGAATAAGGCGCATAGGGAATATTGCCAGCTTGCACAATATCAGCGGTTCTGGCCCAACGATTGATTTCCGGTTCGCCGGCCACATTGGTTTTCGGATCGCACCAGCTGGTGACATCGATGCCTCCGTCTAATTGCAAAGAGATAAGAAACTTACCACTATAGGCAGACTGCGCTAATAATGGACCTATGGAACCACCGTAGGCTGAAATCCCACCGGCATAGGCTAACGTCTGGATAAAACCTCTTCTGTTCATGACAACGCCCTACTCATAAAGATAGTCATAGTCAGTCAATAAATAGGTGATTCCCGTCACCCAGGCCTGTTTGATAAACAAGGGATCTACTCCTTGTTGGTTAAGAAAAATCGATGCCAACTCCTCGTTAAAAGAGGGAACAGACTCTCCACCTACAAACTCGATAGTGATAAAGAAATCATCTTCAAATTCCAGGCCTTCAAAGAATTTTGTTGAAAAGCCTTGACCCCATTGACATGCTTCGTGGCTATTAAATAAGTTGGGTGCTATGCCGGCATCCCCACTTTTTCTATTGAGCCAGGAATTCACAAACAACTCGTAGCTCGCTTCAATTTCAGGACTATCGATTTCATAGTGTTTACCTAGCATTTTTTCGTGCAATTCGACCATCTTTTGCTTTATGGCTATTGCTCCGTTCGTCTGTGAGTCAATGGCACTTTCAGCAGTCTCTACCGCAAGCTCCATAGTCAACTGGTCAGCATCCGAATTAGGCTCACCGATTCTACTTGCTGCGTAAGTTGCTATGACTGAATAGTCGCCGGCAACACTTGCCGCAAATGGAAAGTTAACACTGCACTGCGCTATATCAAGCGCACTGGCGCCAAGATCAGCTCCACAGCTATTCTCTCCAACTACTAAAGAGCTGCGCACGTTAGAACCCGGTGCGATTACTTCCAACTTGTTCAGATTAAGAAAAGTAACGGTGCGACACTGCTGGGCGTCTTCATCCCAATCGCAAAAGCTATCGTTATTGCTGGCAACTATATTTTTCTCTCCGACTTCTAATGAGACTGTCCGGGTTAGCTCGCTAAGAGTAGCATCTGTGGATGTCGGAAATTGATAAGCCTGCTTCACTTCAGTCAAAGGAGTCGTGGACTGGTCAATTTCATTAAATAGCTTTCTACTGTCATCGGGCAACATAAATTCACGTAGCACGATGGGACAGGCGGACTCAAGGGCATGGGTCATAGCCACGGTGCTCATTAGCGGGGTGATCTCTGTACTTCGCTTGGTGACGCCAGCGGAGTCGATACCGCCGTAGTAGAGTCGATAGCGTGTCCCAAGACCGGTAGT
>CAVOFA010000117.1:0-8478 GCA_963694865.1 Gammaproteobacteria bacterium | reverse complement strand
TGATCGCGCGGACCAGGACCGACGTTTTTTTCGATTCAGATACCACGCCAATTTATGAGCGTCCGGCGGTGATTGGTGATACGGCTTATTTCCCCTCCCTTGCGGGTCTGGTCTATCCGGTAGATATCAGTGGCAAGCTTGCAAAAGTGGGCGAGCCCTGGAGTCTGGTAAGCGAGGCCGAGAGCGCCGCAAAATGGGCTCCCGCTGGCGTTGGCCTGATTGACAAAGACGACCTGGGACGCTTTTATATACTGATGCATCCGGACAGCAAGGATGGCAGCTACCAGGGCGGTGGTCCGGAGGTGTGGGTTTTCGACGCGGCGAAACAGAAGCGTGTACTGAAAATTTCGATGAAAGCCTGGGGCTTGTCGCTGGCGGTCAGTCGCGGCAAGAAGCCACGGTTGATGGTGACCAATCCAACCGATATGAGCCTGGAAATCTACGACGGTCTGAGTGGGGAATTTATTAAGACCATTACTGGCTTTGGTCAGTCCACGCCACTCATGATGCACAGCTCGCGGTAGGAGGCAACTTTTGCCTGACTTAATAAGCAACAGCATCGCCCTGTTTTTCATCTGGCTCTTCGCGGTGGCCGCCTTACAGAAGCTTGGCTCACTGCGCTACTACACAGATCTGTTTGCCACCTATCTGCCTGGGTTCTCTGCCAGCAGGCTTCTTGTCTGGTTCGTGGCCGGCAGCGAATTGTTCCTTGTGCTGTTGTTGCTGGCTCCCCAGAGCCGAACTGCAGGTTTGCTGGGAAGCGCCGGTTTGGTCTTGATGTATGCACTGATGATGACATGGAAGATAAAGCGCGGGGGAGGTGACATGGCTTGCGGCTGCGCTGGACCCGATTCAGCCTTGGCTGTGAGTCCCGCCCTGGTTGTTCGCAATCTCGTTTGCGCCGCCCTGGCATTGCTGGCCCTTCTTCCCTCGGCTATCATCGCAGCGGGTATGCTCGACTTCGGGCTCTCCCTTAGCTGCGCCATTTTTCTGTCGCTCCTTTATCTGTGCAGCGACCAAATTATTGCCAATGCACAATATATGGCTGGAGAAGTTTAAAAATGGATTGGTTGGTAATCTCTAATATTTTGCTGTGGATAGGCTTCATCGCCATGGTGCTGGTCAACTTGGCCCTTGCCAGGCAGATCGGTGTTCTTTATGAGCGCGTGGCGCCAGCAGGTGCGCTGATGATGAACCAGAAACTGACCGTGGGCGCCGCTGCGCCGGAGCTGGCTCTGTCTACCCTGGACGGCAGCGTTCTCAATGTGGGCAGGGTGGAAGAAAAATCGCAGCTACTGTTTTTCCTGTCACCCGATTGCCCTGTCTGCAATGAACTGACACCTGCATTGAAGTCCGCGGCAAAAGCCGAATCCGACTGGATGGATGTCATCCTGGCCAGCGATGGTGAACTGGACCACCGCGCCTATGTTAAGCGCAAGGGCCTGCAGGGTTTTCCCTATGTGGTCTCGGAGATCCTGGGCAAGACTTATGGCGTGGCGAAATTACCTTACGCGGTGCTGATTGACGAGGCGGGTACTATTGCTTCCATGGGGATTATCAATTCCCGCGAGCATCTGGAGAGCCTGTTTGAAGCCAAGGAACGAAAAGTGGCATCTATACAGGACTATATGAACCAAACACAGGCGGTGCAGCACGTGGAGGCTGACAAGGCATGAAGATATTTGACAGGTTATTCGAACAACAAGCCCGCCAGCTGGCCCAGCGCTCCTCCCGACGAGGGCTGCTCAAGGGCCTGGGTAGTTTGTTGGTGGGCGGCGCTGCCATACCTTTACTACCGGTGTCCAGGGCCTACGCTGCTGAAAAACCGGTGGATGAGGGTGATCCCAGTAGCTGTGACTACTGGCGCTATTGCGCCATGGACGGATTCCTGTGCGACTGCTGCGGGGGCAGCGCGAATACCTGCCCGCCGGGAACCGAGATGTCGCCGATTACCTGGATTGGCACCTGTCGCAACCCCGGGGACGGGCGTAACTATGTCATTTCCTATAACGACTGTTGCGGTAAGTCTTCCTGCGGCGCCTGCTTGTGCCAGCGTGACGAGGGTGACAGACCGCCCTACCGCCCGGACAAGACCAACGATATCAACTGGTGCCTGGGTACTTCCAGTGCGGCCTATCACTGCTCCACGGCCATTGTTGTTGGAGTGGCATTCGAAGAAAAATGAAAATAATGCTCGGGGCACTTTGGCTGTGCCTGTCCTCGGGCGTTCTGGCCGAGAAGATGAAGTGGGAGCGTGCCCAGTTCAATTACACGATGTTCTGCCAGGGTTGCCACTCACCGGACGGGACCGGGGCCAATTCGGTGCCGCGAATGAAGGACAATATAGGCTATTTCCTTGAGATCCCGGCGGGACGCGAGTACCTGGTGAGGGTGCCCGGATCTGCGACGTCGGCCTTGAACGACCGCGATCTTGCAGAGGTGCTCAATTGGATTATCAGCGAGTTCTCCGGTGACAGTGCCGATGATAATTACAAGCGGTATACCGCGGGTGAAATTTCCCGGCTGCGAGTTCACCCGCTCAATGAAGTAGAACACTATCGCAGAGAACTGTTGGTGCAAATTGCCACTGCGAAAGCCAGAGAGTAAACATCCTGAAGAAATTACTGGTCGCTTGCATCGTCCTGTTGCTCAATACCACCACCATGGCCTGCGACGCGCCCGCCAAGGCACAATCTCTTTACACAATCTAGCGAGCGCGACACCCAGCCTATGATGATGGCATTGAAGCGACTTTACGCTGGAGACCCGTTAGGAGAAAGAGGATGTTCATAAAAACTCTTTGTACAGCACTCGCAATAATTGTAATGTTCAGTGCCTTGACCGAAAATGCGGCAGATTACCCCGATGGGAGAGGTTGGGGCCCATATCAGGCAAACGCAATGACAGGTAACAGGCTTAACTGCTCAGCAGCTGAATATTTCAATTTACGGGTAGCCAGAAATGACGCATCTTGACCCCGCCGCAATAGACCAGTTTCAACAGTTGGGATATTTGTCCCCAGTATCGGTCATCAGCAGCGCGCAGGCGATGATGTATCGAGCAAGGCTTGAAACCTATGAAGCCAAAATTGGGCACCCGGTTAAGGGACCCTTGCGCACCAAACCCCATCTATTGTTCAAATGGGTAGACGAGTTGATGCGCCACACAACAGTACTGGACTCTATCGAGGATTTAATCGGCCCGGATATCCTCTGCTGGAATTCCTGGTTCTGGATCAAGGAGGGGAATGCACCCAGCTATGTATCCTGGCACCAGGATAGCCAGTACTGGGGGCTCGACACCAACAATTTGGTGACCGCATGGCTCGCTTTGTCACCAGCCAGCGAAGCCAGCGGCTGCATGCGGGTAATGCCGGGTTCCCATCTCAAGGAACCTATGATTCACAAAGATCTCTACGACGACGACAACCTGCTGACACGCGGTCAGGAAATCGTTGATGTCGATGAATCCAAGGCAGTTTCCATGCCGCTGCAAACGGGTGAGATGTCATTTCACAATATTCGCATTGCCCACGCATCGGGACCGAATGTGACCAGTGAGCGCAGAATTGGACTATCTTTACATTACATGCCACCACAGACCAGCCAACTGAACTCAGAATGGGATTGTGCGTCTCTGGTGCGGGGTGTTGATCGCTTCGGGAATTTTGAACAAGCGCCAGTGCCTACCTGTGACTTCGACCCCGTGACCGTGGCTTATCATGAGAAAGCGACTACTGCGATGCGCGAGCTGTTATTTAAAGGTGCAAAAAAAGTGAGACCGACCATCTGAGCTGGCACGCCGATCGCAATCTGCTAGTCGAGGTCCAACAAACCTGCATGTCAGTGTGTCGCCTCAGAACACGGTAGAGGATAACCATTATCTGCAAGGCGGTTTCTATTGCTTACGAAACACAGGCAACGGATGTTAGTGATGCCGTATTTTACTTGAGTTTAAACGGCCCCACCCGCAGGGAGGTAAACCACGTTACCTGATTATCCCGCCAATTAGCGGACAGTTGTTCCGACGTTCCCTTCTAGAAGAGACTTAATATACTTGTTTCTGCTATGGCGAGGGTTGAGGGTCCAACGCGTAATTCTTTCATCCTCGACGTCTATGGTGGAGATGAATAATTTATGTTTCATTGCCGCATCAAGTAGTGTCGTTAGGGTACTTTTTTGTGTACGTGAGCGGTGTGCCAGCTCTGAACTACAAAGGGGCAAATTGCGTTGAGATAATAGTTGCTCCCAGATTGACAATTCTATCCTAATCAGCTGGCCTGACACCCCACGTAAAGGATCATTGCCTCTTTCACTTATTAGGACGGATAGACCTAATATGTCTTTTGAAATATTGAGCTTTATTGACGCCTTTTTCCACTCGTGGGGCGTTTGGGCTCTGATACAAATGTCTGCCATATCCTCAGTGAGTGATTCACTCGGATATAGATGGCCGTGTGTTTCTGTGCAACGACCGTTGTCCAAGTATCGGTTGATTGATCTCTCGATATACGATGGGTCTTCGGTAGTGTTGCTCTTCAAAAACTCGCGGGTGACAGGGTTGCTCCAACCGAACCATTGTTCTAGAAGCCGCGTTTTGATATTCGCTGCGCGATAGCTCTGGCGGTTTGTTGTCTGTCCGATATTCAATTCCATTAGGAACCTTTGAAGCCCATGGAAAACGGGTAGGCTGATCTTTCGGTCTCTTTCAAAACTGCATTGAACCCAGCCTTCTTGGGTCGTATAAGCCTTGTTGTGTTGACTTTCTAAGTTCATGTTCTTCTCTGCCGACACCTTTTACGTTTCGTTAGATAACACACCGGTCAAAACGTGATAGCGGCCTACCGTCCCGTTGCATTAATAATGTTAACCCCAGGGTCTTGGACACCCTGCTCAACAATTCAGCTTTTCGCCCAAGATCAAACGTGGTTGCATCAACCATGGTAGCAATACTTTCCGCCTTGGCTTCCTTTAGGCTCGCAACAGCTCTCGCCGCTCGATCAGGGCCCAACAGATCGGGATACTGATCCCATAAACCACTCGTACTAACCATGACATGTTCATGCATCAGAGTGAACCCGAGATCATCGGGTGAAATGGTGCCATTGATAGTGCGTATAGCTTCCAATAAGTCTTCTCCTGTAGGGTGAACATAACATCATTTTTCCTGCACGTTAATAGACCTTGGCACAACTATTTTTATCTGCTCCACTGGCACAAGAAATTTTCGGGACAACAGATGACCACCACCATTCCCAAGTGCATCAATGAGGTAACTTCCCCATGGTTATCAAGCATTCTGGGAACTCAAGTCATAGACTTTAACACCACTCTCGTTGCTGGAGGTCATCTTGCAGATGTCTTCAGAATCCATGACATCATATTCGCCGACAGTTCATCACCCCTTCCTCGGTCACTCATCATCAAAATCGTTTGTCAGAACGAAGACCAAAGAGCAATTGCTACTAGCAATAACGCTTATTTGCGAGAAGTACTTTTTTTCGAAAAACTCGCCGCTGAGGTACCACTTCGTACACCGACCATTTACAGCGTGCTATATGACAACCTGGAGCGATGTGAGTTTTTTTCTATCATCATGGAAGACCTAAGCTCTCACTCGAAGTTATTTGATCAGTTAACTGATCAGCTGGGAGAAGCAGACATACGAAAGATCATCTTGGAACTGGCAGAGTTTCACGCTCTCTTTTGGGAAAGCGATACTCTTAAATTAGATTGGATTGGATTTCCGGAAGACCGCTACGAATTTCCGATGCATGAAGCTGCACTGGGGTGCGAAGATAATATCGACACTTTTGTTGCACTGTGGGAGAACGCTTTTAAGCAACGTCCTTTTCAGGATAAATGGCCATCTTTGGAGCCCATGACCAGACTCATCTGTGATGGAAACGCAGAGCGGCTATTGGGCCAAATCTACAAAATTTTGAACCAAAGACCTCATACACTGCTGCACAGCGATTTAAGAGGGAACAACTTATTTAGAACGAAACCCCAAATCGGGGAGTCCAGCGAAATCACTTATATTGACTGGCAGCTAGTGGCTCCAGGGCCCCCTGGCCTGGAGTTTAGCCAAGCATGGCAGCACTCCGTGCCCCCCGAGGTCCGACGAAAAGACCTCGACTTTCTAAAGCAATATCATCAGAGGTTGACGGAAATTGAGCCCAAAACAGCAGCTTACACCTACCCAATGTTGTTGGAAGACTATCGCCTGGGTTATGTCCTCTGGTGGATGACACTGATCACCTTGGGGGCAGCGGTTCTTAAATCATTGGAGACACCTGAAGGAAGAGAGGCCAAGGCGCTCTGGGGAACAAATATGCCGTATATGTATCAGGCGATAGAAGATCACGACTGTTACGGTATGGTCAAACGTCTCCTTTCTCTCTCGACCTAAAAAGATATTTAGATGGTCGATTTACTCGCCATATCATCATCCGTCATTGATGGCACTCAGACCGCAGAGGGCAATGGCCTTATGAACCAGACTAGCCTGTAGCGCCAATGGTATCGGGCGCGACGGTATGGGTTATTGTCAGGTAGAGCGGTCGTTACAGGTCGCTGACAATTTTTGCTTTGCTGTCTTTCTTCGCTTTCTTTTGTGCTTTTTTTTCTTTTTGCGACAGCAGTGCGGTCTTTTTGCTTTCCTTATTGGTTTTTTGTTCCCTGCCCATTGGATTTTCCTCAAATTATCCGCAGAGCTTGTTCCTCAGGAAAGAGATTAGCAATAGGTTTATTGTCATCGAATGCTGCTCTGGCCGCCATCTACAGGTATTAATTGTCCCTTGACAAAACATGACGCATCCGAAAATAGGCTATTTCGTTACCGACTTTATCGATGGTTCTTTAACGGTACGCCGAAGTGACGTTGTTAAAATAATCATCGAGCATCGCGTTTGAATCGACCGATAAGCAGACTTGATGATTCCCTGATGTGCCTGGCACGAAGACCGTCCTACCGCGTTGCTCTCCTTCCAGGATACAGCTGAGCCGGCCGTGCTCGGTGCCAAACATGTCGGGATTGTGTGCGTAGGCAATGGCCGAGGAATCGTGGACAGGAAACTCGTCCCAGTTCTGACTGGTTTTGTAGAAACTCGCATACACACTGTTGATAGATAGCAAAAGGCTTTGCAGGGGTGATAGGTCTGGCATTAACGAATTCACAAAGGGCTGTGACATTCGGGTCTGCAGGGTGACATCAAGTCCAACCATGACGAGAGGAATGTTCGAATTAAAGACGATGGACGCCGCTTCAGGATCGCCAATTATATTAGCTTCTGCCCAGACGGTAACGTTTCCTTCACAAGTTGCGGCGCCTCCCATAAAGATGATTTCTTTTACGCGGTTAGCAAACGTGGGGTCTTTGTTTAGCGCCATCGCGATGTTGGTAAGTCTGCCCACAGCGATAATGGTGATCTCGCCTGGGTTGGCGTTGGATGATTCGAGCAAATAGGTACAGGCGTCCTGATCTTCTGCTGATTTTCCAGCAACCGTTACTTGTATATCTGCTAGACCGTTTATGCCATGAACAAAGTCGGGGTAATCCTCGGGTTGTTCTCCCGTCACACCCCGATCAGCTCCGCGGTAGACTGGCGCAGTGATGCCAAACTGTTCACAAAGGAACAGGGCGTTATTGGTGCAGTTTTCAATGCTGGCGTTACCCAAAATGGTAGTAATACCTAATAGTTCCAGGTTGTCACAGGCATGCAGGTAAAGAAGTGCCATGGCATCGTCTATGCCTGGGTCTGTGTCCAACACTATCTTCCGGGGGCCGTTCATGAAGGGCGAAGCGCTTCTGCATTGATTTCTGATAGTCGTTCGTGAAGATAAGATTTTGCGGTGTACCTATCAGACAGCACCATCTCTGGGTAAGGGTGGCAAAATACCGGTGCGGTCAGGCGAGCCTTGTTGGCGGCATCACCTGTTGGATTGACGACTCGGTGAGTCGTCGATGGTATTACTCCCCCCGTGAGTTCCTGAAGCATGTCCCCAATATTGATCACAATGGAGCCGGGTGGCGCCTCAACGGGTATCCAATTGTCAAAGCCTTTTGGCTTAATCTGCAGGCCAGATTCGCTGGCGGCGGGTAACATGGTGATGAGGTTAATATCTTCGTGAGCGCCAGCACGAATTGCATCAGGCGGCTCATTGCCGGTTAAGGGCGGATACCTAAGGATACGTAAGAGGGTCTGGTTGCGTGATAGATATTCTTCGAAAGGCTTGTCGATAGATTGCCAGAGGCTTGTTGGTGAATTGGCCTGAAGCCAGGCCATCACATCCTTGCCCAGGTTAAAGATGGCGTCATAATAATGCAGGGTCAGCTTTTCAACGGACCCGGGCAATACACCACCTGGCCAGTAATGGAAGTATTCTTTAAGGTCCTGTGCTTCGTGTCCCTTTGCGGTTTCGGCAAAAAGAGCCGAGAAATATCCAGCCTGAGATTCTGTATTTGTGACGTACTGAT
>CAVOFA010000116.1:0-8523 GCA_963694865.1 Gammaproteobacteria bacterium | reverse complement strand
ACCGCTGGCGTGATCATGTATAACTGGTTGTAGCCTCACCCTAGAATAAGTTGCAAGAAGTTGCCGTGTGGGAAATACATTCCCATTCGGTGACTTACAGAATAGTTTTGAAGTTAGAGAAGTTTTTTATACTACCAAGAATGTAAAAAGAGCCTCGCTTATGAGCGCCCTATTAAGAAAACGCTATTGAGTAGGATAATTTAAGTTCTATGAATAAGCGTAACTATTTCCCCCAAGACCACCAACTTTTAAACTCGGATAAATTTGTCGTTTTGCATAAAAATCAAATTTTTGTGCGCGGTGACAATTTTATTTGGAATCGTGCGGAAATTGGCGTCCTGTTAGGGCCAAACGCAGAGCTGTTAAAAAGCGCTGAGGGAATACAGGGAAGCGCGGCAAGCGTCAAAGGATTTCATTGCGTCTCCAGAGTTTACAATCAGCATGAAAAAAGCTGCAGAAGACGGAGATGCCGCATCCCAGTGGGCCCTTGGCATTCAATATGAGTCCGGCCAGGGTGTCCCGCAAAATTTTATCAAAGCCTATGTCTGGTATTCATTATCTGCTGCTCAGGGTGAATTACTCTGGGAATTGGCAAGTAGCGCTAGGGACGACATAGGTGGCAAGTTAGCCCCCAGCGATTTAGTGATTGCTCAAGCACTAGCTGAGAAGTGTTTTGAATCAAACTACAAAGACTGTGATTAGCTCTTGTTGATACTAAAACACACTTAGGAGAGGTTGGTTTTCTGGGACAGGAAGGGTTAAAGCTGAAGCATAAGTGTAATGTGCTGTTTAAGGAAATGATATTGTGCGCTTGACGATCAGATGAGTCCTGACCAATACTGCAAAAAAAAAGGAGTAACAACATGGTAAAGAATGGAAATTTAAAGCTGGCCGGCCTGATTTTTATGGCCACTGTGTTGGCCTGGTCAGCACCGCTGCAGGCGCAAAATCTGACGGCAGAAGAGATCGATGGCCTGATGGATACCCTGTCCAATTGGGGGCGCTGGGGCGCTAACGATCAAAAGGGCAGCCTCAACCTGATTACTCCGGAAACCCGCATAGAAGCCGCCAAGCTGGTACGCACCGGCATTTCGGTCTCCATGGCCCACGAGGTATTACAAGATGAGGCCGCTGATAATGGTAGTCCCTTCGAGCACCGAATGACCTCGATTGGCAGCAGCCCTGGCCCCTGGTCCGGTGATTTCTACGGTGTCAGTTATCATGGCTACGCCCATTCTCATATCGATGCGCTGTGTCATCGTTTTCATGCGGGTGTCATGTACAACGGCTACTCCGAGAATGAAGTGACCCAGGAAGGCTGTGCTCGCAACGCCATCACCTCGTTTCAGGAAGGCGTTTTCGCCCGCGGTATCCTGATCGATATGCCACGGCTCCGGAACGTGGACTGGATAGAGTTGGGTACGCCTTTCACGGCAGACTGGTTTGATGCGTGGGAAGCAGAGACCGGGATCACGATTCGCCCCGGCGATGTGGTATTGGTTCGCACTGGGCGCTGGACGCGACGAGCGGCCCTGGGTCCATGGAATCTGGCGACGAATTCGCCAGGAATACATGCCTCGGCAGTACAGTGGTTCAAGGATAGGGACATCTCGATAATCGGTAGCGATGCCGGCCTCGATGTGCAGCCACCGCTGGCGGATTTTATCTCACCCACCCACGCCCTGTTTCTAGTGGCAATGGGCACACCTATCTTCGACAATCTGGATCTGGAAGCAGTGGCGAAAGAGGCGGCGCGACAGAATCGCTGGGAATTCCTGTTAACCACGGCGCCACTCAGGGTTGGTGGTGGCACTGGTTCTCCGCTGAACCCTATAGCGACTTTCTAAATAGTGACTTTCTAAATAGCGATGAACAACAAAAGAGGCCGGAATTCAAAAACAGACCAGGCTACAACGGCATACACAGCAGCTACTCTGAATACCTTGCGCCTTTTTAACTCTTGAATCAGATTACCCATAGGGGGCTCTTGCTCTTATTGTTGGCGATCCAGAATTCGCCCTCGTATTTGAACAAAGAGCCTGGCAAAAATATTGATATAGCTCATTAATCGCCATGTTGGGGGATGAATTTGAGCCGTTTTGAAGGAAACCCCCATATGTTGAATTGCACTGAAAACTGACCCAGAGTTTGCATCAATAGTTGACCCAGGCAGATCGAGTATTTTCAGGGTTCCTAGGTATTATTCATGGGTCAAATTTCGATGCAAATATACGTGGATAATCGGTCAAATTTGCGTGCAATTTAACACCTTTTGCAGAAAGGGCATCAAAAGTTAGTGCTAAAAATAAATATCCTCGGGCAGTATTGATCATGGAAACTCACTCATAATGCGATTTATCGGGGTTATCTCGGTTCATATAACTCCTTCTATGCAATGTCCGAAAATGCACTTTTTGATTACTAACGAAATCCACCTACAACACAGTTTCCCTGCTCTTTTCTTGCTTCAAACTCAATACTCCTAACGCTATCCTGCACAAATTTCCCTGTCTCTTTGTTTATGATAGTTCCAATTAAAGCCACTCCTAGGTCATCATCAGTTACCTGCGTTAAGACTAGCCAGGAATCAGTATCTAGTTCAACATTCCAATACGAGGAGACGTATGGTTCTGAAGATAGGTTGCCAATATGCGTTTCTTGTAAGAATACTTGTCCTTCGCGCTCAAAGGTATGTATGTAGCTATCTGCAGTACTTACAAACGTCTCCGCATTTGCAGCACACGCACAACAAAGTATTGCAATTGTTGTCAGGAGTTTACTCATAGAAGTTCACTTTCTCTGTCTGCTCATAATCTGACTGAGCGAGGCGATATATTTTGAGCGGTATACCCAAGTTGTATTTTTATGGGGATTAGCAAGGTTCTAGAATTTCATACAATTTAATATACTGAGTGTTAAGTTGGACTCATCGCCTGCAATTATTCCATATATGTCAGACAGTGCGGCTTGTCCAGTTCTAGGATAAAACATCATTACGCAGCCGGTTAACGCCCATCGGCGAATAGCTTGCAACTCAGGAGAATAACAATGAAGCGCAAATCCCCCTACACAGTGATCACATTGGTATCTACCTTATTGTTCCTTCTCACTGCCTATGGCAATGCAGCGGAGTCGGTTTCCGAACCGCCAGCCAGCGATGGGTCGGGGGATAGTGTCAATGCACGAGCCGACTATTTCCGCCTGGACAACGATTACAATCCACCGCCAGGGGAGGCGCTGCACCATTACACGGCAGGCTATGCCAAGATCCTCTGCTCCGCTATTTTCATTACGGGTCTCGATCCCGATGACGCGGCCGCCAATGTGGGCGGCTTTATCTCCCCTTTCGATCAGCGGCAGCATGTCGTCGATACGCGCATCGACCGTGAGCAACAACTGGTCGCACTAACCTTGTCTGACGGGGTGATTCGGACAGCAAGGCGTTATGGTAGTCAGGGCTGTGTGACTCGACCTATGGGGGTGGAAACGATGCAATTTACGCCGTCGATCATCGAGCCGAACCTGCCCTCTGCCGAATCCATACCATGGCCCATGGGTGATTCCTTGTCTGATGACCCCTTGCCGGCGGGAGTGAACCGAGATCTTATCGAGCGTGCTATAGAGGTGGGGTTCGGGCCACCGGAAGCGCGCACGCTTGGCTTGCTGGTTACCTACCAGGGACGCATTATCGGTGAGCGCTACGGTGACGATGTTGACATGCACACGCCTCTGGAGAGTTGGTCGATGACCAAGAGTCTTACCGGTACGTTGATGGGCGTCCTCATCCAGCAGGGCGCTTATGAATTGTGGCAGGAAGCACCAATTCCAGAATGGCAGGTCGTCGCAGATGACCCACGCCGGAAAATCCGCATTGGTGACATCATGCGAATGTCCAGCGGCATCATGATCAACGCCCCAGCAGATCCGGACTACGATCTCGATACCTATGCTGATCACTTGTACCTCTATACCGGCGGTGAGAATCTCCACGAGTATGCGGCCACGCGCCCACCCGAGTACCCACCGAACACGGTGGGGCGGTATCGTAATACCGATCCGGTACTGGCGAGCTACCTGATTCGGCTGGCGGTGGAAGGCCGGGGTGAGGAATACCACGCATTCCCGCAACGGGCTCTGTTCGACAAGCTCGGCATTCGTAGTGCCCTGATCGAAACCGACTTTTACGGTAATTTTCTGGGTCAGGGATTGGCCTTCATGTCCGCCCGGGACTGGTCACGGCTTGGCAATCTGTATCTGCAGGATGGAGTCTCGAACGGAGAGCGCCTACTGCCCGAAGGCTACGTGGAGTACGCCAGCACTGTTGCCCCTGCATGGGTAAGTGACGGCCGTCCGACCTACGGCGGCGGCTTCTTCTGGATGATCAACAGGGAAAACGATGATGGCGAGCTCGTCAAGAGTGGATTCGCTATGCGCGGTGCTGGCGGTCAGAGCACAAGCATCATGCCGAACCATGGTCTGGTAGTGGTACGCATTGGCAAATACACAGGAGCCGGCCCGGGCGGAGAGGCTTTAAATCAAATGATCCCAATGTTGCTGGAGGCGGTGCCGCCGGTGCAATAAAATCGAGGTCGGCGACCCATGAGTTGCTTGGCTCCATTTAGGGTGCTTACTGGGCGGTCATCTGGATATAACCCACGCGTCACCCTGAAAGCACAGCGGGGCTCATCAAAACGGATTCGCTGACAAGGACGAACAATCTGCCTCCAGTCTAAATATGCTATTCGTCTGTCCGCAGTTGGCCGAAAGCTGCCGTTCGCAGAATTGAGCTATCACCGTAATTAAGGGTCTGCTTAACCCCCGAAAGCGGACGTTAGAGAAAGGTTGGAGAAATCGGTTTAGAGAGATTGTGGTGCTGGGACTCCTAACTGGCCCTACCCCCGTCTGGGAATTGATAGGGGGGGTACTTGAAGAAAGCAGACCTCAGGAAGGCTAATAATTTAGCCTCGGGTCAGGCTTGAAACCTACAATCTAGGATGCACTGCATAGCGGTTCTTGGCGACGATATATGGAGGGTTTTTCGTTCCAAAGTAACCCCAGGGTAACCCGGGGCCATCTTCAAGAATCGGAATAAAGAAGGAGGTTATATAACGTATTGATATTTATAAATAAATTGGTAGCTATGGGTAGACTTGAACTACCGACCCCAGCATTATGAATGTGAACGCTCTTAGGTAGTGACTTTGACCCAATGTAACACTATATGTCACATCGTTGAAAATATTGATAACACATATCTATATATATCAACAAGATATGGTCTATATACGAATCTCTCTGGCGTGCCAAATTAAAAAGGGGAGCCTATGGCTCCCCTTTTTAATTTGCTATGTCTAGATCGGTGATAACGCCCCAGTTCGAAAGCTGCGTCAGCAGCGCAGACGCCTGCAAGGCGCCCCGCAGGGGAGAGCATTTTGGCTACGCCAAAAAGCGAATCAATCTCTCTCTTCACGCGTCCTAAACCAAAACTACTGTATTTTTAGTTTGAGCCTGTTAAGAAAAATTAACTGCTTTCTTGAAATTCTATATGAATTTCCAATTCAATCTCATCACCAACACCAAAGCTTGTGAATCGACTCAGACCAAAATCTGATCGAATGAAAGAGGCAGTTGCGGAGAAACCAATGGTATTTTTCCGAGTAAGAAAATTACGGCCACCGCCGTGAAAATTAACATTAATATTCACCGGAGTTGTAACACCCAGTAGTGTCAGCTCTCCAGCAAACACAAACGTGTTGTCATCACCAGACTCTAGCAGCGAGGTTGTTCTATACACAGCCTGTGGAAACGCTTCAACATCAAACCAACTAGAACCTCGAAGCTCCTCAGAAAATTCATCATTATTGATATCCAAACTGGCCGTGCTAATAACAACTTCCAAGCTGGAGTTTCCAACATTCTCTGCATCAAAATCCAAAGAAGCATCGATGTCATTGAAGCGGCCAATGAATGTAGAAAAACCTAAATGATTGATTTTCCACAACAGCGTCGCATGATCTGGATCTATCACGTACTGTCCAGCCTTCACCTCAGTTATGTCGGTTTCGAAATCAGGTGTGAGTATGCGGTCACATGAAACCAATAATCCTGCACTAACTATGACTAGTGAAAACCGAACGTATTTTGAAAATATTCTGGAAAACATTGAAATAACCTATTAGCAATAAAATCTGTTTAACTATTGGCCGACGGCATAGACATCTACTTCGATGACCACGTCGTTCGGTACCTCGGCTGTGTTCGCCCAGTAGCCCTGGCCGACACCGAAGTCCAGGCGTTTGATAGTCACTTCACTGGTGAGATGGAAACGCAGCTTGCCGCCAGATGTTTCCACGTCGACCTTAAACGGAAAGCTTAAGGGTTGGGTTTGGTCGCGGATGGTCAAGGTGCCTTCAGACACGAAGGAATTCAGTGATTCCAGAGTGCATTTTTCTGCTTTAAAGTTAGCTGTTGGCCACGTATCTACGTCGAACAATTCGTAATCGTGCAAATAATCCAGAACCTCCGGGGAGTCGACATAGATATCACCGATTGGAATCGTTACTGAGAAATCACAATCGCCGGGGCTCAGTAGATCAATCTTGAAAATCGCTTCCACGTTTTTAAATTCGCCCTGATAGGGGTCGCTACCGAATAGATACTTGAAATACACGTGTGAATCAGCGGGGTCGAGTACCCAGGTGGCGGCTAGCGCCGGTAAGCTGATGAACAACAACAACAACGGCGCCAGCGCCGCTCGGTAAAATAAAGTTCGCATACTATATTACTCCTGATATTAAGTTACTGCTGGGCGTAAGCCACTAGCTCGGTTGCCTTATCGTGCACATATCATGCAGGGCCGCCGCCAGGGCCGCCTTCACCGATAATCAGCCGTTTTGTTGCTACCATCCTTGATTCTCCAGATATCAATTCTTTAATTCTTGCGCAGCATCTAGTCGACTGCGCGATCCAGCCCCCGAGGCTACACCAATCGGAAATTTAGAGGTGTGATCATTACCTAGGGTCGATGGAAGGAAGGATAAGCAATCTCCTTCTTGCAAGCAAGTCTGTGGATTCAACTTGTCTAAAAACCCTGGAGCAATATCAACTGCTTACCGCGCTACTGATGCGCAGATTTGTAATTCTTTGTAACTGGAAAAGTGGCAAACCGGCCGCCTGGGGGAAAAAGTCTGTACGAGAGCAGTTTTGGCACGCCAGACGCCCGGATATCAGGGACAGCTCACGCTTTGGACAAATGTGGGCTGTTTTCCCAGTTCCTCGCCGGCCAAGATCATCGGCAACTCCGAACTGGGCTAGGGTATCGCGACATGGCGAATGCGGTTGCCAACATCGAATACTCTGTTAATGAAGAGGCCTACAGTGCCTGCGATTACGCCAGGGCGCAGCTGGCACAGTTATTCCCGTAATATTGACTAAAACCCTGGGAGCCAAGTCTTGCTTGTTAGCGTTTAGACAAAAAAACCACTGCTGTTTTTGCTAACGCGCAAGACCTGACACCTTGGTTGTCACTTGAAGTTTGAGTAATCGGTAGCGCTCATCATGAAGGTGTTGGCTGAGATCGGAACCGGGTACTTTTCTCGCAGTGCGATCCATTCGGGGTCGGTGCCGAATGCCTGCCACACCTCTTGCCTGTGGGCGCGGTCGCGATAGGCCAGCATCCATACCAGGGTGTTGGGATCATCAAGTCGCTGCCATACGGCGAGGACTTGCGCGCCAAGCTTTTCGAAAATGGCGATCTCTTGTTCGCGGAAGCGCTGGTGTAAATTGTTGATGCCACCCACACCATCTTTTATCGGTTCGGCGGTGTACATACGTAGCTCGAAGCAGCGTGAATCTGATGCCACATTTGCTCCCAGCCCTGCCGACAGGTCACCGGCCGGACCGCAGGGCGGTGGTGCATCTGCGGCCAAGGCCATGCCACCAAAACCAAAGCTCAAGACGAGTGTTGCCAGAATTCTTTTCATTTTTATCTTCCTCTGAATTACCGTTATTATTACGTTGCCTGACGCTATTGTAGCATCTTGTAAGAGTCTCGAATGCCATCCTCGGCAGTTATTTTCGGAACTTCGTGGCGCGCAATTGATTTTGGATTTATACCGAGCTCAGCTCCCTATAGCAACAGTGAACACCACATAGCGCTACTCTCCGATGCACTGGGCGCGATAATGCGTGGGGTAGTTCATGCTAGGGAATTGCCTCGAGCTTTGGCGCTCAAGGTAGGAAAGCCTGTGGTTAGGCAGAGGCATTTATCGCTTTTGGAGTTGAATTCTACAGGCGATTTGGAAAACAACAATAGAACTAAGCAGCCGCCATGCTAGTAGGTTTTCGCCCTCAGATTTAGCCTGTTGATTGACTGTTGCATGTCGCTTACCAGCATCGCTCTGGCAACCTCTATGTCGTAGCCCTCGGCGAGTAACTTCATACCCTGGCCCAGAAAATTTTCTTCCCAGCCTCGACTTTCCTCGGTCAGCAAACCCTGCCGCTGAGCAAGCCTGGAAACTTCCA
>CAVOFA010000115.1:0-8657 GCA_963694865.1 Gammaproteobacteria bacterium | reverse complement strand
AAGCTATGAAAACTGACAAATTACTAAGAATCATCGCCGTGCTGTTTACAGCTACGCTGATGTTGCTACCCAGCCTGGCGAGCGCCCAGCAAGCCTATCATTACGCCAGAAATACTTACACTCATGGACAGCATGCAGAGGTTGCCTACGAAGGCTGGCGTGAGAATGAAGACGGTACCATTACTCTCACATTCGGCTACTTCAATCACAACTGGGAAGAAGAGCTTGATGTTGCAGTGGGTCCAAACAACTTCTTTTCACCAGGGCCGGCGGACCGTAACCAGCCTACTCATTTCCTGCCGCGCCGAAATCGATTCACGTTTGATGTAATCGTCCCTGGCGACTTCCGAGATGATGAAGACAATGAACTGGTCTGGGAACTAACCTCACCCAATGGTCTGAGTCGAAAAGCCTATGCTACCTTGAGGCCAGATTACAAAATAAACAATGTAATTATCATGTCGGAAACAGGTGCTCTGGGCGCAGGAACATCCGATGCAACACTCAGGGCTAACATAGCACCGGTGGCGGAGTTAATCGGAGACGAGATTCGAACTATCAGAGTTGGACAGTCGCTGAGTTTTCAAACTCGGGTAAGCGATGATGGCGTACCCAAAACATTTGATCCCATGCGGCTCCTCAGGCGATTCGGAGGTGCAGCCTCGGCTTTCGCAACACCTGAAATGGTGCGTAAGATGATAATGTCGCGGGCGCCAATCAAGCCTACTGTGAGCAAGCACAATGGATTGTTCCTGTCTTGGAACGTTTACCGTGCCCCTGAGTCCACGGCACCGGTACAGGACATAGTCCATTTCGATCCACCGCAGATTAAACCCTGGGAAGATACCCGCACATCCGCCAACTCTCCCTGGGGCCCACTGTGGATACCTCCAGCCGTGCCGGAAGATGGCATCTATGACGTCAGTGTCTCTTTCGACGAACCCGGCACCTACTTGCTCTGGGGTCGGGCGGATGATGGTGGGCTCTACCATGATCAGTACCTGACGGTTAATGTGACACCTTAGCAACGACCCAGAAACAGTGCTAATTTTGTCGACCCATAGCAGGAGTTATTTTCAGAGCCGCTTTGTGCTTATCACGCTGTTGTTGCTTGTGTGCTTGAGTCCCCATGCCTGGGCTCAACACGAGATGCACGATATGTCTGCAAGCGCGCACATTAACACTATGCCAGCGAACGACGCGGCTCTCGCAGCGGCCCCTGGATCTTTAATGCTACATTTTGAGTCCGAAATGCGACTGGTAAAGTTGGCGTTGAAGGCACCCGAGTATGGTTTTATTGACATAGGGTTTCGCTATCAGCCGGTGCCGGAGGTGCACTTTATGCAATCGCTGCCGACGCTTGCAGCGGCAAACTACTACAGCGTCGAGTGGGCAGCTTTCAACGCCAACGAGGAGCTAATCAAAGGAATATTTTACTTTTCCTTCGGAGACAATGTCCGGCCACCCTCGTATTACCTGGATCAAATGCATCACCCAGGCCCTATCATGTCGCCCGACTATAGATTGCTGTAGAGATCTCTGAGGTCACCTAAGTTGGGGTCAGGTCTTGAAAGTTGCGTTTATGTTTCTAGCCGGCGGCAGTGCTAACATACATGCAACTTTCAAGACCTGACCCCGCTTACGGCTGGGTCATGGTGTTTGTTGTCTTCCTGCTCAGTGGCTTGTCCTTCGGTGCGCTCGGCGCTATTTCAGTTTTTCTCAAACCGCTTGCGACCGAGTTCGGCTGGGGGCGCGCTAAGACCTCGCTGGGTTACACAGCGATCGCATTGTCATCTGCAGTGTTTGGCGTACTCTGGGGATTCGTCGCAGACCGCTTTGGTACGCGCTCGTTCGGCGTCATTGGCGCGCTGATTATGGCGCTTAGTCTGTATCTATTAAGTGGACTGACCAATATAGTTCAGTTCTACGCCTTCTACTTTTTGTTCGGGGCCTTCGGCAATGCCATGGTGAGCACACCCCTGTTTGCCAATATGGGTTTCTGGTTTCGCCAAAATCCAGGGCTTGCCTTGGGAGTCACCGCCTCTGGCGGCGCCATTGGTCAGGACATTGTGCCCTTTCTTGCAGGCATTTCCATAAGTTCTTACGGTTAGCAGACTACCTATGTCTTGATGGCAAGCGTCTACCTGGTTATTTCCTTGCCAATCGCCTTCCTGGTTCGCGAATCGCCAACGAGAGAGCGCGCAAGAAAGGCGCCCGAGGTGGAGGAGAGACACTTCCCGCTTTCCGAAAAAGAAGTAATAATGTGGATGAGCACCGCAGTGATATTTTGCTGCATCTGCATGTCTGTCCCCATCGTGCACCTGGTGCCCATGCTCACCGATGACAATCGCTCAGTGGAATTTGCCACCAGTGTGTTGCTGGTTCTCATGCTCGCCGGCGGCGTCGGACGTATCATGGGGGGGGCAAACTCGGCGATGTAATTGGAGCCCTGCCTACTTATCTGATAATGTCCCTGGGCCAAAGTCTTACCGTGTTGTGGTTTCCCCACATCGAGGCGGTGGCCGGACTCTACCTGCTGGCGGTAGTTTTTGGGTTCACTTATTCCGGGGTTATGTCCAGCATCCTGGTCTGCGTTCGCATGATGGTCTCTGCTCGCGTTTCTGCGCGAGCGATGAGCCTGACCTCATTTTTTGGCTGGAGTGGCATGGGCATGGGCGGCTTCTTCGGCGGTCTGTTTTTCGACATCAATGGTGACTATGACGTCTCTTTTGCCTTTGCCGCGTTTATGGGGCTGGTTAATGTTGTCATTCTTGCTCTGTTCTATATTTGTATCAAGGCACAGCGAATAGCGCGGATGCCCGCACTGGGGAAGCTCTGAATAATAATTTCAATTAGCGGCCCTGATAAACAGAATCCATGAGTTGGCAAGATGAAGTAGATGAACTTAGGCGACGGGAAGATCTCGCAAAAGAAATGGGAGGCAGCGTGCAGGCCGCCTATCGCCGTGATATCGAAGCATCAAACTAGTCCCAGACTAAGCCACCAGTTTGATATTCCATCACACGGGTTTCGAAAAAGTTTTTCTCCTTGCGGACATTGGCCTGCTCATCGAGCCAGAGCAAGGCGCATTTGGCCCCAGGAAACGGTTCTACCAGACCCAGTTGCCGGGCTCGACGATTGGAAATAAAGCGGAACTGTTCGATGTGTTCGTTGGCAGAGTAACCCAGCACAGGATTTCGCAAGATGTAGTGGGCGTATACCGCCTCGGCTGCCTCGGCCTCTTCCCACATGTTTTTAATGGCCTTCAAGTCCAGAGTAATGGGGTTTTCAACCAGAATTTGTGAAATGACGCGAATGCCAAAGCCACAGTGCATCACCTCATCACGCATGATGTACTGAAATTGCTCGGCCGTGCCCTTCATCAAACCCCGCCGCTGCAATGAAAAGATGGGGCTGAAACCGTTATAGAACCAGACGCCTTCAAAGATCGCGGCAAAGAACATGTAGGCGAGGATAAAATTGTGTAGCTCATCCGCGTCCGTCAAATCAATATCACTGCGCAAAATCGACGCTATACGGTCATTCGCCATCTGAATTTTTTTGTTGATGGCTGGCACGACCCTATAACGATTGTAAACCACACCCTGATCGAGGCCGAGGCTTTCAATACAATGCTGATAGGTCCAGGTGTGTAGCGCTTATTCGTAGACTTGCCGGGCCTGGTATATCTGCAATTCCGGTGCAGTCATCTTTTCCATTACCGCCAGGCCAATATTGCGCATGGCTAGAATGTTCGAGGTGGTCAGATAGGAAAGCACGTTTTCATACATATGAATTTCGTCTGCGGTTAAACTGTGCTTATAGTCATAGATGTCCTGGGCCATGTTAACGTCCAGCGGCGTCCAATGATTCTTATTGGCGTTGAGGAAATATTCCCATGCCCAGGGATATTTAAAGGGCGCCAGTTGATTAATATCGGCGTGACCGTTAATGACCCGTTTATCTTCTGCCCGCATCGCTTGCGTCGATGTGCTGGAAGTAGAGCCTGACCTGACTTCAACTTCCTCGTCCGCTAAGTGATCTCCCGAAGTTAAATACTCAGACACACCACTGGCACCAACATCGGTATTTTCATCCCAATTCAGCATACTACCCCCTGAAGGCCCCATGTCTATATATGGACCATAGCTTTCTATTTAATATTATATATAGTTTTTTGTGCGAAATAGTTGAGAGAAAACCAGCCGAAACTTGATATGGATCACTACTGCTGCAGTTAACCTGAATTTGAGGCACACCGGTCCCGAGGCCGAGTCGATAGCGACCGGCGTAAATCGATATTCGTGTTATTCTGCCCTCTCGATTTCCGGGTCCGAGACGACACAAAAACCCTGCTAAAGAGGAACACAAAGTGAAAACCAAGGCAGTTGCTCTGCTTCTCCTGATAGCCGTTTCCCAGACCGCCCTCGGGGTTTATTATTCCGGCAATGACCTGCTCAGACATCTGTAGGGTTGGGAAAAAGTCCAAATAGATCAGGGCGCGAGCGCGACGCGACAGGAATTATACGGCTCAGGGTTTTTTCTTGGTTTCGTCACCGCAACGGCTGACAGTTTCGATGATGACATCTTCTGCCTGCCCGCGGCGTCGGCAAACCTGCAGATGGCAGCCGTGGTTAAAAAATATTTGGCGGAGCATCCTGAGCGCCTGGATGAACCCGCAGTAGACTTGATTATCAACGCCTTGCTCGCCGATTTCGAGTGTACCGAAAATTAAATGCGATAAGAATTGGCGAGCAAGGAATTCAGTCAAGGGTCCAAGCCTGGATCGAATTTTAACTGACCCAGCGGAAACTGACTAAATGGATTGTTCCCATCGTTTCAATGCCAGCATTTTTCAGTTAAGCATCCACTCCAACTGGTCGTAGTACATCTAACTGAGTGTGACTACTGGATCCAGTGCTGAAACTGTATACCGGTTGCTTGCATATTCTTCGCATTGGACACTGGCGACAGGTGGTTGTATGGCGATTATGAGTAACAAAAGGCTAATCTTGGAGCTCGACAAATATCGAAGTGACGTCAATACCAAGACCCTGAACTCCAATGTTGAAGATCTCAATCTGGACAAGCTGAAGCCCATAGTAGACATGGTTGCAAAATCGCGCGCTGCATATATTAACGAGTTGATGGAAATCTCTACCAGCCAGACAGAGGCCGGGGTCGCTGCCGAACAAATCGAACAGCTGCGGGCCAGGCGCGTAGAATTTACAGAGCTGGTGAAAGCTACCAGCGCACTCGAAATAGCTATCAAACGCGGATATTTGGATGTCATCACTGGCAATATCGCGCCCGTTGCCAATACTGCCTGATTTTTTACCAATACCAGCTGCCGTTAACCCGTCTTAAAATCATTTAATAACTGTGCTCCCGGTTTTATCTCATGTTATCTTTGGGTCAGAAGCCTAATGTTGATTCCGCTGCGGATAGATAGGTTGCCGTTCTACATCAATTGCGTACCAGGAGAATAAAAATGACACAGAAAAGAGTTTTTGCGTGGACCAGTTGCATACTTGGGATAATGTTCCTGGGCGTGCAGTCAGTATCGGGCCAGGTTGTGGACCCGGATGAGCACGGCTTTATGATTGCCAGCCCGGAGGAGTTGGTGCCGGATGAAGGCAGTATCACCACGGTCGTCTACGGCAACCCCAGGGAGGCCGGGCTGTATGTTATTCAGATCACCTTCGCTGCAGGCCGAGGCAGCCGTCCACATTTCCATAGCACGGCACGCTATATCACGGTACTCAAAGGCACCTGGTGGGTATCTACCGGTCCTGATTCCGACGTCTACGATCCCGATAACATGAGGCGAGTCGAACAGGGTACGTTCATCTACGAACCGCCCGGCGGCCACCACTACGACATGGCCAAGGATGAAGCGGTAACAGTTCAGATCACCGGCATGGGCCCGGTGGTGACTACTTCCATAGAATAGCGTGCAAGCATAGCTCAAAAATAACCGGGCGACGGCTCAGGTTCAGAGCTGGCAACGAGTTCTAGAGTGTAAGTTCTGCGGTCGCACCAGCGCGCACTGAGCCCAGGCCGATCTTAGTTGTTGGTGAACAGGCTCAACAATACGGGAAGCGATCTACTAGCACTCAGATTGAGCTAGATTAATTCTAACCGACCCAAATCCGGAGGTTGGTGGCAGCGGGAGTGCGTTTGTCAGAAGTTGGAAACAAAGCTTGTATGCAGGGCGAGGAGACAGCAACTCATCCAGGCCCTGCAACATTCAAGACCTGACCCCAAATTCTTTATTCGTTCATGGCGCTATAAATTACCTGCTGCGCCACGTTGTTGTTGAATTGTGATCCCCGCGGACCGCCCCTTTTTTGTTCCATGTAAATCATGAAGAAATCATTGTCAGGGTCAACCACAAAAATAGTGCCGCCGATGCCACGCCAGCCAAAATTATGTGGACCGTCGGCATTGCTGCCATCGGTAGTTTGCAGATGGAATCCCAGGCCCCAGTCTCCGCGATCGCCGTAAAAGAAGTATTCTCTGGAAACTTCTTCACCGATGTATTTTCGAGTCATCAACTCCAGGGTGTCCTCTTCGATAATACGAGCGCCATGGTAGACGCCGCCATTGAGTAACATCTGGGCAAATCGCACATAGTTCTCGGTAGTCGAATTGAGTCCACCACCAGCAGAAAGCATGGGCCTTACGACGGTGTTGTCTGCCATCGCGCCGTGAATTGGCTCGGCTATGCGATAGGCTTTGCTGGCCGGGACAAAGAAAGAGGTGTCGTCCATGCCTAATGGATCGAAAATACGCTCTCGTAACAGCTCATCCAGAGGCTTGCCAGCGGCGACTTCAATAACGGCACCCAACACATCGGTTGAATGTCCGTAGTGCCACTTACTGCCCGGCTCAAAATACACCGGAAGTTCGCCCAGGCTCTGGGCTAGCTGCAGTGCGGTATTGCCCGCCGAGGACACATTCTGGGAGTAGAGTTTCCCGAGTCTACTGTCGGGGGAAAAGATTTCCTGAATCAGACCAGATTCGTGGGTCAGTAAATGCTGCACCGTCATGGTATTACGGCTCGCGCTTATTTCACCGCTGTCTTCGTCAATGACGCGCAGCTCGGCAAACTCCGGGATATATTTGGCAACTGGATCATCCAGACGAATCAGACCATCTTCCACCATGGACATGGTAGCTACGCTGACGATGGGCTTGGTCATCGAGTAAATTCTGAATATCGTGTCCAGGTTTACCGGCGTATTGTCCTCGGGGCCCTGGTAGCCCACGGTTTCCACCAGGCCTATACCTGCATCGTTGCCCACTAACAACAACGCCCCCGGGATATGGGCGTCATCCACTGCCGCCTGCATGAGTGCCTTGATGTCATCCAACTCACTACGGTCGATGCCAAAATTGGTGGAATGAATCATCTTGATGGAATTAACAGGTGGCTCTGCATTTGCGTTTACCGCAAGCGCCAGCAACCCAATTACAACAGCGATAGCGGGGACTATTTTGATCATGACAAATCTCACTCAGTTAAAGATTGGCCGGATTTTAATACGCCAGGCCCAGGGCAAGTCAACACCGAATTTAACAGGGGCTTGGCGAGGGGTATTGTTTTTCCGTTCCGGTTGGGCCATCCCTGACCGTTTTGCACATGGATGTGCGGTATGCAGGTTTTGCCGGGAGCAAAAACCTGCCCCGCGCTCCATCCCTGGGCGCTAGTCACTACAAAACAATACCCCTCGCCAAGCCCCGATACACACATCAATAACCCATAGCAAAAACAAAATTTTGTGGAGCTTACTCAGGGTCAGACCAGATTGATGGGTGCTAATTAGCCTCAAACACCTCGGTGTCGGTATGAAACGCATACCAGGCGAACCAGAAAGCAGTTACTGTTGGCTGCACCTCTCCCTCTCGTGTCAAGGTCGCCGACCTGTTGGCCTGGTCCCAGTTTATAGTGATCACTTCTCCCGCCAGCTCATCTGTAAACTGCGCTTTTCCCTGCGCTCTGAGCTCTTCAAAAGGGTAAGCACGGTGCTCGTCATTGATGCTAACACCAAGCACCCAGGCCTTGGCGTGAAGGAAATCCGGCGCCCGATTGACTACTGGAAACATTGTCGTTGGCGAATCGCCATAGCCGGCGTAAGGATCTTGTCTGTAATCACGCCTAATCCCGGTGTCTCGGCTGAGCACCTGAGTGTCCGGATGAGTCTGTTGCCAGGCCGACCAGGTAGTGTGCACAAGTGGCAGGCTTGTCAATTGCTCGCCCTTGTGCGGCCCACTGACGGCCTTGCTCCAGATTTGTGACCACAGACTCTCGCTCTGGCGGTCAAAGAGTAAGACGTCACTCTCGTACAGCAGACCGGACACGCCGAAGATCAAATTTTCACCGTCGACGCGGGCGTCAAACGCCATGCCAGTGCCACACAGTGGACAAAACGTGACCACAAATTGTCGGTCGCCTATTACGTCATTAACCACTTCATGATGGCTATAGGATAGGCGCGGTGGACACCATTGAGCTCGATACCGAGAATCCGATCTGGACTTCCCACGATACACAGACAGTTCCAAGGCTCATTTTGAGGCCTGCTCAAAGGCTTCCGGGCTGACACCGCCAATGTGGCTGTGTCGGCGAGTTTGATTGTAGAACATTTCGATGT
>CAVOFA010000114.1:0-8668 GCA_963694865.1 Gammaproteobacteria bacterium | reverse complement strand
CACGATTGTGTCTACGTTTGTGCGGACGATGCCCATGGCACCGCCATTATGTTGAGTGCCGAACAACAGGGCATCACTTCAGAACAATTGATTGACGCCATGAGTGCAGAGCATCAGCGTGATTTTGCAGATTTTCTAATCAAGTTCGACAACTACCACTCTACCCACTCCGAAGAAAATCGGCAGCTGTCAGAATCCATTTACAAGCAGCTGGATGCAAACGGTCATATCAACCGGCGCACTATTAAGCAACTGTACGACCCCGAGAAGCAGCTGTTTCTCGCAGACAGATACATCATCGGCACCTGTCCCAAGTGCAACACAGCAGATCAATACGGCGACAACTGCGAAGCCTGCGGATCCACGTATAGCCCAACGGAATTATTGAACCCTTGCTCGCTGATCTCGGGCTCCACACCGGTGGAAAAAGAATCCGAGCATTGCTTCTTTGCTCTGCCAGCGTTTCAAGACATGTTAAAAAAGTGGACTCGAAGTGGAACCTTGCAGGACTCGGTCGCCAATAAACTGAGCGAATGGCTGGACGCTGAATTGCAGGAATGGGACATCAGTCGCGATGCCCCTTACTTTGGCTTTGAAATTCCCGGAGAGCCAGGCAAATACTTCTATGTCTGGGTGGACGCTCCGATTGGCTATATGGCCAGCTTCAAAGTTCTGTGCGAGCGCGGCGACTACAATTTTGATGATTACTGGAGGCCTGGCCACGACACCGAGCTCTACCATTTTATCGGCAAGGACATTATCAATTTTCATACATTATTCTGGCCAGCGATGCTAAGCAGTACCGGGTACAGGACACCGACCGCCGTCTACGTGCATGGCTTTTTGACCGTAGATGGCACCAAGATGTCAAAGTCGCGAGGCACTTTCATCAATGCCCGAACTTACCTGGAGCATCTGCATCCTGAGTATCTGCGCTACTACTTAGCAGCAAAGTTATCTTCAGGCATAGACGACCTGGATCTCAACCTGGACGATTTTGTACAGCGGGTGAATTCAGACCTGGTTGGTAAGGTAGTCAATATTGCCAGCCGTTGTGCCGGCTTCATTGGCAAGGGTTTTGACGGCATGTTGTCCGCCAAGTTGGACGATGAGCAGCTGCTGGCAGACATGCTGGCAAGCAAGACCGAAATCACCGAACATTTCGAGCGCCGGCAATACAGCAAGGCTATTAGAATCATCATGGCCCAGGCAGACAAGGCCAATCAGTATATCAATGACAAGCAGCCATGGGTCATCGCCAAAGCGGACAAGCAGTCGCAGCAACTGCAGGAAATCTGTAGCACCGGCCTCAATGCATTTCGTGTATTGATTTCCTATTTAAAGCCGGTGCTACCGGCTATGGCCGAAAAGTCCGAGCAGTTTCTGGCTATAGCGCCGTTACAATGGGACGACATCGATACACTGCTACTGGATCACAAGATTAATAAATTCAAGCCACTGATGACGCGGGTGGAAATGGATAAGGTACAAGCTATGGTCGACGCCACTCAACAAGAGCAAGGGAAACAGCAATCTCAAAATAAGGCACCAGCCGAGGAAAATTTCAGCGGCCTGGAAGCCGAGATCGAATTCGATGATTTCGCCAAAATCGATTTGCGCGTAGCAAAAATCATCAACGCCGAACTGGTAGAAGGCGCCGATAAATTGCTGCGCCTGAGTCTCGATCTTGGGCTGGATTCTCAAGGCCAGCCCTTAACACGCACGGTCTTGTCCGGCATCAAGCCAGCCTATGAGCCAGCGGCTCTGGTGGGCATGTACACAGTGCTGGTGGCCAATTTGAAACCTCGAAAAATGAAGTTTGGCGTTTCCGAAGGCATGATATTGGCGGCTGGTCCCGGTGGCAAAGACATCTGGCTGCTCGAGCCCCACAGCGGCGCCCAGGCGGGAATGCGCATTACCTGAACGACTCAGGCCACGGGCTTTGTACAATTCGTAGCACTTTGGCGGTCAGCTCTGCGGTTGCTCCCGGTTTTATCCAGCATTTGCAAGAAACTGGCACTCTTAACTTTTACGTAATAAGCTTGGGGCCTAATTGCAGCTAAATCTCTGCAGTAACTCTTGTTAGTCGTATTTAACGCGTAGGTATCTATGAAACTCAACCAGCCTTTGTGGCGCACAGAGAAACTCTTCCGGTGGCTATCCCCGGTAGTTCTGATGGCGGTGTTACTGACTATTCCCTTCGCCGCTCATTCACAGAGCACCGAATTACGAGCAATCGAAGACTCGGTGATCAAAATCTATACCACTCAGGCTGCGCCGGATTATTTTACACCCTGGCGCCTGCTAACGCCCAGGCAAAGCAGCGGTTCTGGCTCGGTGATAGCTGGCAATATGATTCTGACCAACGCCCATGTGGTTGCCAATGCCAGCTATGTTCAAGCCCAAAAGCACAACGACCCACGTCGCTACCAGGCCCATGTCACCTTTATCTCTCACGCCGCCGACCTGGCCCTAATTACTGTGGATGAGCCCGGATTTTTTAGTGACCTGAAGCCCCTCTCCATCGGCGATTTACCCGAGCCACTGCAAGAAGTCTCCGTCTATGGTTATCCCATGGGTGGTAAATCACTCAGCATCACCAAGGGAATTCTGTCCAGAGTTGAACAACAAACTTACGCCCATGCCGGCACCTACTTGCTCGCCGGCCAGATAGATGCCGCCATAAACCCTGGCAACAGTGGTGGCCCGGTTATTGTCGACCAGGAAATTGTTGGCGTAGTAATGCAGGCTAACAGTGGTGGTCGGTCCGAAAATCTCGGCTACTTTGTGCCGCCGAGCATCATTCAGCATGTTCTGGATGACAGTGAGGACGGCATGCTTGACAGTTTTCCGGATCTCGGGTTTCGTACTCAGACTCTGGACAGCCCATCCGCGAAAGCGGCCTATGGGCTGAGTCAAGACCAGAGCGGTGTATTGGTAATCAAGGTATTCGATGATTCCCCGGCCAGAGGAATTCTGCAAGAGAATGACGTGATTTTACAAATAGACGACTACAACATCGCCGATGACGGCAGCATAAAGTTAACGGCAGATATTCTCACCGATTACAAACATGCCATCGACCTGCATCACATCGGTGAGCCGATACAATTAACCTATTCGAGAGATGGCAACATCACCACAAGCCCTATACAGGCCGAGCGCGCCCTCGACAGTTACTCTCTGGTTGCCGGTGAGCAGTTCGATAAAACGCCCGAATACTACATTTACGGCGGCGTCCTCTTCGTACCTCTGAATATGAACCTTATTAAACGCTGGGGTAATGACTGGGGACGCAGCGCCCCGGTCACTCTGCTGCAGGCTCGTAATCAGTGGAGTTCACCCGAGCGACGGCAGCTGGTAGTGGCATTGCAGGTGCTGGCTAGCGATGTAAACCTGGGCTATCACGATTGGCGCAACTGGATCGTGGACTACATCAATGGCGAGCAGGTACGGGACTTCCAACATTTTTCAAGCGTCATTCGAGGCAACCTGCAAGAGAATATCGTGCTGGAAAACACCAACGGTTATCAAATGGTTCTCAACCATCAAGACGCGGTTTCTTCTGAAGAGCAGGTACTCTCCCAATATAGAATTCCTGCCGCCTACTCCGCCGGTCTGTTTCCTGAGTAGAATTTTTTACGAGCACAGTATTTTTCCACCGAAGTAGTCCGGCTCTCAAGGGCACTGCATTACGATACGGTGCTAGAATTTGCAACAAATTTCCTTTCAGCGCTGAAACGCCAGGGACCGCTCGCTCCGTGACTCCACTCCTTAGCATCATCGTCGCCGCTGCCCTGGTCAACAACGTAGTGCTGATCCAGTCTCTGGGTGTCTCTTCACTATTCGCCTACAGTAACCGGCTGCAAAGCACCATCGAGCTAGCGCTTGTCAGTTTCCTGGCAATTTTCCTGGCCTCGTCCATCAACTTACTGCTGTATCGGGGCATACTGCTGCCTCTGGGCCTGGAATACCTGGCACTGCTGTGCTTTGTCGGTGTCAGTGCGATACTTACCTCGTTGCTGTTACGCCGCCTCGAAAAAGAATTCTCCCTCTCTATGCGCAAGCAAGAGTTCGCCTTCTACCTGATCTGCGGAAATAGCAGCATCATTGGTCTCTCACTTCTTAACAGCTCTGCTTTGCTAAGTATTGCCGACAGCCTGGTCTACAGTTTTGGTGCTGCACTGGGCTTTGCCCTGATATTGCTGGCTTTTGCGGCCCTGCGACAACGTCTCGACACAGCGGATGTGCCCGCGCCGTTTCGTGGTGCCGCCATCCAGTTGATCAGCGCCGGCATCGTGGCTATGTGCCTGCTGGGTTTTTCCGGGATGGTCTAGCGTGCAACTTCCAATCATAGCCAGCAGCTACAGCCAAGCTATCGTAGCCATTCTTGTGCTTGCCGCGGTCGTGGGGCTCTGCCTTCAATTACGACGTTTTGTTGCCCTCAGCCTACTGCGGCAGAGCTCCCTAGTCGATCAGGTAAATCGCCTACTGCCCCAGACTCAATGCGGTCGCTGCGGCTTCGAAGGCTGCCGACCCTACGCCCGGGCAATCATTGAGGGTGAGTCAATCAATCGCTGCCCTCCCGGCGGAACCGCAACCATTATCCAACTTTCCAGGCTCCTGAATGAACTGCCTCAGTCGCTGAATCCTGCGGTTGGCAAACATCAGCCCCCAAGCGTCGCCGTAATCAGGGAAGCCGAGTGCATCGGCTGCACCAAGTGCATACAGGCCTGTCCGGTGGACGCAATTCTGGGCGCTGGAAAAGTAATGCACACCGTCTTGGAACAGGAGTGTACGGGTTGTGATTTGTGTGTTGAGCCCTGCCCAGTTGACTGTATCGACATGGTGGAGTTGACTCCTACCCAGCAACCGATCTGGCATCTGCCAAATCGGCTCATATCGCCGCAGAACTCGCTGGAGTCGGCGTCATGAGACTCATCAATAAATTGTTGGGTAGGCGTGATGATAGGGCTCCCTACTCCTTCTTTGGTGGCATTTCCCCACCAGCACATAAAACCAGGTCGTTACGCTCGAGGTTGATGCCGACACCGATTCCCGAGCTGTTGCTGCTGCCACTCAGCCAGAACCGGGAAGCCGATGCCATACCGGTCGTGAATGTGGGTGAACGGGTGCTAAAATTTCAACTACTGGCAGAGCCGGGTGAGCCACAGGGTACGGCGCTGCACGCGCCGACTTCAGGTCGAATCTCCTCGATTTCGATGGCCCCGGTAACAATCGAGAGCAGTTCGCCACGCCTGTGCATGCATTTGCAGACCGATGGTGTGGATGCGGCCATAGATGTTGAGGCGGAAGCCGACTATCGTGCTCTGGGGCATTTGCAATTGCTTGAGAAAATCGAGCTAGCTGGAATCTGTGGTCTCGGCGGCGCCGGTTTTGCCACCGCCAGAAAGCTGAGCCTGAGCATTAACCAGGGCGTTGACCTGCTTATTATCAACGCGGCCGAGTGTGAACCCTATATCAGCGCCGATGAAGCGCTGCTGCGGGAACGGGCCGTAGATGTTGTCAGCGGTGCAGACATATTGCAGTCAATCAGCCTGGCAAAACGTTGCGTAATAGCCATCGCAGAAGATAAAGAAGATGCAATCGAAACCTTAGTTGCAGCATTAAAAACCAGCAGCATTGAACTCATAACCCTGGCCTCAAAGTATCCCGCCGGCGGTGAAAAACAGATAATACAAGCCGTCAGCGGCATGCAAACTCCAAGCAATCAACATCCTCCAAGCATAGGCGTGCTGGTTCACAACGTGGGCACCGCCTACGCTGTCTACAGGGCCGTTGTCTGCGGCGAACCCTGCATTAGTCGTATAACCACATTGACCGGTGCGCCGCTGCAGACTCCGAAAAATTTTGAAACCTTAATAGGGACACCTGTCTCCTTCCTATTCGACCTCTGTGGTATCGACAGCGCAATCCACACCGGATCAATAGTAGGCGGCTCTTTAATGGGTATCAAACTGCTTAACCTCGACGTGCCTGTCCTTAAAACCAGCAACTGTCTGATCGCCATGTCTGCCAGTGAATTCCCCGCTGCCGCACCCGAACTTGCCTGTATTCGTTGTGGATACTGTGCGACGGCGTGCCCAGCGCGACTGCTGCCGCAGCAACTCTACGCTTTCTCTCGCTCACAAAACCATCAACAAATTGAAGATCACGGCTTATTTGACTGCATAGAATGTGGAGCCTGCGCCTACGTCTGCCCCAGCAGTATTCCACTGGTGCAATACTATCGCACCAGCAAACAGGAAATCAGACAGCTGCAGGCTAGCCAGCAGCAGAGCCTGCGTTGGCAGACGCGATTTCAGCAACATCAGTACCGCATCAAGTTGCAGCAAGAGCAGATCCAGCACCACAAGCCTGTCAGTATCGACATGGATTCAATTGACAAGCAAGCTGACAGTGAAGAGACAGGCCAGCAAGCCACAAGTGAAATCCCCAAGGCAAGCTTTTCCCGGGAGCTCGCGCAACAGGAAATTGCCGACGCCGTGGCTCGAGTGCGCGCCAGAAAATCCGGCGTTATCGCAAGCTCAAACAACAACGAGAATGGCAGCTAACTGATGTATCCAGCTCAGCCCTCGACCAGCTCCGTCAGTTCGCCACTGCAGCATAGTCAGCGCCGCACAGGCAATATTATGCTGCTTGTCATAGCCGCCTGTATTCCCGGCGTCGCCTGCTCCACCTGGTATTTCGGTATCGGTGTGTTAATTAACATAGTGTTGGCCGCAAGCATGGCGATAGCGCTGGAAGCCTGCGCCTTGAAACTTCGTGGCAAAGAACTTCGTGTGCACCTGGCTGACAATAGCGCCCTCGTTACCGCCGTACTGTTTGCCATCGCGCTGCCGCCAGGCTCTGCCTGGTGGTTGCTGGCAATTGGAATTTTCTTCGCCATTGTTATCGTCAAACACAGCTTTGGCGGCCTCGGTCAGAACCTGTTTAATCCTGCCATGTGCGGTTACTTGTTACTGTTACTCTCGTTTCCGCTAGACATGACCTACTGGCATATCCCCAATGGCGGCGTCCTCGGCGGTGATAATTTCACTGTACTCAGCCTGGCAGGCTTCGGTCAAAGCATCACTGCCAGCCTGCCGATTTTTAACCACAGTCAAATTCCGCTGCAGGAAACTATCGACGGCCTCACCATGGCGACCCCCCTCATTGAGTTTGAAATGGGCGCCAGTAGTGCGCTGCTCGCCGCGCGGGACGCAGGCGTCTCCTTGTTCAGTCGGAGTTCTGAAACCGCCTGGGAATTAATCAACATCGCTTATCTTATTGGTGGCCTGTTTTTACTCTACAAAAAAATTATCAGCTGGCATATCCCTGTCAGCATCATTGCGACAATCACTGTGATTTCAACACTGTTCTATGCGCCGGCGAGTTTCGCCATCTACGGCACTCCCTATCTGCATCTGTTTGGTAGTGCCACCATGATTGGCGCATTTTTTATTGCCACGGACCCGGTAAGTGCGGCCACAACAAGCCGCGGCAAAATATTCTATGGCATTATTATAGGCCTTGTTATCTACAGCATTCGCGTCTGGGGTAGTTACCCGGACTCCATCGCCATAGCAGTACTGTTTGGAAACTTTTGCGCACCGGCACTGGATTATTTCTGTCGCCCGCGCATCTATGGCCACGGCAGCAAACCGAAACACAAGGTCCAATCGGAGCCGGAATCATGAGTGCGTTAAAATTTAACGCTAAGCAGCCAGCTACGCTTTGGTATAACAATCCTGTATTGGTTCAACTATTGGGTCTTAGTCCGGTTTTGGCGGTATCGACGACAGTAGTAAACGGCCTGGGTCTTGGCCTGAGCACAGCACTGATCATGGTGCTATCCAGTGTTACAGTTTCGCTGTTGCGCGCAAGCATTAACAGGCAGTGGCGATTTGTCTGGTTTCTGATGATCACCGCCTGCTATACAACACTATTGGATATTATGCTGCAGTGGTTCTACTTTCCCCTACACAAGGAACTTGGCATCTATGTGCCGCTTATTTGTTGCAATTTCGCCGTGTTGACTCGCCTGGAAGCACACGCCTTTACCCACCACTGGCGTAGCTCGGTTAAAGACGCTGCCGTCACCGGCTCGGGATTTATTGCCGCGCTGGTGGTGCTTTCAAGTCTGCGTGAATTTATTGGCAGCGGTACGTTGATGGCGAACTGGCAGTTACTGCTCCCCGCCACCAGCGCTGCTGCTTTCACTTCAGAAAGCTCCACCGTAGGCGGGTGGTTTGACTTTGCATTGCTACTGCCGGCCGCATTCATTTTGCTGGGATTACTGATTGCCACCAGGAATCTGATCGACAGCTATCTGCAAACCAGGCTGGCGTTGCCAACTGGAGCCACCGAAGCAATTAAACGCGCGCGGGTAACAGGCAGCTTATGAACAAGCAAAAAAGAGCGGAAATTTTTACGCGGCTGCGTAATGAAAACCCGACACCGACAACAGAACTGAAATTTGAGAGTCATTTCGAACTGTTGATCTCAGTTATTTTGTCAGCCCAGGCCACCGATATCAGTGTCAATAAAGCCACCGCCAGGCTCTATCAGGATGCTAACACTCCAGCGGCGATACACGCTCTGGGCGTCAACGGATTGAAGCCATACATCAAAACTATCGGCTTGTTTAACACCAAGGCCGCAAACA
>CAVOFA010000113.1:0-8826 GCA_963694865.1 Gammaproteobacteria bacterium | reverse complement strand
GTGGAGCGACAAATTCGGACCCAAATTTGCACGGCGATTAAGAAGAAATCACCAGGGATTCGGTGACACATTCTTCATTGATGAGAATAACCGGGGTCAGGTCTTTCCTGTTAGCGTTTTTCTTTTCCTGATGCTAACAGGAAAGACCTGACCCCCGGTTCTCTAGGCCAGCAACTCCAGCAATGCATCTGCCACGGCATCTGGTCGATGGGCGGGCAGGTCATGGCCGGCTCCCGCTACAATCTTCCGCGCCACCAGGTTGGAGAATCTTGCCTGATCCCCTGCCGGGTTCTGTGAAGGCGGCCCGAAGCCACTCGCAGCGCCGTGCAGGACGATGGCCGGCACTCCTATTACCGGCCGTGTGGCGAGGCGCCGTTCGACTTCAAGAAACCGTTCTTCACCCGGCGCATTCACATGCCGGTGTCGATAAGAATGGATCACCACATCGACGAAATCGGGGTTGTCGAAGGAAGCCGCCGAGCGATTATAGGCGGCGTCGGTGTAATTCCACGCCGGCGACCAGGTGTTCCACAGATGTCGGATGATGTCATGGCGGTTCGCTGTTAATCCCGCCACCCCTCTTTCGGTATTGAAGTACCACTGGTACCAGAGCATGGCTTCCAGCGCCGCCGGTGCCGGACGTCCCGGCGTGATGGTGTCCTGCACCGAATAACCACCGCAGGCAACCTGGGCTCTGACGCGCTGGGGATGGAGAATAGCGGTAATACATGCGGCCCTGTTGCCCCAGTCGAAACCCGCCACCGCGAATCGATCTAGGCCCAGTGCATCGGCAAAATCCACCAGATCCTGGGCAATAGCCGCCTGCTCAGCCATGCGCGGTGAGTCCGGGTCTAGAAACCGGGTCGGACCGTAGCCTCGAAGGTAAGGCTGCAGGACCCTGTGCCCTGCAGCCACCAGGGGCGACACCACCCCATCGAAGGAGCGCACGTCATAAGGAAAACCGTGCAGAAGAATGATTGGAAAGCCGGCACCATCGCCATGTTCTTCGTAGCCAATAGTTAATACCGATGTGTCCAGCGTCCTCAATCGTGCTCCGCCCGGTGCCTGAGCCCAGGCTGATTTTGAATTTACACTGCCCGCCACTGTCAGGCTCGCAACGGTGGCCGCCTTCAAAAATTCTCT
Source organism: Gammaproteobacteria bacterium (assembly GCA_963694865.1). Lineage (GTDB taxonomy): Bacteria > Pseudomonadota > Gammaproteobacteria > Pseudomonadales > Pseudohongiellaceae > UBA9145. The sequence continues at coordinate 7,683 of CAVOFA010000113.1, read as the reverse complement.
TCGACTCGACGACATAGGTTCCCCCGGCTATTCACGCTGGCGCCGCAACTCGGCCTCGGTACTCATTGGGAGGATACTCCCAAAGGGAGCAAAACGAAATTTGTAATCGAGGCGGCGCTTTTGCGCCGCATGTCCAACACCCGATACTATCCATGACCACCCGCCACCACAGCAATCTTGTCGATACTCAGGCATATGCCTGACCAATCTATGCCTCTGGATACTGTATTTCACGCATTCGCCGATCCGACGCGACGCGCTGTGATTCAACGTCTTAGCGGTGCTGCAGCAACCGTCACAGAACTATCCGAGCCATTCGATATGGCGCCGCAGTCATTCGTACAGCACCGGGAAAAAATGTGCTGGAGATTGAGAAACGTCTTTTGAAGCTGTTGCCGGAGGAATTTTTACTGGATGCACATCACTGGCTGATTCTGCATGGCCGCTACGTGTGCCTGGCACGCAAACCCAGATACGGTGCCTGCTGCGTCATCGAAGATCTGTGCGAATACACAAAGAAAGCTATCGAGTAACCCGCTTAATGCAGCTACCTTTTTATCCCCGGACAGCTCAGAAGCATGCATTAATGCACTTTCTTGCTGGTTTAAAACACCACAAAGCAATTCAAAATCGTCGCTGATTTATTTTCTGCCTTTCTGCGCAGCGATCCTGAGTCGCAGCGCGTTCAACTTGATAAATCCGCCAGCATCGGCCTGATCATAAGCGCCGGCATCATCTTCAAAGGTTGCAATATCTTCATCGAACAGCGAATCACTGGATTCGCGACCGACGACGATAACATTGCCCTTGTACAGCTTCAGTCGCACCTTGCCATTGACGTGGCGCTGGGATTCGTCGATCAATGCCTGCAAGGCCGTCCGCTCTGGCGACCACCAGTAGCCATTATAAATTAAGGATGCATAGCGCGGCATCAGCTCGTCTTTCAGATGCGCCAGTTCTCGATCGAGAGTCAGGGACTCGATTGCACGGTGCGCTTTCAACATGATGGTTCCGCCTGGAGTCTCATAACAACCACGGGCTTTCATGCCAACGTAACGATTTTCCACGATATCGGCGCGGCCAATCCCATTGGCGCCACCGACCTTGTTAAGAGCGGCCAGCATAGTCGCCGGGGACAACGCTACACCATCGATAGCCACTACATCACCTTGCTCATAGCTCAATTCAATATAACTTGGTGTATCCGGTGCCGCTTCCGGTGCGACTGTCCACAGCCACATCGACGCATCCGGCTCGGTCGCCGGATCTTCAAGAATATCGCCCTCATAGGAAATATGTAGCAGGTTTGCATCCATGGAATAAGGCGACTTGCTGCCTATTTTTTTCTCTACCGATATTCCATGCTCATCGCAGTAGGCCAGCAATCGATCTCGTGACGTCAGATCCCATTCCCGCCAGGGTGCAATTACTTTAACCGAGGGACTGAGTGCGTAGGCGCCCAACTCGAATCTTACCTGGTCATTGCCTTTGCCAGTGGCACCGTGAGAAATCGCATCGGCACCGGTTTCCTGCGCGATCTCCACCAGGCGTTTAGCGATCAGAGGCCTGGCAATCGCTGTCCCTAATAGATATTCACCCTCGTACAGGGCATTGGCGCGAAACATGGGATTGACGAAATCACGGACAAATTCCTCGCGCAAGTCTTCGATATGAATTTCCTTGATGCCCATCGCTTCTGCCTTGGCTCTGGCAGGTTCAACTTCTTCCCCCTGACCGATGTCCGCTGTAAAGGTAACCACCTCGCAGTCATAGGTTTGCTGTAGCCATTTTGCAATAACAGAAGTATCCAAACCTCCAGAGTAGGCCAAGACGACTTTACGTATCTCCGACATCACTTCACTCCCAAGCTATCAATGATGAATTGTAGAACCACGGTGACCCTTACTCGCTAAAGGTCTGGACCGCTGCCAGAGCGGACTGCCGAAAAAAAAGAGGCGTATTCTAGCATCAACCTCGTCCGGGAATAAGATAATTCCGTAATTCTGCTTAAGGAACCTGTGCTTGATGAATCAATATCTCTGGCTTACAGAGCGGCCGTATATCAAGGTGGCTTCCTGCAGTAATGTTTGTGACCTTGCAAAGGGAGCCAACGCGGAGATACGGCTGCTCTGTAGGCCCCTGCGGGCGAGGCCTGAAACGTGCTTCTGCGTTGTTGCAATCCTTATGAAGGACTAGGGCCATTAACTGCAGATCGCGCCTAACAGAAGCACGTTGCAGGTCACGCAGAGACTTTGATTCATCAAGCACAGGTTCCTTGATTCCTTATTCCGTTATACTAGGGCACCTTCAAATAAAGCGCAGCACAGATGAGTCCCGAAAAGTTAAGCCTTACGCAGCCAGATGACTGGCATCTGCATCTACGAGATGAGGAACTATTGCTGACCACCGTTCCCCACAGCGCTCGCACATTCGGCCGCGCGATTGTCATGCCTAATCTCAAACCACCGCTGACCAGCGTCAAGCAGGCGCTGGCTTATCGGGACCGGATTCTGCAAGCAGTCCCAGTTGGCAGCAATTTTCAGCCATTGATGAGCTTGTACCTGACTGACACACTCGCAGTCGATGAGATTAACGCAGTCCAGGCTGAAGCTGCGGTCGTAGCCGTTAAATACTATCCGGCAGGCGCGACTACAAATTCGGAGAGTGGCGTTAGCAACATCGAGAATGTCTATCCTGTGTTAGAGCGCATGGAAGAGCTCGGCGTACCCTTGTTGGTCCATGGCGAAACCACCGATGCCGCGGTTGATATTTTTGATCGGGAGCAGGTCTTCATCGATAAGGTTTTAAAACCGCTGCTCGCGAGATATCCAGCGCTAAAACTGGTGCTCGAGCACATCACCACCAGCCAGGCCGTCGAATTCGTTAAGCAACAAGGCGACAACGTTGCAGCAACCATCACCGTGCACCATTTACTCTATAACAGAAATCACCTGTTAGCCGGCGGCATCAGGCCACATTTTTATTGTCTGCCAATATTAAAAAGGGACAGCCATCAACAGGCGCTGATAAAGGCCGCTACCAGCGGCAATCCTAAATTTTTCCTCGGCACTGATTCGGCACCTCATAGCCGGCAGTCCAAGGAAAACACATGCGGCTGCGCCGGCATATACTCTGCCCCAGCTGCCCTGGAGTTGTATGCCGACCTATTCGAACAGCACTCTGCCCTGGATAAACTGGAGGGATTCGCCAGTTTTTTTGGCGCGGATTTCTACTGCCTGCCCCGCAATAAGGGCCGCGTTACACTGACAAAATCCGAGTGGGAAATGCCCGCTAACTATAAATTTGGAAGCGATGTGATTATTCCCATCTGCGCCGACGAAACCCTGCGCTGGTCGCTGGATGAGAAACTCTGATGCATGATACCGACACCGACGAATCCAGTTTGAACCTCATAAGCGATCGCTTTCGTACTTACCTACCGGTGGTGATCGATGTCGAAACTGGCGGCTTCAATTCCCAGACCGATGCCATTCTTGAAATTGCGGCAGTTGTTCTGACTATGGATGAAGCCGGAACTCTCGACATAGCGCAAACTTACTTTCATCGCATCATTCCGTTTGAAGGCTCCAACATCGAAGAGGCTGCGCTAAAGTTCACCGGCATAGATCCCTTTCATCCACTACGAATTGCTCGCCCGGAAAAAGAAGTATTTCAAACCATGTTCAAACTAGTGCGGGAAGCGTTGAAATCTTCCCATTGCAAGCGCGCAATCCTGGTAGGGCACAACGCCCATTTTGACCACGGCTTTATTAACGCTGCAAGCGAGAGACACCAACTCAAGCGCAATCCATTTCATCCTTTCTCCAGCTTTGATACAGCCAGTCTGAGCGGATTGGCATACGGACAAACGGTATTAGCGCGAGCCTGTGAAGTTGCGGGCATAGAATTCGATGACAGCCAGGCTCACTCTGCCCGCTATGACGCCGAAAGAACGGCGTTGCTGTTTTGCAAGATTGTTAACAAATGGCGTGAGCTCGGCGGTTGGCCTCTGCGTTAGGCCTTCGCGTTAAATCCAGAGAAGCGCTAATCGACGCAAGCCCAAAACCAAAAAGTCCAGAATTCCATAACGGATTCTGGACTTTCTTACTTTGTGAGAGCTGGCTCCTTACAAAAAACCGGCAATCAGAGGTTCTCTAGCTTTCTTGAGCGGGCGATTCTGCGCTCTGCTCGGTCTCACCACCTGCGCTTTCAACCATCGGTTGTAATTCACCTTTCTCAAACATTTCGGTGATGATATCGCAGCCGCCAACTAACTCGCCGTCAATATACAACTGAGGGAAAGTAGGCCAATTAGACACCCTGGGCAGCGTGGACCTGATCTCCGGATTGCTTAGAATGTCGACGTAAGCGAAACGCTTACCGCATTGCATGAGCAGTTGTGTAACCTGCGCTGAAAATCCGCATTGTGGCTGCTCCGGGTTACCCTTCATGTACAGCAGTATGCTGTTGGAATCAATTTGCTCTTTAATAGTTTCTTCGGTACTCATGAATTACGACCTCAATAGTCTTCAACAGGGATTCTAACTTGTGTGAATTGTACCAAGTCTGATTTTACACCGGCGAGCCCTGCTTTGTCAGCTCCCCAGCCACCGCCACCGGGGGTGTGAATAGTGAGACGGTCTCCAGCCTCAACTGCAAGCGTACATTTCCCCGGCAGCACTTCAGCATTTAGCAGATTCAAGCCCTTCGCACCCGGCTCGCCCCCGGCAAGCCCCCACGGCGCAAAACTGCGGCGCTCGGTAAGCAGGCTCAATTGCGTCGCTGTCAGGAACTCGTATTCCCTGGTAACACCATCACCGCCACGGTGCTTGCCGGCGCCGCCACTATGGCGTCGCCGGGTGTAGCGTCTTACCCGTAGTGGATAGTGCATCTCCAGGCTCTCAACCGGTGTATTCAGGGTGTTTGTCATATGACTGTGTACCGCCGACAAGCCATGGTGACGGGGCCCGCCACCCATGCCCCCCGCCATGGTCTCGTAGTAATCCCAGCGCGCGCCACTGCTGGCGTCGATACAGCCCATGGCAACATTGTTCATCGTACCTTGACTGGCTGCGGGTATTTGCTTTGGCAATGCCTGCGCCAGCGCCCCAAAGATGAGATCTACCACCCGGGTTGAAGTCTCGACGTTACCGGCTGCAACCGCAGCCGGGCGACAGGCGTTAACGACAGAACCTCGCCGCGTATTGAGTTTTATGCGTGTAAACAGACCGGCACAGGCCGGTGCCTCCTCCGGCATCAAACAGCGGAAGCAATAATACGCTGCCGCTGCCACCACCGACTCCGGGCAATTAAGATTGCCCGGTACCTGGTCTGCACATCCGGTGAGGTCCAGCTCTACAGCAGCCTCCTCGATCGCCAGCACCAGCTTGAGTTTAATTGCCAGGGAACCGCAGCCGTCATCGTCCAGAAAATCCTCGAAACTGTACCTGCCAGGTTTTAACTGGCCCAGTACCGCGGCCGTTATCCGCTCCGCGTACGCATTCAGCTCCACTACGCCCTGTTGATACTGTTGCGCTCCTATTTTCCCTAGCAACTGCTGCAAGCGCAGCACGCCGATCCGGTTGGCACCGGCCTGGGCAGCGAAATCGCCACTCAATTCCTGCCCTTGCAGATCAGGCAGTGCTATTGCATTTGCTTGCAACTTATCGCCCCGCAGCAAGAGTGTGGGCGGGATTATTACGCCCTCCTCTTCCAGGCTGGACGACACCGGCATTGAGCCCGGTGTGTCACAGCCGATGTTGGCGTGATGGGCACGGCTTGCTACAAATCCAAGCAGTTCGGCCTTGGCCTTCCTGTGAGCTGCGCCGTAGAAGACTGGTGCTATCAGAGTCACATCCGGTAAGTGGGTACCACCGAGAAAGGGATCGTTAAGCACCAGCATATCTCCGGGATACCATTCCCGTTGCCGCACTAGGCTACTCATGACAAAGGCCATGCTACCGAGGTGCACGGGTATATGTGCCGCCTGTGCTACTAACTCACCATCGGCACCGAACAGGGCACAGGAGAAATCGAGCCTGTCTTTGATGTTGGGCGAAAACGCCGTACGCCGCAGCACCAGGCCCATTTCATCACAAATGGCCCCGACCCGACTGCAGAATAATTTTAGCTGTATTGGATCCATGCCCGCACCTGATGTCTGCTTAAAAGCCTGCTGGCAACATACATTGCCCCTACCAGCAGAAGTAGATAAAATAATAAGCTTACTGGGTAGCGCGAGCTACCCTTTTTATTTTCAGTTACTACTTTTAGTTAACTACAGCGAAACCATCAACCATGACCGTGAAGCATTTCCTGACTTTAGATGATTTACCAAAACCCGACCTGCTGGCGATAGTGCGACGCGCACAGGAGTTGAAGTTACAGCCAGAATTGGCACGCACGGCCCCGCGCAAAACTCTGGGGCTGATTTTCGAAAAATCGTCTACCAGAACCCGGGCGGCATTCGAAGTAGCAATGACACAATTGGGTGGCTCATCATTGTTCCTGGCTAGTGCCGATTCTCAACTGGGGCGCGGAGAACCAATCGAAGACAGTGCCAGGGTACTGTCTTCAATGGTGGATTGCATGGCTATCCGGACCTACGAACACAGCAAGCTAGAGCTATTTGCTGAATATTCAAAGGTACCGGTGATTAATGCGCTGAGTAATGATTTCCACCCCTGCCAGCTATTAGCCGACGTCCAGACATTCATTGAGCATCGCGGCGATATTAGCGGCAAGCGAGTCGCCTGGATCGGCGACGGCAACAATATGTGCCAATCCTATATCAATGCGGCCGTAGCCTTCGATTTTGAACTGGCTATCGCTGCACCGCCTGGGTTCGAGCCCAGTGCCGAGCTGCTTGGCAAGCATCAGGCGCGCGTGAGTCTTAGCCAGGACCCTGCTAGCGCCGTGAAGAATGTCGATCTGGTGGTGACCGATGTGTGGGCCTCCATGGGGCAGGAAGCAGAACAGCACGAACGTGAATCCGCCTTCGCCGGATTCCAGGTAAACGCCGAGATGATGTCTCTTGCCAACAGCGACGCGCTATTTATGCATTGCCTACCCGCGCATCGCGGCGAAGAAGTGGGCGCAGAGCTACTCGACGCAGACTCCGCCGTGGTGTGGGATGAAGCTGAAAATCGCATGCATTCGCAGAAGGCGCTGCTGGAATATCTGCTCGATCAGTAGCTGCTTTTAGCAAGCCATTTGGCCACTTTCATGGCCTTCTTTGTCAGCTTCGATGCCGCCCGCAAGTCAAGGTCGGTCAGTGCCTGGCGATCGCTGACGGACGCTTAATCCCATGAATTAGATGCGTTTAACTGCAAATAGACCAACCACAACATATAGTGGTCACCAACCTCGCCCTATTTGCTTCCTAAGGCAGCCCGAATAGAGGCAATTATCGGCCTGTTTTGTCGCTTCGATTCAGAGCTCAATCGCGGAAATTTCCGACGCCAGCATTTTCCTCTGGTAGCAACAGCCTATGCACAATTTACCCACAAATTACTCACAGAGAAATCACTTGCATTGAGCTCTCAAGCGCATTATCTTGTGTTAATAATTTATTGTCTGTCTATATATTGTAGTAAGCAGGCATAGATCGAGGGCTTCATTCACTGCCGAACACTCGCTTTGGCATTATTGATTTTTGCAGTAGCCAGGGGAGCTGCTGTTGCC
>CAVOFA010000112.1:0-8856 GCA_963694865.1 Gammaproteobacteria bacterium | reverse complement strand
CGCTATTTCTCCGTGGGGAAAGTCAGCAAAGAGCAAGTGGAAGATTTAGCCCGACGCAAGAATACAGACCTGACGGCGCTTACGCGCTTACTCTCACCCAATCTGGAGTAACAATTCTGTGACAATATCCCCAGGCTTTGTTTAAAATAAGCCCGGCGACCGGGAACCCGATACTACAATCATGACTGAAAACTACTATGTATAAATACGATGGCTATGATCATCAAATGTTGGCCGATAGAGTAGCCCAGTTCCGCGATCAAACAGAACGCTTTCTGGCTGGCGAGTTGCCCGATGCTGAATTTTTGTCGCTGCGCCTGCAAAATGGCCTCTATATTCAGCGCCTGGCGCCCATGCTCAGGATAGCTGTTCCTTACGGTATGCTGTCTTCACCGCAGTTGAGAAAATTGGCTTTTATAGCTCGGCATTTCGACAAAGGCTATGCCCATTTTACCACGAGACAAAACGTTCAATTTAACTGGCCCGCTTTAGAAGATGTGCCAGACCTGCTTGAGCAACTGGCGGACGTCGAGATGCACGCCATCCAAACCAGTGGCAATTGCATACGCAATACCACTACCGATCAGTTTGCCGGCGTCGCTCCCGACGAATTGGAAGACAGCCGAGCCTATTGCGAAATTATCCGTCAATGGTCCACTTTCCACCCTGAATTTGCCTACCTGCCAAGAAAGTTCAAAATCGCAGTCTGCGGCACCGTCGTAGATCAGGCCGCAACCCAGGTTCATGACATTGGCGTCTACATCGTTCGAGGACCTGACGGAGATACCGGTTTCCGCATCCTCGCGGGTGGAGGACTGGGCCGCACCCCGGTAATTGGACAGGAAATTTTTGATTTTGTAGAAAAGCAGCATCTTCTCACCGCACTGGAAGCAATACTGCGTGTATACAATCGCGAAGGTCGCCGTGACAACAAGTACAAGGCCAGAATCAAGATTTTGGTGCGGGAGACCGGTGTCGAACAATTCAGGGCTAAGGTGCATGATGAATGGCAGCGCATAAAGGATTCGGCACTGACACTAACTGCCGAAGAAATTGCTCGTTGCCAAAGTTTCTTTCGGGACCCGCCCTATCTCAAACTCACCGATTCGCCGGAGCCATTGCTAGAGCAATTAGACGAAGACGTCCTCTTCAGTAACTGGCACCAGCAAAATGTGTACCCCCATAAACGACCAGGGTACGCTATTGTCACTGTCTGCCTGAAAGAGACAGGAGTAGCACCTGGAGACCTAACAGATTCACAATTGGAGCATATTGCCGAACTGGCGGAGCGCTATAGTTTTGGCGAGGTGCGTATCAGCCATCAACAGAACATAATTCTTGCCGACGTAAGACAAGATCAACTACCTGAGCTCTACGCCCAACTAAAATCCCACGCACTCTCCAGCTCCAATCTAGGTCTGCTCACGGATATTATTTGCTGTCCCGGTGGTGACTTTTGTGCCTTGGCAAACGCGAAATCCATTCCCATCGCCGAGTCTATTCAACGTAGATTCGATGACATCGATGAACTCAAGGATATTGGTGTGGCCAATATCAATATTTCTGGCTGCATGAATGCCTGCGGCCATCATCATGTTGGGAACATCGGCATTCTTGGCGTGGATAAAAAAGGAGAAGAGTTCTACCAGGTATCACTTGGGGGCTCATCGAAAAATCTTGCCAGTCTGGGCAAGATCATTGGTCCCGCTTTCCCACAGGAAGAAATACCGGATGTCATCACGAAAATAGTGGATGTATACAAATCCCGGCGGCAAGCCAACGAGAAATTCCTCGATACCTATAAACGCATCGGGATGGCACCCTTTAAGGAAACTGTTTATGCAAAAGCTGATTAAAGACAAGGCGATTGCAAAGGATCCATGGACACTGTTGAAGATTGCAACCGGCCCGGAAATTCTTACTGCCGTGCCGGGCAAAAACCTGATCGTGCCATTACAATTTTGGCGAGACTACGGCGCAGACCTGGAGCAATATGGCGGAAATATCGCGCTATGGCTTGATAGTGATGAGACTGTGAGCGAGATCGGCGACGTGCTCAGCACATTCCCCTTAATCGCGCTTAATTTTCCGGTGTACGCCGATGGACGCTCCTACACCAATGCCAGGGAGTTGAGAGAACGATTCGCCTACGAGGGCGAAGTTCGTGCCATTGGTGATGTCTTGCGTGATCAGCTCTACTATATGTCACGCTGCGGATTTAATGCATTCAGCCTGCGTCACGATCAGGATCCGGATGCCTGTATCAAGGCCTTTGATGATTTTAAAACCGGATATCAAAGCACAGTAATGGAGCCGACCCCCTTATTCAGAAGGCGCTAACAGCTTATACTGTAGCCAAGTCTTATCGAACTGGCATCACTAGCAACCTGTCATGGAACCAGATTCTCTACTCTTTTCTTTTTTTCTAATTTTTAGCGGTGCCGCGCTGGCCTCAACCCTGGCCCTGTTTCTCCGGCAACCGCTGCTGGTTGCCTATATATTCATCGGCGGTTTGCTGGGGCCATTTGGCTTCGGTTATATATCAGATCCAAGTTTGCTCACTGATATTGCCGAATTTGGCATCATTTTCCTGTTATTCCTGCTCGGGCTGGACATGCAGCCAAGCAAGCTTTTCACCACCCTGAAGAAGACCTTCCTCGTCACTCTCGCCAGCTCAATCGTATTTTTTCTGTTGGGTTATAGCAGCGGTTTACTATTTAGTTTTTCCAATGCAGAAAGCCTGGTGATCGGTTTCAGCATGATCTTCTCCAGCACTATTATTGGCATAAAATTACTCCCAACAACCGTGTTGCATCAAAAACACATGGGAGAACTGATGGTGGGAATATTGCTATTACAGGATTTTATCGCCATCTTCTTACTGGTTTTTCTGGATTCAGGCAACATCGAACAATCCAGCGCACTCAGAGTGCTTCTGGCATTTCCGTTGTTGCTGGCAATCGCGTATTTTTTTACTCGCTTCGTCACGCTAAAACTGATTGCTCGTTTCGATCACTTCAAAGAATACATCTTCCTGCTGGCGATCGGTTGGTGCCTAGGTTTAGCAGCAATAGCCTCCGCCATGGGGCTATCGGCCGAGATCGGTGCATTCATCGCTGGCGTATCGCTTGCCACCAGTCCCATCTCTCTCTTTATCGCTTTCAACCTGAAGCCACTGCGAGATTTTTTCCTGATTCTCTTTTTCTTCTCACTCGGTGCACAGTTTAATACTTCCTTATTGGGCCAGATTATCGCTCCTGCACTGTTGTTAGCCGCGCTAGCGCTTAGTGTCAAACCGGTTGTCTTTCACTTTCTGTTAAGACGCTTTAGCGAAAGAAATATATTGGCCTGGGATGCTGGCTTAAGACTGGGGCAGATCAGTGAGTTTTCGCTGTTGATCGCATTTGTCGCAACCCAATCGGGGATGATTGGAGAATCGGCTTCTCTGGTTATTCAGGCGGCGGCCATTATGACCTTCCTGGCCTCGTCGTATATTGTCGTGATGTATTGTCCAACGCCCATCGCCAGCAATCCAAAGCTACGGCGAGATTGAAACAGACTAGGACAGCTTCGACAGATTGAGAACATAGCGCCCTACTGCTTCGCCATTCAATACCTTGCGCAAGCTGGACTCTAATTCTGAAAAATCAATTTCATTGCAGAGTGCATTTAGATCATCGAGTCTCCATGGACCGGCCAGCTTATTCCAGATATCCGCTTTGACTTGCAATGGCAATTGCACGGAATCGACACCTAGCAAGTTCACCCCCCGCAGAATAAAAGGCAATACCGTCCCTTGCAATGCTGCTGACTGTACCAGGCCGCAGCAGGCAACACTGCCGCCATAGCAGACTGATTTAATGACATTGCTGAGGGTGTCGCCACCAGCCACATCGATCGCCCCAGCCCACTGCTCTTTCAATAGCGGCCTTGAATTCGCGTCGCTCAAGCTGTTTCTGTCAATTATTTCGTCCGCGCCGACCTGCCTGAGTAAATTATGGGACGCAGATTTCCCAGTGCTGGCAGCGACCTTAAATCCAAGCTTATGCAATAGAGATACCGCTACTATACCCACACCACCAGTAGCGCCGGTAACCAGAACCGTGCCTTTATCTGGCGTCACGCCATTCGTTAATAATTTTTCGATACAAAGTGCTGCAGTGAAACCAGCAGTTCCCAGTATCATTGCATCTTTTAGGCTTAGACCCTCAGGACACTTGATTACCCAGTTCGCTGGCACCCTGATACGTTGGCCAAATCCACCAGAAGTATTCATGCCGAGGTCATAACCGGTAACAATTACTTTGTCGCCTTCGACAAAGTCGGGATTGCTACTTTCCAATACCACACCCGCCGCATCGACACCCGGTGTGTGAGGATATGACCGGGTTACTGCTTTATTACCACTCGCAGACAAGGCATCCTTGTAATTCAGAGACGAATACTGCACGTTGACAAGCACTTCACCCGCGGGCAAATCGGCGAGTTCGCGCTCTGTAATTGATGACTGGAACCTCTTTTCTTCGGTTTCTTCGACTAGCAACGCTGTAAATTTTTGCAAAGAACTAACCCGCCTGTGTATTTTATTAGATAGATGATTTACTGGTATTCATCAATTTTTGATTTACTGGTCAAATTCAGCAGCACCTTCTCAATTACTCCTGGCAAGGCAGAACTCAATTTGTCCTGAATAGTTTTTTTAATCTCGAATTCCACCTCGAACACATCTGCAGTTTCACAGGCAGCCAGAATGCATTCATCGCTGGTTTTAATTTCATCCACCATGTAACGTTCCTTCGCCTGCATACCTACCCAGGTCTCTCCTGTCGAGATTTTGTCTATATCTACGCTGGGGCGATGGTCTTTTACCCAGTTCTTAAAAATTCCGTGTATCGTCTCGACATCTTCCTGCACCTTGGCTTTACCCTTCTTGGTTATTTCACCAAAGGTGGTTAGTGTGCGTTTGAATTCTCCCGCACTGATAATTTCAAAATCAATATCATTCTTTTTTAAGATGCGGTGAAAATTAGGCAATTGCACCAACACCCCAATTGATCCAATTATGGCAAAGGGCGCCGACACCAACCTATCGGCCAAACACGCCATCATATAGCCGCCACTCGCAGCGACCTTATCGACACAAATGGTCAGAGGAATACCTGCGTTCTTAATTCTCAACAACTGTGATGAGGCCAGGCCATAGGCATGCACCATACCCCCCGGGCTCTCAAGCCTGAGTATAACCTCGTCTAATTGTTCGGCGAGTGTAAGAACTGCTGTGATTTCTTCGCGCAACGATGTAATCGCTTCTGCTGCAATGTCACCGGTGAAATTCAACACATAGCTGCGTTTTTTCCTATTCGCGTCCGGGTTCGAATCTATCTCCTCGGTTTTGTCATCTTTTTGTTTTTTCTTTTCATTTGCTTTCGTCTGCTTCAGCTCTAGTTTTTCTGCTTTCTTTTCCTCTTTATCAATTCTCTTTAGCTGATCTTTATCGAGGATAGAATCTCGTAGGGTTTCTCGAATTTCGTCGAAATGTTCATTAAGAGAGGTGACTTTTATAGTGCCTTTTTTGCCAGTTTTTTTCTGCCGACTGCCGCTGGCTACAATCGCACCTAGCACAATGATTATAGCCACAACTATCGTTGCCACTTTGGCGAAAAACATTCCGTACTGGATTAAATATTCCAAGAATCTTGCTCCTGTAATTTGCCAAATGATCTTCGGCTAGCACTGCGACAATTATTCATTCTAATATTGACTGCTCTTTTACATAATGTTGGATCAGTTCCCCTGCCACACTAATGGCCGGTGATGGCACCTTTGGCAGCGAACTCACATTGTACCAGTGAGCCTCTTCGATCTCCTCTGGCTCCACTACTATTTTACCGGTTTTATACTCGGCAATAAAACCTAGCATTAACTGTGACGGAAAGGGCCAGGACTGACTCTTGATGTAGCGGACATTATGCACCTCCAGACCCACCTCTTCCCTGACTTCGCGCACTACGGTCTGCTCGGGAGTTTCACCTACTTCGATAAAGCCTGCAAGACAGCTAAAAAAGTCGGTCTTGAACCTGGCGCTGCGGGCTAGCAATATTTGATCCCCGTTCACCACCAGCATTATTGCGCAGGGATTGATACGTGGGAAATATTGTCTGCCGCAGGCACTGCAATTAACTGCTCTTTGGGTTTCGTGCTGAATTGTAGGAGCGCCACAGGCGCCGCAGTACTTGTGGGTGTTATACCAATCCAGAATCTGGCTGGCCTTGCCCGCCAGGTTTAGCGCGGACTCGTCATATTCAAACAACAAGCTGCGTAAAGAGCGGTTTTCAGCCCGTAATATCTCGGCTGGATTTTCCCTTGCCAGCACCGCGATAAAGGTAGTCGCAACCCCCGCTTCAAACAGTTCGTCAAGCACGAAAAATTCCGCCCCAATGGAGAAGATGGCATGTAGCTCTGAACTATCCCAAAGGAATTCATTGTCCCGTACCACGATCTGATTGTCATACAGCAGGACGAAACGATCCGTCTCGAGCAATTGATCAATAGTTGGGAAATAGCTGCGTTGAACCATAGCGCTAACCTGGCCTACCAGAAACACTGCGCCTGACGACCAGAGCACAATAAAACATCAGACAGTAGGAGCGGCCCATTGAAACCGATGTGCTGATGCATCGCGCCAATTGGCGCGACGCGCAGCAGCAATTTAAATTTGAGCTCCCGCGAAGAAGTCGAAGAAGAAATACATGATGACGGTACAGGACGTCAGAGTTATAAGCATAACCGGCAAGCCCTTTCTGAACCACAGCCCAGGAGTAATCGCCAGGCTTGGATCACCAGCATCTTTGGCCATTTTTTCAGTGATAGTAACGATAAATACATTCGCGGTAGAACCCAGGTGAGTGCCGTTCCCCCCCCCATGCCCACGCCTGCTGCCAGTCCCCACCACAGTGGCGTCACATTAATTCCCTGCGCCTCCATCCCCAGGATGATTGGAATCATCGCTGCAGTGAATGGAATATTGTCGATGGCCGCCGACAGTACCGCAGAAATCCACATCAACATTATCGTCGCCATCAGCAGATCACTCTGAACATACGGCACGATAAAGGTGCCAAGGAATTCGAGAAACTGACTGTGTTCGACACCACCGACGATGATAAACAGGGAGATGAAAAACATCAGCAGGGCCAATTCCGTATGGGCGAATGCCTCTTCCATATCGATGTCTTTACCGATGAACACCAACGCGGTCAAGCCTATCGCCGTCACGAACCACGGCTCCCAACCCAGGCGGTTGTGCATGACGAATCCGACAACCATGATGCCCAATACCGCCAATGCGCCATACCAGCATTTCGTTGGTCCAGATAAGCTCTTCCATAGGTTTAATTCCTTATCTTATTTTCTGTCTGTTTCTGCGGCAATATCCGCCAAAACTACGACTAAATGGTTGTAATTCTTCTTTACGTCAGTTCACTGTATTTATTAAGTTTTTTGTGAAACTGATTTTCCGAAAAGCGCTAGATATTATAGCTTATGCGTGGCCTATTCAAGATAAACCGCTCAGATTTCATACCCTGCCTGAACCGGACTTGGCCACGCCACTGTCCTCGACATCAGCATCCAGATCGAGCCACAGGCAGCCCTGCTCGCTGCTTTTTCCGATTTCCAGCAGGCGCTTCTGATGTGCTTGCAACTCTGCCGCTTGCGCCAGAATTACAGGCAGCGGAGGCCGCTGCAGATCCAACTTTCTGCTGGCCTTGTGGCTCTGCATTACTTCCGCGTCCTCATCCTGCAGCAAAAGGCTGGATTGACCGCTGGTCATCGCCAGATAGACGTCGGCCAGTATCTCAGCGTCTAATAGCGCACCGTGAAGCTCTCTTTGTGAGTTATCTACCTGGTATCGCTTACAGAGCGCATCCAGGCTGTTGCGTTGGCCCGGATGCTTTGTTCGCGCCAGTACCAGGGTATCCAGTACACTACAGATGTCTTCCATCGATTTACTATCAGAATTCAACAAGCCCAGTTCGCTGTTCAGAAAGCCAATATCAAATGGCGCATTGTGAATCACCAATTCAGCGCCCCTGACGAATTCCACAAAATCATCTCGCACCTGGGCAAACAGCGGCTTATCCACCAGAAATTCATTGCTAATGCCATGAACTTCGAAGGCGGCACTGTCTATATCCCTCTGCGGATTGAGATAGCACTGGTAGCGATTACCGGTAAGCTTTCGATTCTCAATTTCTACGCAGCCAATCTCGATGATGCGGTGGCCCTGCTGTGGATCTAAACCCGTTGTTTCTGTGTCTAAAACTATTTGCCGCATTCTCTTAACCTGTAGAAATTCATGTAAACCGAGCCGCTGATCCCTGATCGGAAGCCTCAAACTTCCATTTCGTCGATGCCCCGGTTGGCGAGTTCATCAGCAATTTCATTTTCGGTATGCCCGCTGTGCCCCTTCACCCAATGCCATTCAATTTGGTGTAACTCGGCAAGTTCGTCAAGCCGCTTCCACAATTCCAGGTTGAGAACTGGCTTCTTGCTTGCGGTTTTCCAGCCTTTCTTTTTCCAGCTAGTCACCCACTCGGTGATACCGGTTAAAACATACTTGGAGTCGGTGGTGATACTCACGGCACAGGATTTGCTGAGAGCTTCCAGGCCTTTGATCGCCGCAGTAAGCTCCATACGGTTGTTCGTCGTCATCGGTTCACCGCCAAACAACGATTTCTCTACCTGCCCATACCGCAGCAAGACCCCCCAACCACCTTTACCGGGATTGCCACGGCAAGCTCCGTCGGTAAACATTTCAACTACTTGTTGCATGCCTGCTTCTCGCTACCTGGAAGC
>CAVOFA010000111.1:0-8870 GCA_963694865.1 Gammaproteobacteria bacterium | reverse complement strand
TCACGAACTGTCTTCTCGGCACTTCTTTTCTTTCTCATCATCGTTTTCCTCTCGGGTTGACGATGAGCTAAAAGTACCTCTTAAGCAATGGGCCAATTATGTCCAACTAGGGCTGACGGGGTACAATTGCCGACAAGAGTAAAGCCGAATTCTTTTTGGTTGGCTGCGGCTTTGAAGAGTTCTTGCATGACAGTTACACAAACTTTAGCGAAGATGCCGCTATTCATCGCAAATGGTTCTGTGAGAAAATGAAAAAGCGCCTGCAGGTCTTTGCTGACGCGCTACAGGCGCAGGGAGTCAAGACCGATTGTCGGGTGCACTGGACCTTCCCGAGATACGAGCAGATAGCGGCTGAAGCCAAAGAACTGGACGTGGATTTAGTGATCCAGCATGTCAACCTGCGTAAACCCTATGAACGTCAGAACCTGTCCCACGACACCTGGCAACTGGTTAAAACCTGTCACAAACCCCTGCTGCTTATCAAGGACAATGGCTGGACGGCAGCGCCAGTGATAATGGCGGCGGTCGATCCGGTTAACAGCCACCACAAACCAGAAGGACTGGACTTCACTATTTTGAACACGGCTCTCGAGATAGAGAAAGCGCTCGCCGGGGTCCTGCACGTTGTCCATGCTTATTCAGAGTCAGCAAGACCTTTTGCCAAGGCCGGTTCGATTCTGGCATCACACAGCGCGGCAATGGAAGATTTACTGGCCGGCTACGCTTTCAGCCCGAGCGCAATTCATTTGCTAGATGAAACGCCGGTAAACGCTATTCTGCAGAGTCAGGAATCTCTGCAGGCGGAGGTAATCGTGATTGGTGCATTGTCCCGTTCGCGCCTGGCGGAAGCAATTATAGGCAATACGGCAGACAGGCTCTTGGACTTCGTGCATTCAGACCTGTACATAATCAGGTCAACTTGAAACGACAAATCTTCAGGCCTCGCTGCGGATACTTGTCAGCAAATTCTGCTGCCGCCGGAATTGCCTCCACATACTCGGCATTCCGCAAGTTCGCTGAAAACAGACCCAACAGATAGTTGGATTCGAGAAACGGGCTGTTTACCGTGGCTATTATATCGGCACCAGGTTTGCACATTTTGGACAATTTCCTGATTACACTTCGATAGTTTTTCTCCACATCGAAACTGCCACGCTGCCGCGTCGGCGGATCGATAACCACCAGATCGTAACGGCCGTATTGCTGGATGCGGCCCCAGGATCGAAACAGGTTGTAGGGAATAGACTTGACCTGATCCATGGGCTGATTGTTTAGCTGGTGGTTCTTCTCACCCCAATTGATGCTGGTCTTGCTGATGTCGACGTTTGTCACCCGAGTGGCACCGCCGGCCAGTGCAGCGACTGAAAGTGAACAGGTATAGGCGAAAAGGTTAAGCACATTTTTGCCCTCACTGTGAGCTTGCAGCCACTCACGTAAGGGCCGCGTGTCCAGGAACAAGCCCGCATTCTGTTGCCTGCCCGGGTGTACCTCGAACACCAACTTGTTCTCCTGCACAATAAGACAGGGCAAGTCGTCGCCGAACAGTAACTCCACCGGCGCGCCCTGCTGGTAACGTTTTTGCAATATTATAGATTTGACCTGACCGAGCTTGTCCGCTTCGACAATATCGGCAGATAATTCTCCAGCATCGGCAATCTCGCCGTAGGCGGTTACCAAAACCAACGGCTTAAACCAATCGATGCAAACATGTTCAAGGCCTGGGTACAAATGACCACGACCATGAAACACCCGCAGCGCTTCCTCTCGAGCGCTACCAAAAAACTCACCGATCGCTGCTTTTAATACTGCTTCCATTAGGTCCGGCTCTCTACTATTTTCGATTCGAAGTCCATACTATCAAACCTCTGCAGGCGAGGCAGGCGGCAAGGATAATTACTTCTGGATCGACATCCCCAGAGGCTATGCCCTGAGGCATATTGCGTCAACCCGTGGGACTTGTGCTTTTTACCGCAATGCACCACACTCAAGCGATTCCAGTATAAGAACTATAAAGGGAGATGATGATAATGCACGATGAAAAAATTGACCGCCGAGCGCTGTTAAAGCGCAGCATTAACACCGGGCTGGCACTAGGTGCCGTAGCCTCATTACCACGCTGGGCCATGCCGGCACTGGCGCAGAATGAAGTGCTTGTGCCCTTTTCCGATATGCCGGAAGACTTCCAACGCGGCCCTGCTATACCAGGCGGCACCCATTTCCTCGATACCCGACAGATTTCCTCTTTTTATACTGACAACGCCGACTTCTACGTCGTGCAACACTACGGGCAACCAGAGGTGGATGTAGACAACTATCGCCTAAAAGTAACCGGTCTGGTGGAGAATGAGCGTGAGTACACCCTCAGCGATCTACAAGCTAAAAGCCAGTTTCAACAAGATGCCGGTTTTGAATGTGGTGGCAATAGCAGCAGGCTCTATCATGGCTTGATTGGTAATGCGAGATGGGGTGGAGTGAGTCTTAGACAAATATTACTGGAATGTGGGATCAAGCCTGAAGGCAAGGAAGTGGTGTTTTTTGGGGCCGATGAGGGAACAGAGCTAATTCGCGACACTGATGTCGACCAAAACTTTGCCAGAAGCCTGCCACAGGAAGACGCTATGCGCGAGGAGAACATGCTGGCTTTGCAAATGAATGGTGAAGCCTTACCGCAATTTCACGGCAGACCCTTACGCCTTCTGATTCCGGGTTTCTATGGCGTCGCCAATGTGAAGTGGCTGACGCAGATCCACGTGCAGGACAGACGTTTCATGAGTCGATTCATGGGGCGAGACTATGTCACCTTAAAGAAAGAAATCATCGGGGATCGTGAACGTTGGGTAGAAAATTCGGTGACAAGGATTCAATTAAAATCCGCCATTTCCCGAGTCACTCGAACAGGGAATACTCACAAGATCTCAGGCTTCGTGCTAACCGATGGTACGCCTGTCCGCAGCGTTGAGATCAAGATCGATAATGGCCCCTGGCGTCAAGCCGAGCTCGACCCTGCGGCGACGAAGTACTCCTGGAAGTTGTTTCAATACCAATGGAGCAATGCCAGTGCTGGCGAGCATACGATGGTATCCCGAGTAACAGATACTAACGGCAATGTGCAATTTACCGAAGCTCAGATGCCAGAGAAGATAAGCCGCTGGGAGAACCACGAACAATTCCTCCGCACCATCGTAATATCTGGCTAGCTTGACTGGACTACGCTAGCAGCCTCAAAGCATCAGGACGCCTCACAGATGCAGAGAATTGCTTGATCAGTTAACACTCTGATCAATTAATTCTCTGCGTGCAGCGGGGCTTGTGCATGGACCATTGCCGAAGTACCTCTGCAGGCTGAACCCGAACTGTAGCCGTCTTACCCTGACCAATGATTTAGGGGTGCTGCCTTGTATATCTGGCCCGCATTTAACTCTCAAAGTAGCCATCTTGCCTGCTCGCGATGGCTGCGCAATGAAATCAATAGTGGAAACTAATTTGCAGTGTTTGTTTATAGAATTTCTCATTGCGTCTATCATTAATTGTCAGAATAGTATGTGTTATCTATACGGTATACTGAGCGCCAATGAGTAGTGCACATGACATCCTGCAGTCTGTTTTTGGCTTTTCGTCCTTTCGACCACCCCAGGACCAAATAATAGACACCGTCATCGAAGGCGGTGATGCCCTGGTATTGATGCCAACCGGTGGTGGTAAATCGCTGTGCTATCAGCTTCCCGCCATCGTTAGAGAGGGCTGTGGCGTCGTCATCTCTCCACTTATCGCCTTGATGCAGGACCAGGTCAGTGCTCTACGCTTGCTTGGCGTGCGCGCTGCATTTCTCAATTCCACTCTCGATAGAAACAGCGCCGAGGAAATCGAACAAAGCTTGCTAGCCGGCAATCTGGACTTGCTGTATATCGCCCCGGAGCGGCTCAATCAGGCAAGAACCCTTGGCCTCCTGCGGCAGGCCCGCATTTCATTGTTTGCTATCGACGAGGCCCACTGTGTTTCCCAATGGGGTCACGATTTTCGCGCCGACTATCTGCAATTGAGCTTGTTGCATGAACTGTTTCCAGATGTACCGCGGATCGCCCTGACTGCCACGGCCGATGATCGTACTAGAGAGGAAATAATTCAGCGTCTTCAACTCTCCGCGGCACGCCATTTCATTGCCGGCTTCGATCGACCCAACATCCGTTATCGCATAGCGCTGAAACACAATGCGAAGCAACAATTCCTCAAATTTTTGCAGCAGGAACACGCCGATGACGCCGGCATTGTCTATTGCCTGTCCCGCAAAAAAACTGAAGATATTGCCTACTGGCTGCAGGACCAGGGTTTCAATGCCCTGCCCTACCACGCCGGTCTGGAGGCGACTACCCGAGCCACTCATCAGAGCAAGTTTTTGCGCGAAGAAGGCGTCATCATCGTCGCCACCATCGCCTTTGGCATGGGCATCGACAAACCCGATGTACGCTTCGTAGCCCACCTCGATATGCCCAAGACCATTGAGGCCTACTATCAGGAAACTGGTCGGGCCGGGCGCGACGGCGAAGCGGCCAATGCCTGGATGATATATGGCCTGCAAGACGTCATTAAATTGCGGCAGATGATGGCGGGCTCAGAGGGTAACGAAGAATTCAAGCGAGCCGAGCAGCATCGACTCAACGCGATGCTGGGGCTGTGTGAAATCACGACTTGCCGACGCCAGACTCTGCTCGCCTACTTCGGCGAAATTCTGCAGCAACCCTGTGGTAATTGCGATAGCTGTTTAGAGCCGGCACAGACCTGGGATGGTACCGAAGCAGCACGAATGGCACTGAGTGCTGCCTATCGGACCGAGCAACGCTTCGGCGTCAATCATTTGATCGACGTATTGCGCGGTGCCGATACCGATAAAATATTCCAGTTCAATCACCAGCACCTTTCTTCCTATGGCATTGGCAAAGATCTGGACAGCAATCAGTGGCGCTCGGTATTCCGGCAGCTGGTTGCACGGGGGTTTCTCAGTGTCGACCTGGAGCGCTTTGGCGCAATGCGGCTGGAATCAACATGTAGACCGCTGTTACGCGGCGAAGAGACTATCGAACTACGCCGCGACATCAAACCTAAAGCGGCGAAACGGCAGACCAGGACACCACTGGCGTTGGATGTGGATATTGCACTGTGGGAAGCGCTGCGAGACTGTCGTCGTATCTTCGCTGAGGAACAAGGGGTACCCCCCTACGTTATTTTTCACGACAGCAGCTTGCAGGAGATGTGTGTAAACCTGCCACAGACTATGAATGAATTCAGCCTGGTGAGCGGTGTCGGCGAGAGAAAACTGGGAAAATACGGGCCGGCATTCATTCGAGTGATCGGCGATCATTTGACTGCAGATCATCAATAGAAAAACCGGGTTCAAGAAAATGGAAGTCAGGTCTTGCAATGCTGTAGCGGAGTTGGCACCCTTGGTTGCGGTATAGAATAAGAATTCGGGGGATGTTATGGGTAAAAAAACGGCTTTATTCTTCGGGCTGGTGTTCACAGCAAGCGTATTCAACAGCAGCTTAGCCACGGAATTTGACCAAATTGGCAACTTCGATTTTCCCACATCCGGCTCGCCTGCAGCGCAGCAACATTTCCTGCTAGGGGTTGGCTACCTGCATAGTTTTGGCCTGACTCAGGCGCAGGCGGAATTTCGTAAGGCCCAGGAAATTGAGCCGGATTTTGCCATGGCCTATTGGGGTGAGGCATTCACCTATCAACACCCTTTTTTCGGACAACTGGATGACGGTCCCGGGCAGGCGCTAATGCGGCTGGGGACTAGCCACGAGGCACGCCTCGCGAAGGCGCCAACAGCGCGAGAGAAAGGCTTTCTGCTGGCCGCCGAGGCCTACGCTCTCACCGCAGGTGGCATGGCCGAGCGTCGCACCGGCTGGATGCATGCCATGGCCGAGCTGTATCGAAGCTTCCCCGATGACGATGAGGTCAAGGCCTTCTATGCCGTCGCCATGCTGGCTGGAGCGACAGCGGCAGGGCCAGCCAGAAACCGTATCAATATGCAGGCCGGCGCACTGGCGCTGGAGCTGTTTAAGAAAAATGATAACCATCCTGGCGCTCCGCACTACGTGATCCATGCCTTCGACGATCCGCAACACGCACCCATCGCACTGGAGGCAGCCAGAAAATATGCCAGCATAGCGCCGGCTGTTTCCCATGCACGGCATATGCCCACTCACATTTTTATTCAACATGGAATGTGGAACGAAGTATCCCAGTGGAACGAATCTGCGTTCAGTGCCGGTGTCGCATTGTGGAAGCCCGGCGACACCGTGGGTGACCTGAACCACTCCTCAGACTGGGGCCAGTACGGTGATTTACAGCGCGGTGATCTGGAGCGTTCAAAACTCTGGATCGCCAGAGCCAAAGAGGTGTTGAAAAAAAATCCTGGCGATGGCCGTTCCGACGGCGTTGTTCGCAGCATGCAGGCTCGCCACATCATCGAGAGCCAGCACTGGCAGACACAGGAATTCTCCGAGGACCTGAATGCCAACGAGCTACTGGCGCTCGGGCTCAGTGCCGCCAATCTCGGCGATCTGGCGCTAGCTAAGCAGATAGCTGATCGGCTCAACAGCTTGTCGGCAGCTAGCCCTGACAATGGCGCACTGACAATAGCCAGCATGGAAGTAACGGCACTCACCTTATTGAAAGAAGCCAGTAGCCAGGCCCTGGTAGATTTGCCGAAGCGACAACAGGCACTGGCGTTGTTAACAGAGGCAGTGGAGCTTACGAAAATCCAACGGCCACCGAACGGCGCCGCCAATCCACTAAAACCGGTGCACGAACTTGCCGGCGAACAACTGCTGGAACTTGACGAGTTTGCAGCTGCCGCCGAGTTATTCGAAGCTTCCCTCTTGCGCATGCCCAATCGACCCTTGTCACTATTGGGTGCAGCGCGTAGCTATGACAAGATGGGCGAGCGCAGCAAGGCGAAAATCATGTATGAATCGCTACTGGCGGTATGGGTTGACGACAGTCACCCTGCAGTGCAGGAAGCAAAAAAACATCTGGGCTATTAACTATGAAGAATCTAGAGTTGGAAAAAGTGGCTGGCAACGGCTTGATTAACCGCCGACATTTATTGGGGCTAGGGCTCACTGGCATGGGCGTAGCAGTTGCCAACTCGGCGCTGGCCGCCGATGCCGGCTTGCTGCTGGATATTCCAGCCTGGTCCAAAACACCGGGCCCCGGCGCCAGCGGCTATGGCAGTCGCTCCGGCTTCGCCGATCAGTTCCAGCGCGCCGCAGGCAGTCCCAATCCGAACTACCCGGGTGGGGGATCTTCACGCTCACCGCTGCAACATATACAGGGAACTATTACACCCAATGGCCTGCATTTTGAGCGCCATCATTCCGGTGTGCCGGCGATCGATCCCTCGCAACACAAGCTGGTCATCAATGGCCTGGTCAGGTAGCCCCTGGTATTTAGCTACGAAGACTTACTGAAGTACCCCATGGTAAGCAAGATCTACTTCCTCGAGTGTTCTGGCAACAGCGGTGCTCTATGGGCTGCTAATACAGCAAATGGCACGGCGCAGAGCTTGCACGGACTGGTCTCCTGCGCAGAGTGGACCGGGATTCCCCTGTCCACTCTGCTGGATGAAGCGGGCGTGGAGGAGGCAGCACAGTGGGTTAGCGCAGTAGGCGCCGATGCCGCCAGTATGGGTCGCTCCGTTCCCCTCAACCGAGCCATGGATGATGTCCTCGTGGCCTTGTATCAGAATGGCGAGCCAGTACGCCCAGAGCAGGGTTATCCCATGCGTTTATTAGTTCCCGGCTGCGAAGGCAACATCAGCGTAAAGTGGCTGACCCAGATCAAGCTCACCCGCAGCGCCAGCCAGTTCCGGGATGAAACCAGTAAATACACCGACACCCAGCCCGATCGCCTCAGCCGGCAATTTACCTTGCCCATGGGAACCAAGTCCGTCATTACTACGCCCTCGGGGCAAATGTCCCTGCAGAGGCAAGGCCTCTATCAAATAACAGGTATTGCCTGGTCCGGTCGTGGCAGTATTCGCCGGGTCGAGGTGAGCGCGGATGGCGGCCAAACCTGGGCCGATGCCATGCTCGATGACCAGCATGCTAACAAGGCCCTAGCGCGCTTTCGCATCCCCTGGCAATGGTCCGGCGCTAGCGCCATCCTGCAAAGTCGCGCCACCGATAGCCAGGGCAACATACAGCCTGACCGCGATGGTCTGATCAGTGCACGTGGGACCCTGGGCCGTTATCATTTCCACGGCATTCAAAGCTGGTCAGTCAACGCCACCGGGGAGGTGAGAAATGTCTTTGCGTAAAAAGCTAATCCGCGTTCTTGTTCCTGTCGCTGCCAGCCAACTCATGTTGCTTTCGGTTGCAGTTTCCCAGGCCCAGTCCGTGGGACTTGGCACACCAATTAGCGAGAGTCAGTTACAGAATTTCGATCTGATTGCCGGTGCCGATGGCATTGGCTTTCCCGCAGGCAGCGGCACAGCCCTGCAGGGCAAGGAAGTATACGACGTTAAATGCGCCACCTGTCACGCCCCCAATGGCGAAGGTACGTCGGGCAATACGGTTCTTGTTGGTGGCGATATGCACTCTGACGGCGTGCCGCTACGCACCGTAGGCAGTTACTGGCCCTACGCCAGCACCCTGTTTGACTACGTGCGCAGAGCCATGCCAGCCACCGCGCCAAAATCCCTGAGCGACATCGAAGTCTATCAGGTCACCGCCTACGTGCTTTATCTCAATGGCATTATCGATCAGTACAAGATACTCAACAGCGAAAGTCTGACCGAGATCAATATGCCAAATAAGGGTGGCTTCATCGATAGCAGCCAGCAACAATAACATCCTCTATAGTCA
>CAVOFA010000110.1:0-9013 GCA_963694865.1 Gammaproteobacteria bacterium | reverse complement strand
CTTGCAGGCGCTCTAACAGAGACTGAATCGGCGCAGGGGGCTCCACCTGGAGTAAATTAGCATCTGCCCCAAAAAATCCGGTTGCAACTCTCCCCACATACTGGAAAGTCTGACCCTGGCGGTAGTCATACCAAAAGCCGCGGACTGCTCTGCAAGTTCGGACAAACTCAAGGCCGCCTCAGCCCGTGCTCGCTCTGCGTCTGGTGCCCTTCCCGCCGCCACCCGCGCGAGCACCGCCGCGTGTATCTCCCTCGCAAGCTGGGTGGAACGCACTAACAGATTGAGCCTTTGTTCTGCTGCCGCCAGCTCTATATATTGAGTTGTGGTCGCAGACAGCAGGCCCAGTTCCAGCACTCGTTGTTGCGCCTGCAAGCGATTTTGCCGCTGGCTGACAATATTGCTACGGGCACCACGCTTGTCTCCCAGTTCAATCACTTGCGATAGCATCAGGGTCAGCTCACTGCCCTGAAACCAATTAAGATCACCGGTGCCGATTACATTCTCTAATTCAGTACTGAGACGCAGCGCCGGCCGTAGCCGCGCGGTTTGTAGTTCGCCGGAGAGAGCGTCGGCTCGCAGTTGGTAGGTTCTGAATTGAGAATTGTTCTCCAGTGTCAGAGCAATGGCATCACGCAAGCTCAGGCGTTCAGCAGGTGCTGCAAATACCCAACTGATATTCGATAAGATGGCGACAACTATAATTCCCGCCAGGTTGTTCCTGTACATCATGGTGTTCACTCCTAAAGCGCGCGCAAGACGCAGCTTTCAAGAATAATCAGGGCCATAGAAAAATTCTTTTAGCGATTACCAGCCAATTACTTGCGGGTGAATTTTTATTTGGGCTCTAACTATTAAAGCTAAGGGACCGCCCCATAGGGCGCTAGGAATATAGAGGAGGAGCTCGCAGAGGCGGTCGATAATTTTTCGATTGATTGCGTAACTGTACGACTACTTGCAAATAGCTGTAACTCTTGCCAAGCGGAAGCAAAGCCAGCAGGAAAAGCACCGCGATTGCCGGCAGCAAATCAACTTCGAATATTTTGCTAAGCAGGTTATCCGATAGAACCTGCTTCTCAACGTCGGTGTGACCAATAGCAGTATCATGTTGGACATGACCACTGAGGTTGTCGAAATGTATGGTAACGGCGGGTTCCATGCCGTCGAAGCAATAATGACTGACTGCGCCGCCTACCCGTAACAACAGCAGCACGACCAGCAATAGGTATACTATTGCCGTGGTAGACGGTCTCTGCCTGATAAAACTATTCACAATGCCGGTAATCTACCACATGTCCAGGGCTATTGATCTTGATACGCATCAAATTGAAGCCTTTATCAGCAAGGCTTCAATCGCTCATCCGTAAGCTGGAACAGGTGAAAAACTACGGCGTTAATCCTGGGCGGCTCTGAGCCCTACAGTGATGTCCTGGGTTTTTTTTAGAGTTTTTTGCGACAGAACCGATTATGCTTTCTTTACTACATAAGAGAAAAACAAGATGAACGTGAAACAATGCAGGGCGAGTGTAACCAGGCTGCTGAACATGCCGTATGCCATCCCCTTTATCATTGCCTGCGGTCAGGCCTGGGGCGCTGACAATACAGAAGTTGTCCCCGAAGTACTTGCCATGGGTGGCGCCAAGTCGGTGACAAGCTTCTTTATCACCAGCCGCGGACTCGGAAACGGTGGCGATCTTGGAGGCCTGGCCGGAGCCGATGCCCATTGCCAGTCGCTTGCAAGCGCAGAGTACGCGGGGGATCATACCTGGCGCGCCTATCTCAGCATCACGGCAAGCGCAGATAAAAGCGCTGTAAATGCCCGCGATCGGATCGGTGAAGGCCCCTGGTATAACGCCGAGGGGTTGCTCATCGCGGCAAATATCGAGGAACTTCATGGGGGTGACAACCGCATCAACAAGGAGAAGGCCGCAACAGAGCGGCTTAATCCGGTCAACGGCGTCGGTGACACGCCCAATACCCACGACATTCTTACCGGCTCCCAAGCTGACGGCATCGCATTCACGCCCGGTAATGAGCGTAGTTGTGGCAATTGGACCTCCAGCGACGCCGGTCGCGCCCAGGTGGGCCACCATGACAGGATGGGGCCGGGAGATAGCGGTAGTTCGTGGAATTCTGCCCACAGCTCCAGTGGTTGCAGCCAGGCGGATCTTGAACGCACTGGTGGAGCTGGTTTGTTTTACTGTTTTGCTATCGATTGATGCAGACAAAGAATTAAACGATGAAAGACACTTTACTCAGCGAACTGGGCTCGGCACTGGTCAATGGCAGTCTCACAGACAAGTCACTATTAGCCTGGACCGACCATCCTTCCACAATGCGAATTCTGCCCGCTGCCAATGTAATTAAAATCGGCGGTCAAAGTATCATCGATCGTGGACGCAAAGCTGTATTTCCACTAATAGAAGAAATTAAGACCAATTTACCCCATCACAAGATGATAATCGGTACCGGCGCAGGCACCCGGGCGCGCCATGCCTATAGCGTCGGCATTGAGCTCGGCATGCCCACTGGCGTTTTAAGTGTACTCGGCACGTTTGTTAGCATGCAGAACGCTCGCATGCTGCATTATCTTTTGGCCGACCAGGGCATTCCCTTTATCGAGCCTATTCAGTTTCCGCAGTTGCCGTTATATTTAGCGGAAAGGCAGGCAGTTATTTTCTTCGGTATGCCCCCTTATACATTCTGGCAACCGAATCCGAAAGTGGGTCGCATTCCACCCAATCGTACCGACACCGGTACTTACCTGGTGAGCGAAACCTTTGGTACCAGGTCAATGATTTATATTAAGGATGAAAAAGGTTTATACACCGCCGACCCCAAGAAGAACCGAAATGCAAAACATATACCCAGGGTTACCGTGCAAGAACTAAAGGCCATGGATCTACAAGATCTGGTAATCGAACACAGTGTATTGGAGATGATGGAGAACGCGAAGAACACCCGCTCAATCCAGATCATCAATGGCATGGTGCCGGGAAATCTGACCCGGGCGTTAAATGGTGAAAACGTTGGCACCATCATTAGCTCGGACTGAGTTCTCCTTAGAAAAGATGCAAGACCAGGATAACTGACTATGGCAAGGGATTTTGACTATCGCCAACATATGAGTTCTCTGCTGGCAGGAGAAAGTCTGCTCGATAAAGACGTCATGGCCGCCACGGACACCCCGGTAGTCAGCATGTTGCCAAATGTTCACGTAGTGAAAATTGGCAGCCGCTCGATTTTGGAAGCCGGACGCGACGTAGTCTTGCCCGTGGTTGCAATGCTGGGGGAGATCTTAAAGCAAGAGAAGCTCATCCTCGGAGTTGGTGGTGGCGCCCGCAGTCGTCATGTGTTTTCGGTGGGCCTGGATCTGGAATTGCCCACTGGTGTGCTGGCTCAACTTTCTATGGCCGACGCGCTTGGCAATGCACATATTCTGGGCACGCTGTTAGCACCCCACGGGGTGGTCGCCATTCCACCGGAAATATTCGGGCATTTACTGCCTTTGTTTATTCATTCGGCTCCTGGCGTCATCTTCAATGGCGTGCCCCCCTACTCATTGTGGGAGCATCCACCGGCGCTGGGGAAAATACCTCCCCATCGAACCGACACCGGTTGCCTTATATTGTCTGAGTGCTTCGGTTGTAAATCTACCATTCTGGTTAAAGACGTAAAGGGCTTGTACACAGAAGATCCAAAACTGAATGCAGCGGCCCAGTTTATCGATCGCATCAGTGTGGCCGAACTGAGGAAGGAAAATCTACCAACGCTGCCTTTCGACGAGATGTTATTGGAAGTGCTTGAAACTGCCCAACAGACTCGTGAGTTTCAGTTGGTGGATGGCCGCAATCCAGAGAATATTGCGCGGGCAGTCAAGGGCGAGCATGTGGGTACGATGGTATATGCCGATCAGAACTAGACCCTTTTTACTGCGGGGATATCACTATAGCGATCTTATCCTAAAACAGTCTTAAGAAATTACTTCCTGTTAACAAAATTATTCTATTATCAGGAACTGCCCCATCATGCCGCGGTCTTCGTGCTCGAGAATATGACAGTGATACATATAGGGATTTTCATCGTCAATAAAATCAGTGAAGCGCATAATTATGCGCACCAACTCACCCGATCCCACCTGCACCGTATCTTTCCAGCCCATTTCATTTGCCGGTGGTGTCCGGCCGTTGCGATCGAGAAGCTGAAATTGACCATTGTGCACATGAAAGGGGTGCATCATGGGAGAGTTGTTAGACAACTCCCAGATCTCCGTGGTATTGAATTGAATTCTTTCGTTAATATAGTCTATTTCCATACGCCGGCCATTTATTGAAAAATTGCCACCACCATGGCCACCGCCATTGCCATTGCGACTGCCGGTTCCGGGACCACGGTCGTCGCCACTACGCATGCCGGAACCCATGGAGAGTCTAAATTGCCGGGTGTTGGTGGCAGCCGCTTCCGGCAAGCGATAGATAGACGTAAGTTGCTCAGGAACTATGGCATTGTCATTGAGACCGTTCTGGCCATGAATACTGAGGATTTCGAAATCCTGGGCATTCAGTGAGCGCATCATGCCACTCATGGCGCCGGGAAATTCAGGAAAGTTGGACGGTTTTCCCAGACTTAATAGTCTGACATCCGCACCATCACTAAAATCTACCACGATTTCTGCACGCTCCGCCGGAGTCAATTCCAACTGTCTCATGGTCACCGGTGCTTGCAGCAAACCGCCGTCACTGGCAATTTGTCGAAATTCCCGACCATCACTAAAAGCAAAAACGAAGGTGCGGGCATTAGCGGCATTGAGCAGGCGAAACCGCACCAGGGCAGTGGTAGGCTCGAAGTAAGGCTGTCGCGTGCCATTGACCAAAATGGTATCGCCGCGCATCCCCACTACCGTGTCTTCGTAGGCATTCATATAACGAAAAGAACCGTCTTCATTGAAGCGCCGGTCCTGCACGACCATGGGAATATCATCGACACCATAGGTCGATGGTAGTTCCAATTGCTGGTCATCGTCTTCGACGATGATCATGCCGGCCAGGCCCTTGTAAACCTGTTCGCCCCCGGTATCCAACATATGCGAGTGGTACCAGAACGTGCCTGCGAATTGCACCACCGTAAACTGTGGGTTCCAGGTGTCACCACTTGCGACCACCTGATGCGGACCGCCGTCTTCGGTGGCGGGCACGTGGAAACCATGCCAGTGCAAACTGGCGGGTTCTCTCAGTTGATTGTCGATATGCAGGGAAACCAACTCGTTACGACGAAACCGCAGGGTGGGTCCCAGATAATCACCGTTGATGCCGATGCTGGCGGTTGTGGTGCCGGGGAAAAAACTGCTGCTCCCCTGTTGCAAGCGCAATTGAAACTGGCGGACGTTGCCAACTAACTCGCCCTGCGCCAGAGCAGGAATTTTCAACGGGTTGCCCGCGTCAGCTATCGATTGGGCGACAGTAAGTGATGGCAGATACAGTCCCGTGCTCGCTCCCAGTGAGCCGAAGCCAAAGGCCTTCAGTGCTTTGCGTCGTGTAATCATTCTCTAGCTTACTCTTGCGCTTCCATTTCCAATCGTCTCGCTCCTGCCCAGCTTCTCAAATAGTAGAAAATTGCTACCGAATAATTTCAGAAAAATTGTAAAGCCAAGCGAACTCCTTATAGCGCTTTACAGGCTTAGCGTCTACACTCCATGGCACAATAATGATGAGTCTGTACTTATCTACTGGAACCAAAATAGATGGCAGATCGAAGTAAAAGTGCTTTAGCGACACGCTTGCGAGGAGAGCTGCAGGGCGAAGTATTCTTCGATGACTTTAGCCGCGGACGCTACAGCACCGATGCGTCGATCTACCAGATCCAACCCATTGGCGTCACCATTCCAAAGCACGATGAAGATGTACAGAAGGTGCTGCAAATTGCCGTAGATGAGGGCATTCCTGTGTTACCCCGTGGCGCCGGCACCTCTCAGACTGGTCAGGCCATTGGTGCTGCGTTGATCATGGACACCACCAGGCACCTCAATAAGGTGTTGGAATTCGACGCCGAAAAACGCACCGTCTGCGTACAACCGGGTATGGTGCTGGACCAACTCAACAACTTTCTCAAGCCCCATGGCCTGTTTTTCCCGGTGGATGTCTCGACAGCCAACCGTGCGACCCTGGGTGGTATGACTGGCAACAACAGTTGCGGCTCCCGCTCCATTCGCTACGGCAATATGGTACACAATGTTCGCGCTATCGATGCCTTGCTCGCCGATGGCAGCAAGGCTCTCTTCACGTCCCTGGCGTCGCGACAGCTCGATGATTCAGACACCAGTCAGCGGCAATTGTTCGACAAGCTACTGGCACTGGGCGCCAGGGAAGCGGCGGAAATAGCACAGCGATTTCCCAAGCTGTTAAGACGGGTCGGTGGTTACAATATTGACGTGCTTACCGAACAGACTCCTAACATGTCTCATTTGTTAGTAGGTTCGGAAGGCACCCTGGCATTTTTCCAGCGCATACATCTGGACCTGCAGCCTATTCCTACGCACAAAGTATTGGGCGTATGCCATTTCCCCAGCTTCTATGCAGCTATGGATGCTACCCAGCACATCGTCGAGCTAAATCCCTCGGCGGTTGAGCTGGTGGACAGCACCATGATTAACCTGGCCCGGGACATCCCTCTCTACGCACCAATAGTAGAGCGTTTCGTGCGGGGAGAACCCGAGGCCCTGTTGCTGGTCGAATTTGCCGGCGAAGAACAGACAGAGCAATTACGGAATATGCGACTGCTGGTCGAGTTGATGGCATCGTTGGGATTCGAAAATGCCGTGGTAGAAGCAACGGATGCCGAATTCCAGCAGTCTATCTGGGAAGTACGAAAATCCGGTCTCAACATCATGATGTCGATGAAGGGTGACGGCAAGCCGATTTCATTCATAGAAGATTGCGCTGTGGACCTCAAGGATCTCGCCGAATACACAAGACGATTAACAGATATTTTTCACAAACACGGGACAACTGGCGCCTTCTATGCGCATGCCTCCGTAGGTTGCCTGCATGTCCGTCCTATTCTGAATATGAAGCAAGCATCCGGCGCCACCAAGATGCGCGCCATCGTCGAAGAAACCCTGGAGATGGTGCGGGAGTACAAGGGTTCTCATTCCGGCGAACACGGCGACGGCCTCGCCAGATCGGAGTTTCACGAACCCATGTTTGGCCGTCGCATGGTAGAGTCATTCGAACAGATCAAGGATAGTTTCGACCCGGGAGGCACCTTTAATCCCGGCAAGATCGTGCGCGGATCGAAAATGGATGATCGCGATCTGTTTCGCTTCGCCCCCGGCTACGCTGCCGATGCCATTGCAACCACCATGGACTGGTCGTCCTGGGGTGGGTTTAACCAGGCCATAGAGATGTGCAATAACAACGGCGCCTGCCGCAAGGCCGATGTCGCCGTGATGTGCCCCTCGTATCGAGTCACCGGCGCTGAGCAACATCTAACCCGTGGTCGCGCCAACAGCCTGCGTCTAGCCATTAGTGGGCAACTTGGCGCCGACGCGCTGGTTTCAGAGGCAATGTACGACACTATGTCCCTGTGTGTCAGTTGCAAGGGCTGCAAGCGCGAATGCCCTACCGGTGTGGATATGGCGAAGATGAAAATCGAATTCCTGTATCAGTATTATCTAAAACATCGACTGCCTCTGAAAGAAAAGTTGATTGCCTATTTGCCGCGCTACGCCCATTGGGCAGGAAATTTTTCTCTACTGTTAAACCTGCGCGACCAGATACCCGGCCTGGCTAAATTGTCGGAATGGATTTTGGGCTTCAGCAGTAAACGCAGATTGCCGCGCTGGCGCCGCGATCAATTCGATGCCGAAAAGGAAATTTCACAGCAATCACTCGACGCAGAAAATGCAAAAGAAGTGGTGCTGTTGGTAGACACCTTTAACAGTTGTTTCGAACCGGAGAACGCACGGGCGGCGCTGGCAGTGTTAAACGCCGCTGGCTACAAGGTGTCCTGTCCCAAACCCCAAGATAGCGGTCGACCGCTGTGCTGTGGTCGCACCTTTCTCAGCGCCGGGCTGGTTGACGAGGCGCGGGTCGAGGCTGAACGCATGATCACTAGCCTTACGCCCTTCATCGCACGCGGAGTGCCAATCATCGGACTGGAACCCTCATGTCTGCTGACTCTGCGCGATGAATACCCGTCCATGTTGCCAGGCACAGCCACAGCCGATCTGGCTGCAAATGCGTTCTTACTGGAAGAGTTTCTGGCGGCCGAGCATGAGCAAGGCCAACTACAGTTAACATTGAAACCCCTGCCAGTAAACCAGGCCCTGCTCCACGGCCACTGCCACCAAAAAGCCTTCAACGTCATGTCTTCGGTGCAACAGCTGTTAGCCTTGATACCAGATCTCGAGGTGGAAACAATCGAGTCCAGTTGCTGTGGCATGGCCGGGGGCTTCGGTTACGATGCCAGGCACTACGACATGTCCATGCAGATGGGCGAACAAAATTTACTACCGGCGGTAAGAGCAGCCGACAGCGCCACGCTGATAATCGCCGACGGTACCAGCTGCCGCAGTCAGATTCAGGATGGCACCGGACGGGAAGCTTTGCACGTAGTCCGAGTGTTGGAAATGGCACTGTCTGAGAAATAGTTAGGAAAACTTGGGCTTCTTTATTTTGGCTGCGGCCCTGCGTTATCCACACAAAAAATAGCGGCCAATTAGTAGTACATAGGTGATGCGTGTAACGGGGCTTGGGAAGGGGTATTATTTTCCCGTTCCGGTGGGCCATCCCTGGCCCGTCCCGCGCTCCATCCCTGGGCGCTAGTCACTGCAAAACAACACCCCTTCCCAAGCCCCTGCCGGACTCAGTGTTCTTCTCTGAAAATGGGATCGGAGGAAATTCATTCGCCCCTTTTTTATAGTTGGTACTTTATAATTTTGTTCCCCCGCCCCTATTTATCGAACAGTTTTAGGTGTGCGATGCGAACTTTCGTGAAGCCTTTTAAATTAACTTGAACT